>NC_014810.2:334536-669072 GCF_000200595.1 Helicobacter felis ATCC 49179 | reverse complement strand
CCCCAAAGTGCGCGCTAAAATGTTAGAGCAAGCCCAAGAACTAGAAGCCCACCACCAGCCCTATTTTTTAGACATCCCGCTTTTCTTTGAAATTGAGGGGATCAAGACCTATGGGATTTCTCAAGTGGTGTTGATTTACGCGCCTAGAGAATTGCAGATTACCCGCCTGCAAACGCGCGATGGCTTAAGTTTAGAGCAAATAGAACAACGCCTCAACACCCAGATGGATGTAGAAATTAAAAAGTCCCTAAGCCCCTTCGTGTTGGATAATTCTAAAGACTTAAAACACTTGCAAGCAGAGGTAGACAGATTGCTAGCCCAAATCAAGGGGAGTTAATACTCATATTCAGTAGGCCCCTTGTCTAGTGATTTAGGGTCTACCCCGCCACGAATATCAAAGCACCCGTCGTGTTCATTGGGCTGTGATTGTAGATTTTTGCAGGAAAGTTAGCATTCTTATGGCAGAGCTCTTCGTAGTAATCTGCCTTTTTCTCATCTTGGGGCACGCAGGGTTTTTTTGTCGTCTTCATTTTTATCCTCATCGGGAAATACAAGATTCCAAGCCTCATCACAACTTGGATCATAAAACAAGGTATCTCGTCCATTCAGACAAAACAACCCAGCCACAAGCCACACCCAAAACGCATTTTTTAGACTAAACAAACCTTGCATTAACAACCCTTTTGGCTAGAAAGTAGTGTATCTCTTTAAGCTTCTACTGAATAGAGACGCGCGCAAATGTGTTAGAATGTCGAGCTCACTATGATCACAATAGGTAATCTATGAAACAAGATATTTTTTTTACCCATAATCAAAGCCGCCTTTATCAAGCTAGCGCGCTTAATTCAGCTCTCTTGCCCCAAGAGTGCCTAGATTGCATCATCACCTCCCCGCCCTACAATGTGGGCATTGCCTATAACGCCAGTCAAGACGCTCAAAGCTACCAAGAATATTTAGACTTTAGCGCGTGTTGGCTGGAGAATGTTTATCAATGGACTAAAACAAGCGGGCGTTTGTGCCTGAACATCCCCTTAGATAAAAATAAAGGCGGAGCGCAGAGTGTGGGAGCGGATTTGATCACTTTGGCTAAAAAAGTGGGTTGGTCTTATCATAGCAGCATTGTGTGGAATGAAGGCAATATCTCTAGGCGCACGGCGTGGGGAAGTTGGCTAAGCGCGTCTGCCCCCTATGTGATCGCCCCTGTGGAGCTCATTGTCATTTTGTATAAACAAGTGTGGAAAAAGCCCTTTAAGGGCGTGAGCGATATTAGCAAGGAGGAATTTATGGCATGGACTAATGGACTTTGGAGCTTTAATGGAGAATCTAAAAAGCGCATTGGACACCCTGCACCCTTTCCTAGGGAATTGCCTCGGCGCTGTATCAAACTCTTTAGCTTTGTGGGGGACACTATTTGCGATCCCTTTAGTGGGAGCGGCACAACTATGATCGAAGCGCACTTAAACCAACGCGCCTTTATAGGGATTGAATTAGACCCTACCTATTGCGCCCTCTCTTATGAACGCTTTTTAAAGGTCCTCAATGAGCATTAGCCAACAAGATTTGATTATGGAGTTTTTCAAGGCCCATCCTCACAGAAACATCGCACACCCGGAGGTGGTCGATTGGGTGGTAAAAGAATACAAAGAGCGCACAGGCAAGGTATTTAGAGACCCCGATCGAGGCATTAGAAAACTCCACCAACAGGGACACTTAATCAAGGTTGGCAAGGGGGTGTATCACTATGATCCTAATTTCACCTTACGCCCAAATTTGGAAGATTTTAGCCCCGCGCTCAAAAAGCAGATTTTAGAGAGAGATGGGTATAAATGCGTGATCTGTGGGGCAGGGCAAAAGGAAGGCGTAGAGTTGCATGTGGATCATATTAAACCTAAAGATTTGGGCGGGCAAGCCAGCTTAGAAAATGGGCAAACTCTGTGTGCACGGCACAATTTCTTAAAGAAAAACTTTAATCAGACTGAAACAGGCAAAAAGATGTTTATGCGCTTATTAGAGAGCGCGCGCAAGAATAAAGAACATGACCTAGTGGCCTTCTTAGAAGAGGTCTTAAGTGTTTATGAAAAGCACGGCATTAACGGACATATAGAGTGGAAGCGATAGGAGAAAACCTAAAGTCCAATGGTGGCCACGACTGGACTTGAACCAGCGACCACTACCATGTCAAGGTAGTGCTCTACCAACTGAGCTACGCGACCACAAATTGCCAAAACCCGTATTATACTTGCCCTTGCTTGTCTTTTGCCTTAAAGCTCTTTAAAATAAGTAACCCCACCCCCACATCAATGAGCACATCAGCCAGATTAAAGATCGCAAAATCAAACTTATAGTGCCAGTAAACATAGTCAATCACATGCCCGTGCACAAAGCGATCGATCACATTAGAGCTTCCCCCTCCTAGCACCAAACCAAAAGATAGGGCATGTTGGGTAAAAAACTCCTTTTGCCGCCACAAAAACACCCCAACACCTACCAACAACACTATTTGCAAATATTTAAGCCATGTTCCCAAAAAATGCAACATGGAGAAGGCTACACCATCGTTATAAGCCAATACAATAGAAATTACCGGCCCCTCATAGCGCAAGCCCTGTAAGATCAACTGCTTTACGGCTTGATCGGCAAAAATAGCCAATACAAAGGCGAGCCAAAAAATCAAGACAGATTTCAAGTTAAATGATCTTTAAAAAAAATCTGTAATTCCTGAGCGCGTTTTTCTAGTAGGGAGCGATCCTGCCCTTCCAATAAGATACGCAAAATATTCTCTGTGCCTGAATAGCGGATCAGATGACGGATATTTTCTTGTTCTAAATTTTTAAGCATTTCTTTAAAGTGAGGGAGCTTTTCTAAAGGCTTCTTAGTTTTAATGCGGACATTTTCTAGGAGTTGAGGATACAATTCAAAGGGGCTTAACACCTGTGAGCTACGCTTGCGGCTTTCAATCACACACGCAGCCACCTGTAAAGCGCTCATAATTCCATCACCCGTTTTAGAATAATCCCCAAAAATGATATGCCCGCTTTGCTCACCTCCAAAATTAGCCTCTTGCTCTTGCATGCACGCGCTCACAAATTTATCCCCCACCTCACAACGCACCAAAGAAATCCCCTGACCACTCAAATATTCTTGCAGGGCTAAATTGCTCATAGTGGTTGCCACAACTTTATTACTAGCCAATTTGGTGCGTTGTTTTTGATACATAGCTAAAACCCCGATGAGTTTATCTCCATGCACCACTTGCCCCAATTCGTCCACCACGACCAACCGGTCAGCATCCCCATCTAAGGCGATTCCTAAATCTGCCCTATAACGCTTCACCTCTTGGCTGAGACCTAGAGGGTAAAGGGCTCCACATTGGGCGTTAATATTGCTCCCATTAGGTTCATCATTGATCACAATCACATCTGCGCCCAACTCACTAAAGACAATGGGAGCGACTTTATAGCCCGCTCCATTAGCCACATCAATCACCACGCGCATACCCTGTAAACTCAAATGCTTAGGGAAAGAGTTTTTCAAATGCACAATATAGCGTCCTATCACATCATCGATGCGCTTAGAGCTCCCAATAGCCACCCCACTTTGATAGCTACTCTCTAGCCGCTTGGAATCAGCAAAAATTTTTTCAATCTCTGCTTCGCTCTGTTTTTGCAACTTGTAACCAAAGCGATCAAAAAACTTGATTCCATTGTCTTCAAAGGGATTATGGCTAGCACTAATCATCACTCCCGCATCACAGCGCATATTTTCAGTTAAAAAGGCGATGGCTGGGGTGGGCATAGGACCTATTTGCATCACATCATAACCCACAGAAGTGAGCGCACTCACTAAGGCGTTTTCAATCATGTAGCCACTCTTGCGCGTGTCCTTACCCACTAAAATTTTACGGCTTGCGCCCTGCTCTTTAAAATAAAGCCCTGCTGCAATGCCTAGTTGTATCACAAACATGGGGGTGATTTCCACTCCCGCTCTGCCCCTTACTCCATCTGTGCCAAAAACCATCATCTACCCTAATTTTAATCAGTCTTTAATGCTGTGTAAGCTAAAATTTTGCCATGTTATTTTTGATAAAAGGATTAAGTAGTGGCTAACCATAAGTCCGCAGAAAAGCGCATTCGCCAAACCCTCAAACGCACAGAACGCAATCGTTTTTACAAAACACGCCTTAAAAATATTGTAAAGGCTGTGCGCGAAGCTGTGGCGCATAATGATGTGCCCAAAGCCCAAGATGCTTTGAAAGTAGCTAATAAGGAATTGCATAAATTCGTAAGTAAGGGAGTTTTAAAGAAAAACACCGCGTCTAGGAAAGTGTCTCGTTTAAATGCGAGCGTGAAAAAGATCGCCCTTGCCAACGCTTAAGCCGTGCTATCTGAAAAACTCCAAGCGATTGTTCAACGCTACGATGCAATCGCGCACTCTCTCACACAACCCGAAGTTTTAGGCGATATTAAGCAACTCACAGAGCTTAGCAAAGAGCAAGCTGGTTTAGAGGAATTAGCCCAAGTGGCTAAGACCTATTTGCAGACCCTAGAGGGTATCCAAGAAAATAAGTCTCTATTGGAGGATAAAGAACTAGGCGAGCTGGCTAAAGAAGAGCTTAAGGTCCTAGAGGAAGAAAAGTTAAGCCTAGAGGAGCGCATCAAAATTTTGCTCATCCCCAAAGACCCTAACGACAACAAGAATATTTACTTAGAATTGCGTGCGGGCACTGGAGGAGATGAAGCGGGTATTTTTGTGGGCGACTTGTTTAAAGCTTACTGCCGTTATGCAGATTTGAAAAAATGGAAAGTAGAGATTGTCAGCTCCAGCGAGAATAGCGTAGGGGGTTACAAGGAGATGATCGCTTTAATCAAGGGGCAGGGGGTGTATTCGCGCCTAAAATTTGAGGCGGGCACACACCGCGTGCAACGCGTGCCTGAAACCGAGTCACAGGGGCGTATCCACACTTCTGCTGTAACTGTAGCGATTATGCCTGAGGTGGATGATGTGGAAGTGAATATCAACCCCAATGATTTACGCATAGAGGTGTTTAGAGCAGGCGGGCATGGGGGGCAATGTGTGAACACCACAGACTCGGCGGTGCGCATCACTCATATTCCCACAGGCATTAGCGTGTCCATGCAGGATGAAAAATCTCAACATAAAAATCGCGACAAGGCTTTAAAAATCCTCAAAGCCCGCTTGTATGAAAAGCAGATCGAAGAGCAACAACAGGCCAATTCTGAAAGCCGTAAAATGCAGGTGGGCAGTGGGGATCGTAGTGAACGCATCCGCACTTATAACTACCCACAAAACCGCTTGAGCGATCACCGCATTAACTTAACCCTTTATAGCCTAGAGGAGATCATGCTCTCGGGCAATTTAGATCCAGTCATCGAGCCCTTGATCGCACACGCCCAAGCACAGGGGTAATTCTTTTCTTGTAAAAGCTGAAATCTTAGCACATTTCTCATTGAGATGGCTAATTCTAGCCCGCGCGCAAACTGCTCAACTCCTACTACAAGGACATCAAAGACCCCGGATTAAAAGATTATCTAGCTAACCACATCAAGGGTTTTATCAAAAGAGATATCGGTACAGGCATTTCTAGTTGGCCCAAAAGTTAGGCACACAAGATTGCCAAGTCTTAGAAATACACTTGCTCAATCGCATGTTTGAAAGAAGCGCGTATGAGGGGGAAAATTTAAAAGTCTTTGATCGCAACGCCTTTTTTAAGAATTTGGAGAGTTTGTGCGCCAAAGAGGGGTCTTTTAAACGCGGGAAGTTGGATCAAATTCAAACTGCAGATTAGATTTAAAGCGTTTAGATAATTCAAGGCGCAAAACACACAGATTAAAATTAAGGGCACGCTCAAGCAAGAGGGGGTGGTGTCTTATGTTTATGAGTCTCCCCATGCCAGCGTGCACACCACCCAAAACAAACAAGACATTAAAGTCTTTGATGTGCATCCTAGAGAAACCCCACCTAAAGGAGAAAGGGGTAATCCTCTAGAGGAGGAGTGGCTAAAAGCCTTTAATCTTAAAAGCCTTGATGAGCCCTTTATGCCCAGCTTTAGCCCTGCAGTGCAACAAGCTTTAGAGCCCGTGCTCAAGGGGGAGCAAATCCAATTAACCCGCGGGAGTTTGGCTAAATTGGCAAAAAGGCAAAGAGATAGTCTGTTGCCCCATATCAAACCCGCTTTAGAGCAAAGCGATATGATTTTAAGAGAAAAGAGAACGCCCTAATTTTTGTTAAAGATATTGGAAAACATATTATTTTACCAATGTAGCACGCTCAAAGGATGGAGCTTGGAGTATCCGCACTAATTCATTAAAACTTTAAACAGGTTAAAGAATATTGTGGGCGATTTAGGAGAAGTGTTACACATTAGCGAGAAAGTCCCAAATATTCTCGCTGAGACTTTTAAGGTTAAAACATTTTCTAACCAACTCGTGGATAATTATAGCGCAATAGGATTTAGGGATACCATACCCCCCTTACATGTAGCCTAACCCCGCTTTTGGGGAAAATTTTAAAGGGTTTGAGGGGAAGGAGGCGCAAGCGGTAGCAAAGCTTTTAAAAGAGCAAAGAAGGCAAGTCGCCGAGACGTTTTATAGGGAGGATTTAAGGCATATTGATTTGGTTTGGGGAGAAGTGCACGATGAAATGGGCAAAATTAAAGGGCATGGTTTAAGTAAGATTTTAGAGAATCATCTAGACGACTTTAAAGACTTTGAGGGGGCTAATGCTTTAGAGAAATTGGGGAATGGGATTGAGCAGATAGTGCAAAGGGGCGAAATTGCCAAAAGACAAGGCAGGGCAGAGGCTTACAATATCGAATATAACGGCTTTGTTGTGGGAGTTAATAAGGGTTACAATAAGCAAGGCGATAACTATTGGGTTGTTACAGCTTTTGACAAGAAAAAACCTATTGGAGAGAAAACCCCTAAGACAGCACGCGCTAAGGATTTAACTAAAGAGGCGGACAATCTCCCTTTAAACTCCAATAAAGAACTTACCACACCCCCCCTTAAAAGTTTAACGCCCTTACAGCGGGCTTTAGAGCGCAAAAAGGCCAAAGAAGAGGCTAGCAAACAAGCCCTAGAGGCTAAAGAGGCCAAATACAAGGCCCAAATAGAAGAGCAGGAGCTAGAAAGAGAGGTTGCGCTAGCCCAAAAAGAAAACCAAGCGGGCACTAAGGAGAATCAAAAAGATTTAAAACTCGGCACGCCTATTCCTATGCAAAGATTACAAGGACGCTCTAGCAGTGTCAGCCTAGATGATGAGCGCATTTATCCGTTAGATTTTGTCATTGTGAAAGCCCAAGATGTCAAACCTAGTTTTAACACGGGTGTGGGCACACAACAACGCACACAAACTAACTCTAAAGTTGTCGAGCAGATCGCCCAAAACTTCAAGCCTGAAATGGTGTTAAATAGAGGCGGGTTTGATGATTTAGTTATCGCGGGCAATCATAGGGCTAAGGGGGGATGCAAAACTTCACCCCCCAAAGTAGACAAGTCTATGAGCAAGCCATCTTAGAACACTATGGTGTTGTAGCTTAAAAGCGATGAACTCTTGTTGCGCACGCCTAAAAATGAGTTAAACACACAAGAAATTATTAATCTAGTCTCTGCTAGCAATAAAGAGAGGGCGCACACCTACGGGGATAAACTTATCGCTGCTTTAGGCAAATACAACTCTAAATTAGCCATGAAGAGTTAGAAAACTATTAGATGGATGATTGAAGATTGGACAGAGAGAATGTAAGTAGTAGCACAAAGACACGACGCGGTGTGGGTAATGTTTTTTGACAAGCCTATCAAAAGCTGAATTTTTTTAGGTTTCACCTTGCTTGTGCTTTGGGATTATTGGGCTAATGCCATCAACACAGCGTAACTAGACGATCATAATTGCTTTTTTAAGTTCTATAGAGGATTCCTCTGAACTCGTTCATAGTTCAAATTCTATATATCTTAAAGATACCTTGCTCTCTTGTAATAATATTTGCCGGTGCGCTGTCATTTCCTTCAAGCGTTGAAACTCTTGTTGTATGCCATGCATTAGAGGAATTGCTACTGGCCACAATAACCTTGACCACCATGAGTCTCCCGAATCTATGGTGAGGGGTTTGTTTGTTTCTGCCTCCGTTTCTGTTGCTATGTTTTTGGTTTTAATACTAAACATCATTTTGATGCATGGCATTTTCAAGGCAAACCCATTTAGAAAACCTATGTATTTCTTGTTCTGCATCTAAGCAAATCCCATGCGTGTCTTTCCCCAAGAGTTGGGCTAAAGCACTTAAGTCTAACTTAAACTGATGATCCCATTGATCCCAAATAGTGTTTTCATCTGCTTTAAAAATAGGACTGGCCAAAAGATAAAACAAAAGAGCTTGGTGTGTTGGATGGGGTTGATGGCAGATTCCCTCATACAAGCTTTGGGCTAATTCGTGTTTCTCTTTTTCTAATGTCATTCTGTGCTTTTGGATCAAACCCCTCAAACTTACTTTCGCGCTTTCTAAGTCTGTGGCATTTAAAAGTTGGTGTTTAGCTTGCAGGTAATCTTTCATAAAGGTAATCCTCTATTTTAGGGAGCATTATAACCACTCTTAGTTATGGGTTATCTTCTTTTTAAGCCAATGCGCTTTATTGTTTGTTGATAACGATAAAAAGTTATAATGCACGCTGTTATTGGTTTTTTGATGTTTTTAAATTTTCTAGGAGACTTCAACATGAAAACGACAATCGGGCAGTATTTGTTAGACAGACTCAAAGACTATGGAATTAAATATATTTTTGGTGTGCCGGGGGATTATAATTTGGGGTTTTTGGACCTCATAGAAGACGATCCATATTTGGAATGGGTGGGGAATTGCAATGAGCTCAACGCTTCTTATGCTGCCGATGGTTATGGGCGCATTAAGTCTATGGCGGCTTTGGTAACCACTTTTGGGGTGGGAGAATTGAGCGCCATCAATGGTATCGCAGGGGCGTATGCAGAGAGTGTGCCCGTGGTCAAAATTGTGGGGATGCCCTCTAGGAATGTTTCTAATAATAAGTGTCTTGTGCACCACACACTAGGTGATGGCGAGTTTATGAAGTTTTTTAACATGTATAAGGAAGTTACGACCGCCCAAACTATTTTAAATAAACAAAATGCCAAAAATGAAATCGATAGGGTGTTAGCGGAGTGCTATCTGCAAAAAAAACCCGTTTATATTGGGATTCCTGTGGATGTGCCCAATATTCAAATTGCGATGTCCTCCCCCCTACGCTACAAACCCAAGAGCGATAAGAAAATCCTCAATACCTTTATTGAAGCCTTGAAACAAGAAGTAAAACAAGCCCAGTCTGTGATTGTGTTGGCCGATTATGAGGTCAATCGCCACTGCCTCAACCAAGCTCTGCACGATTTTATTGAAAAAACTAATCTGCCTATTGCTTCGCTAGCAATGGGTAAGGGGGTTTTTCCGGAAAATCATCCTAATTTTCTTGGGGTTTATAATGGCATTTTGAGCGATGAAAAAGTTACTAAGGCGATTAAAAGCTCGGATTATGCGCTTTTAATTGGGGTTAAACTCACCGACTCGCTCACGGCTGGGTTTAATTACATCTGCCCTGAACCCACCCCCACTATTGAAATCCACCCCTTTTATAGCAAAATAGGCGACAAAATTTACAGCGATATTTTGATGCAAGATGTCTTAAAAAGAATCTCTGCTCTCAAATTTAACGCCACATTACCTCCCAAACAACCCCATAAACCTAAGCCAAAATTAGAGGGCAAGCTCACTCAAGAGGTATTTTTCCAAGCGATCGAACAACATTTGCGCCCTGAGGATGTTTTGATTGCTGAACAGGGCACTTCATTTTTTGGAGCGATAGATATTAAATTGCCTGATGGGGTGCGTTTTATAGGGCAGCCACTTTGGGGCTCAATTGGTTATACTTTTGGCGCGTTGCTAGGGACTTGTTTAGCAGATAGAAAGCGCAAAAATATTCTGCTAGTGGGCGATGGCTCCTTGCAACTCAGCGCACAAGAACTCTCAACCATGCTTAAAGAAAATATTGCTCCGATTATCATTGTGATCAATAACGATGGCTACACGGTGGAGCGCTGTATTCATGGGCCTAATCGCAAATACAATGACATCAACATGTGGCATTATACGAAGTTACTTGATGTCTTTGATGCCAACTTGCAACGCCATGCACTCGCCTTTAAGGTTTCTAATATAGAAGATTTTTCTCAGGCCTTGAAAAGCGCATATCAGCATGCGGACAAATTAGTGTTGATCGAGGCTTTAATGCAGAGAGAGGATGCGCCCACCCTGCTAAAAAAGCTAGGTGAGCTTTTTTCAGCACAAAATAGCTATTAGTTTAGACCTCTAGGTATTTGGTGTGGATTTTGTTTTGGCGGAAATCGGGGTTATCAAGCATGTTAAGGTGAAAAGGGATAGTGGTTTTAATGCCCTCGACCTTAAATTCTTTAAGTGCGCGTTTCATCTTTAAAATGGCTTGATCGCGATTAGGGGCGTGCACGATGAGTTTGCCAATCATCGAATCGTAGAAAGTGGGCACGCTATAGCCGGCGTAAACATGGGTATCCAAACGCACACCAATCCCACCCGGAGCAATCCAAGTCTTAATCGTGCCTGCAGAGGGATAAAAGCTTTGTGGGTCTTCAGCCGTGATACGGCATTCTATGGAATGCCCCTGTAAACAGATGTCTTGTTGTAGAGGGAGTTTTTCCCCCTCTGCAATGCGGATCATCCACTCGATGAAATTCAGTCCGCTCACCATCTCGCTGACCGTGTGCTCAACTTGCAGGCGGGTGTTCATTTCCATAAAATAAAAATCTTGACCATTTCCATCTAGCAAGAACTCAAAAGTTCCCGCCCCCACATAGCCAATGTGTTTGGCCGCTTTCGTGGCGGTTTCTAAAAGTCTGGCGCGCACGCAAGGGTCTAAAACCATCGCAGGCGTTTCCTCGATGAGTTTTTGTTGCCGTCTTTGGGTAGAACAATCTCTCTCGCCAATGTGTAAAACATTGCCATGTTTGTCGGCTAAAATTTGCACCTCAATATGCTTGGGGTCTTTGATGAATTTTTCAATATAGACGCTTCCATCTCCAAAAGCACTCAGCGCTTCGGTTTCAGCAGCCAAATAGAGATTTTTTAATAGGCTAGGGTCTTCAACCACACGCATCCCTCGCCCCCCACCTCCATTAGCTGCCTTAATAATGATGGGAAAACCGATTCGTTCTGCGACCTTAAGGGCTTCTTCATAACCCCGTAAAACCCCCTCACTCCCCTCAATCACAGGCACACCCGCCTCCCTCATCACTGCTTTAGCCTTAGATTTGTCTCCCATTAAGGCCATCACTTTAGCATCAGGTCCGATAAATTCGATCCCATGATGAGAACAAATTTCTACAAAATTTTGATTTTCGCTTAAAAAACCATAGCCCGGAAAAATCGCATCCGCTTCAAAAAGTTCTGCTGCGCTAATAATCGCTGGCACATTGAGGTAACTCTCAGTGGATTTAGGTCCACCAATGCACACTTTAGCACTCGCCGTATTGAGATAGTGCGCGTCTTTATCTGCGCTCGAATAGATGGCGATAGATTGTTTGCCCATTTCGGCAATGGTTTGAATGGCGCGCAGGGCGATTTCCCCACGATTGGCAATCAAAATGCGTTGGAGATTTTTAGTTTTGGGCGCTTGCATGTAACCCCCTAGAGTTTTTCGATCTTGACAAGTTGTGTGCCGTATTCCACAGCTGTAGCGTCATCTACCTCGATAGCAAGCACCTTACAATCGCATTCTGCCTCAATTTCATTCATAATTTTCATCGCTTCTACAATCCCGATTGTTTGCCCTTTTTTGATGATGTCTCCCACGCTCACATAGGGGTTTGCGTTGGGGGAAGGGCGGTGGTAAAAAGTGCCTACCATAGGTGAGAGAATATAATCCCCCTGTTCTTTAACACCGCTAGAAACACTGGCTGCTCCTGCAGTGCTACTGAGCGCGCAAGCACTAGCCGTAGGGGTTTGGATAAAGGTGGGGGCTGTTTGTGTCGGCACTGGTTGGCTTAAAATAGGTTCAGGATTTGAGGAAACCCTTTTGGTGTTTTTGTCTAGAGTAAGTTCTAGATTTTCTAATTTAAGCTTCATATGGCTCACACTACTTTGATCAAAAGAGTGGATAAGGTCTTGGATATCTGCAATCTTCATAATTTTCCTTGATGATAGATGGCTGGGATCAGCTGTAGTATAATAACATGATTTTTAAATCGTGAAAGGGCAGGAATGGGACTAAAGGCAGATACATGGATTGAGAAGATGAGTTTAGAGCACCAAATGATCACCCCCTTTTGTGCTAAACAGGTGTCTAAGGGGACTATTAGTTATGGTCTCAGTAGTTATGGTTATGATATCCGTGTGGGTTCAGACTTCTTGATTTTTGAGCCTCAACAAAATGGTGTGGTTGATCCAAAAAATTTTGATTCTAACTTGGTGCGCGCAGTGCATACAGAAGACGCGGTGCTCATTCCTCCTAATGCCTTTGCTTTGGCTCATAGTATCGAGCGCATCGCTATGCCTAAGGATGTGTTGGCAATCTGTTTGGGCAAGAGCACTTATGCGCGTTGTGGAATTATTGTCAATGTAACCCCTTTTGAACCCGAGTTTGAGGGGCATATTACGATTGAAATTTCTAACACCACTTCTTTGCCTGCTAAAGTTTACGCTAACGAAGGAATCGCTCAGGTGATTTTTTTACAAGCGGATAGCGTCTGTGCGGTGAGTTACAAGGATAAACAAGGGAAGTATCAAGGACAAAGTGGGATCACCCTACCCAAAATCGGCTAAGATTAAAAACCTCTGCGCTTTCAAGCGCAGGCAAACCCCCCTCAAACTAAACTAGAAAGTGAAGACATAGTTGACATACCACGCATAGTGGCGCTTTTGCTTTTCAACATAGCCCCAATTTTCAGGCACCATAGGAAACTTAATGCCCGCTTCAAAAGCAGAGTGTTTCATGATGCGCATTCTACCACCCACATTAAAGAGGAACTGGAAAGCTGTGTGTTGCACATTTGCAAAGGTAGCGGTGTTGCCGGCAAGTTGGATACCACCCACAATCCCCATAGAGAAAGGCTCAGTAGCGATAAAGTTTACGATCGCATCGGCCGCACCACCATAGGTATAAAGATTCCATTTATCGGCGTTGGTAGCTCCCCACTGATTGCTATTGTTCCAATCTAAAAAGCCATAGACTCGACCTCCAAACCAATCATTGGCAAAACCTACACCACCAACTTGTACGCCCATACCATAAACATTCCAACCTTTTGAAAGAGGCGCGCTATAATTTCCCGCTTTACCTTGTTGGTAACCAAGACCGACAAAGAAGCCATTTGTTTCAGCCTGTGCTACCTGAGACCCACCTAGTGCCATCAAGGCCATGAAAGCCAAACTCTTTGTTGTTTTAAAAGCCATTTAAAAACTCCTTACCAAAATTGATGTAAACAGCAAAGCGAATAGCGTTCCACTTTGCTATTTACAATCCGCTCTATTATCGGCCAAAAAACGAACACTAAAGTAAACAAAAACTAATTTTTCAGAAAGCGAAGTTTTGAGGAAAAAGAAACTGGCTCCAGATGTAGGATTCGAACCTACGACCAAGCGGTTAACAGCCGCCTACTCTACCGCTGAGCTAATCTGGAACACAGATCAAATTATACTTTACTTTTGCCCTATTTGTCAAGTCAATTTTTAGTTTTCTCTTAAGTTTTGCTTTGCTATGATGAAAGCCCTACATCTCAATCGCAAAGGTCAAATGTGTCTTTACTTGTTAGTCAAGAATGTATCGCCTGTGATGCGTGTCGCGAAGAGTGTCCCACAGAAGCCATTGACGAAAACGATCCCATCTACAACATTGATCCCGATCGTTGCACAGAATGCATTGGTTATAGTGATGAACCCAATTGCGTGAGTGTTTGTCCTGTAGATGCCATTATGCCCGATCCTAACAACACGGAAAGCCTTGAAGAACTTCAAGATAAATACCAAACACTACAAGACTCCGAACTCTAATGGCCAAAATCACCACTGTTATTGATATTGGCTCGAATTCTATGCGCATGGCGATTTTTAAGAAGACGAGCCAGTTTGGATTTTATTTGCTCTATGAACTCAAATCTAAGGTGCGCATTTCTCAGGGCACCTACGAACACGGCGGGGTTTTACAAAAAACCCCCATCAAACGCGCCCTTAAAGCCCTCAATGAGTTCAAAGAAATCGCCGAAAAATACAAGAGTAAAAAGTTGCTCTGTGTAGCTACAAGTGCGGTCCGCGATGCGCCCAATGCCCAAGAATTTATCGCCTTAGTGCGCAAAGAATGCGGGTTGCGTATTAAAGTGATCGATGGTAAAAAAGAGGCCTTTTATGGAGGGGTGGCGTGTGCCAATCTCTTACACCATAAAGATGGGATCACTATTGATATTGGCGGAGGGAGCACAGAGTGCGCGCTCATCCAAGAGGGTAAGATCGTCGATTTGCTTTCCTTAAATTTAGGCACCATCCGTCTCAAAGAGCTCTTTTTTGATAAGAATGCCCCTTTGCAAAGTGCTTTAGACTTTATCTATAAAGAGTTTAAAAAGATCCCTGCGCACTATAAAAGCGATCAGGTCTTTGGAGTGGGGGGCACTATCCGCGCCATTGCCAAACTTGCTATGCGCCGTAGTAACTACCCTATCGAAGTGGTGCATGGCTATGAAATGGGGGTGAGCGAACACTTGGATTTTATCCATGAAATCGCCCAAAGCTCAGAAGCGCGCCTAGAGGTCTTGGGCGTGAGCGAGGATCGCCAAGATAGTATTCGTAGCGGTGCGCTGATTTTATGGGCGCTCTTGCAACACTTAAACCCTGAAAAGATTGTAGCTAGTGGGGTGGGGGTGCGTGAGGGCGTGTTTTTAAGCGATATGCTCCGCAACCATAAACACAGCTTCCCCAAAGGCATTAACCCCTCTATTCTCTCCTTGCTCGATCGCTTCTTGCCCCATGCCAAACACAGCCAAGAGGTCAAGCAGGTTTGTGTCAAGCTCTTTGAAGCACTCCGACCCCTGCATTGCATTTCTGAAGAATATCTTTACCACCTTAAAATCGCCGGACAACTCTCTAGCATTGGCAAGGTGTTGAATTTTTACGGCGCGCATAAACACGCCGCCTATTTGGCTCTCAATGCCCTTAGCTATGGTTTTTCGCACCAAGAAAGGGCGATCATTTGCCTCTTAGTGCAATTTAGTCAGAAAAAAATCCCCAAAGATAGCAACATTGCCCATATCAGTGCGATCATGCCCCCGATTTTGACCCTGCAATGGTTGAGCTCTATCTTAGGTTTAGCTGAAGCCCTTTGCACCACACGCGTGCCCAAAGACATCACCTACACCCTCAAGGGTAAAACTCTCCAAATTAAAAGCAACAAAGAGCTTTATCTCTGCCAGGAGGCGATCCGTAAATTAAACACCCCCGTTTCTATGGATATTGAATTTTTATGAAGGTGGGCATTATCCGCCTCTCTGCGATGGGGGATGTGATCGTGAGCGCGGTTTTCTTGCCCTTCCTCAAACAACATTATCCCCATGCCCAGATTCATTGGTTTGTAGATTCTCTTTTTGCCCCCCTACTCAAACACTCCCCCTACATCGATAAGCTCCACATTCTCCCCTATAAACAAACCTTGCGCACTAAGAATCCCCTTAAGATTTGGCGTTTTTTGCGCTCGCTCAGAGAGATCGAAAGTTTAGATATACTAATCGATATGCAGGGATTGTTTAAATCTGCTCTTTTAGGGGCGTGGCTCTCTAAAAAAGCTTTTATAGGATTTGACCGATCGTCAATCCGTGAGCCTTTAGCAAGCTTTTTTTATAACCATAAGGTGGCTATTCCTTACAGCGCACACATTCTCAAACGCAACCAGGCGGTGCTAGAAAAGGGTTTTTCTATGCTAGGCGCGTGCGCATGGGATAATTACTTAGAACAACGCCACCAAGCTTTTTATTTGCCCTCTTGCCCTACTCTTAAAGAATTGAATAACCCACGCCCTAAAGTTTTATTTGTGCTGGAGGCTTCTAAACCTAATAAGATCTATCCATGGGAAAACTTCGCACAGGTGGGGCGCGCCCTCCAAAATATAGGCCTAGAGATCGTGCTCTTATGGCACACACACCTAGATCACGCCCAAGCTCTTTATAATGCCCTCAAACCCCATATTGCCACTACCCTGCTCCCGCCTTTGCCACTAGAGAGCGTGAAAACCTTAGTTTCTAGTATGCACGCTGTAGTGGGAGGAGATACGGGCATTGTGCATTTGGCATGGGCTCTGCAAATCCCTTCTGTAACCCTTTATGGCAACACCCCCAAAGAGCGCTTTGAGCTCAAGGGAAAACACCATATCGCTTTAGTGGGCAATGCGCAGGCCAATTACTCCAAAAAGGACTTTTCGATTCAAAACATCCCCCCCCAAGAAGTCGCTCAAGCTATTTTACAAGTGCTGAAAGAAACTCCATGAGTGTGCGCAGAGAATGGGGGATTTTCTGCGCACACGCGCTCAAGTGGGGAGCAAATGCTCTAGGCTGGATTTTAGCTAAACTCCCTCACCGCGCCTTTGTGTGCTGTGTGCGGGGACTGGGTTTTGTGATGGCTAAATTGGATCGGCGGCGCTATTGGGACGCTAGAGCGAATTTAGATTTTGTGTTTCCTGAAATGGGGCGCGCACAAAAAGAGGCGATCATCAGGCGGGGCTATGACAATTTAGCTTTTATCGTGTTGGAGAGTGTGCGTGTGGTGTTCTTACCTCAAGAGATTTACCAAGCCCGCTTTAGCCGCATCAACCAACGCCATATTTTTGACGCGCTCCAAGAGGACGGACAGGCGGTCATGATGGGCTTGCATTTTGGATATTGGGAGGCGATGGGGACTTATTTAGCACAATTTTATCCCGCACAAGAAAGAGGATCTTTGGGCAAACTGACCAAACTAGATCCGCTCAATACTATGCTAATTCAAAGGCGCGAAGCCTTTGGTGTGCGCTTTATCAACAAAATAGGCGCGTTTAAAGAGCTTTTAAAAATTTACAATAGAGGTAAGGGTTTGGTAGGGATTTTGGTCGATCAAAACATCTCGCCCAAAGAGGGGGTTGAGGTGGAATTTTTTGGGCACAAGGCGACCCACACCACCATCGCCTCGATTTTATCCCGCCGTTACAATATCTCTATTGTTGCTATAGCGGTGGATTTTAACGAGGATTATAGCCACTACACCGCCACTTACTACCCCCCCATCAGGGCTAAAAATACCTCTAATGCGCAAGCAGATATCTTAGAAGCCACGCAGGCACAAGCCACCTTGAGCGAGCAAATTATTAGAGAACACCCTGAGAGTTGGTTTTGGTTTCATCGGCGTTTTAAAAGCACACATCCAGAAATTTATCAAAGACCTACTTAAAACGATTGGTTAAAAACAAAACACACAGCACGCCCACACTAAAACCGGCAATGAGCGCACCGATAGTGTGGGCGTTGTAGTAAATGCGCGCACCCATTGTTAAAAAGGCTAGAGGCAAAAAGATCAGCCACACCCAGCCGTAACGGCGCACTAAGAAGGCTAGAGCGCAGGCAATCATGGAGGAATGCCCACTAGGCATGTTTTTAGAGCTTCCACTAGGGCGTTCGCCCAAACGCCTACCAAAGATCACAACATTATTCAATCCCCATTTGAGAGAATGTGTGGCGATGGTAGTTGCAATGCTCACATGCACAATTTGAATTAAGCCTACTACATCTCTTTTTAGCAAGGGCAGAGCAAAAGAGGCGATGGTGGGCACAAAGCGCGCATAATGCTCAGTGGTGCTAAAAACTAGGGGAACTTGGGGTTGTTTGGCGATTTTAGGGAAGGGGGTGATCGCCCCAATCACAAAGAGCAAAAAAAAACAAATGATGCTTTTATAGGGTAAACTCTTAGGCAAACTCTGAGAATAAATAGTTTTGAACTTGGTGCGATTCATAGGTCTTAAACTTTAAAAAAGTCCTTTCTTAAAAAGATTAGTGAGAAAAGTTGAAGTTTTAAAAACTATAAAAGTCTCTAATTTGCGCCTGTAAAAATCTCGCGGTGGCCAAAGCGTTATTTTAGCGCATTTAAGTCCTAGAGTGCTATAGTTTGCCCTATGAAAATGCTTAAATTTGTGTTGTTGTTATTGCTCTGTGCCTGTGTGCCTAAGCCTTCGCCTTTGGCTAGTTTGGTAACCTTTGATATTGCTTATGAGGGCCATGCGGTTAAAACCTATTGGCGTAAAGTAGGGGATCAAAACTCTAAGGAATTTATGCTTGGGAGCAATAACTGGTTTTTATTATTGTTGCGCGATACTTTCAGAAAAGCCAAAGTCCAAAGCCGTCTTTTAGAACCCGGGGTTTATTATCTAGCTTCCTTTGAGGTGCAAGTGGGGGATCGCTTGCTCAAAAGCCAAAACACTTTGCCCAGATGGCGCACAGGTTGGGATCATGTCCATCAAAAGCCACTTTTTTTAGCCTTTGAGGTCAAGCCCCACACGCCCTTAAAACTCCCTCCTATTGAACTGTCTATCCGGCATATCCCAAGAGATAAAAAACGAGGAATTCAAGAGAGCTATAAGGTCAATTTTTTATTTAATGACAAACAGAGGGTTTTGATTCCGGGGCGTTACATCAAGTCGTTTTGATTTTTCGTTATAATTTAGCTTTTAAGATAAGGGCAATACATGGAAAATCTTTTAAGTTTTTTGACAAATATCAATGTCATTTTCTATCTGATTGGATATTTTGTGGGCGGGATTCCCTTTGGGTATTGGATTGTCAAAATGCGCTACAAGGTAGACATTACTAAAGAGGGGAGTGGAGGCACTGGTGCCACTAATGTAGTGCGCGTGGTGAAACATCTTGACTCGACTCGAGCTAAGAAATTGGGCACAAGTGTGCTGGTCTTGGATTTGCTCAAGGGAGTGTTTTGTGTGTTATTGAGCAAACTCGCGGGGTTGAGTTATGAAACGCAATGGATGGTTGCCATTATGACTATTTTAGGGCATTGTTATTCACCCTTTTTGAGTTTTAGGGGGGGTAAGGGTGTGAGCACCACAATGGGGGCGGTGCTTTTGCTTATCCCAGTAGAGAGTTTGATTGGTTTAGCATTATGGGCGTTTGTTGGTAAAAAACTCAAAATTTCCTCTCTAGCCTCCATTGCGGGTGTGGGATTAGCAACCTTGCTGATTTTCATGATTCCCATCTTACACATCCATTTGCCCGCGTCCATCAATGTGGACGCGCAGGTTGGCACACGCACCCCGATGGTGCTCATTTTTCTTTTCACCCTCTATAAACATTGGCCTAATCTACTCAATCTCTTTAATGGACAGGAAAAAAAGATTTTATAGGAGGAAGCAGTGGTTTTAGTGATTCAAGACTATAAACTAGATGCCATCATTGGCACACAACAAAGCGAACAGACAAACACTCAACCTTTAATCATCAACCTAGAAATTAGTTATTCCTATAAAGATATTAACCAATATTTGGATTATATGGATATTTTAGAAGTGGTGCAAAATAAATTTTCTACCACTTCTTACACTCTTTTAGAAGAGGCTTTAGAGGAGATTAGCGCGTGGCTCAAGCAATGTTTTCCTAGTATCACAAAGATTAGCATGGAGATCAAAAAGCCTCAAGCATGCCAACGCGCGCTTGTAGGGGTGCGCATGTGTAAAAACTTTGAAAGGAGTGAGCATGACTAAAATTTCTGCAAGTTTAATGGCGATAATCATGTGTCTGAGTCCCTTGGTTGCGCTTGATCAGGGCATAAAAAAGCAAGCTAGCAAACCTCCAAAAACACATCAAAAATTTGAATACAATAACACAGAGACCATCAAGCACAAAGAGTTACAGCAACGACAAAGCAACGAACCTAGCGATCTCTTTAAAACTGATGCGAGTATTAATGTCTCGTCCAGTTCTCAGACACAATTACGCGGGCTTTCTAGCGATTTAGCGCGTGTGAGCATTGATGGGGCATGGCAATAGCGTGGCGTTGCTGGGCATGTGTGAGCGCGACCGCTAGAGCGTCAGTGATGTCTAAAGGCTTGATCGCATTTTTAAGTCCTAGGATTTTTCCGACCATAAAAGCGACCTGTTCCTTGCTCGCCTTACCATGCCCACTGATGGCGCGTTTGACTTGCAAAGGTGTGTATTCACTAAACTTGCCCACGCTTTGCAGGATTTTTAAACTTAAAGCCCCCCTGAATTGAGCAAGTTTGAGCACGCTTTTAGGATTGTGAGCGTAGAAAATATCCTCCATAGCAACCTCTGTAATGGGATAGGCGTTTAAAATCTGATTGAAACCTTCTACCATTTCTAAAATTTGGGTTTGCAGGGGGGCATTTTGGATGTGGATAAAGCCCGCACCAATTAACTTACTATGCACATCTACGATCCCATAGCCACATTTACGACTTCCTGGATCGATACCTAAAATCATTAAGAATTAAATTGGTTAATATTTTGATCTAGCACCTCTGTGATTTCGCGCAAATGATCGGTCGCCTTGAGAATTTTAGCCGCTTCGCTAGCGTTGCTTACATTGATAGCATCAATGCCATCAAATTGGGGTTTCATGCTCTCTATATCTTGCTTGGTCCCTACAAAATTCCCGATGGAGGTATTGACTTGCTGGACTACAAACTCAAGATTTGAATTCATATCCTTGAATTTATCCTGCATTTCTAGTCCTACATTGTTAAGCTCCTCAATCTTTTTGGAGTTAAAATTCATTTGAGTTGAAACATCATTAATTTCTTGGACAATAAGACCAATGGTAGAATTAATCTCTGAGAGGCTTTTTTGGGTGCGTCCGGCTAAATTACGCACCTCATCGGCCACCACTGCAAAACCTCTGCCATGTTCGCCCGCCCGCGCCGCCTCAATAGCAGCATTGAGCGCGAGCAAATTGGTTTGATCGGCGATGTCATTGATAATATGCAAAATGCTTTTGACACTATCTGCGTTTTTGCTCAGTTGCTCCACCTTGCTGGCCAGTTCCTCCTCTGTGCGTGAGGCTTCAGTGATTTGGCTAAAGAGAGTAGAGATTGCGCTGTTAGAAATTTTAATAGAACCCTGCACATCCACAAGGCTTTTTTGACTCTCTTGGGCTTGGTCTAAAGATGTGCTTAAAAAGCCATTGATTTCATTTATTTTATCCTTAATTTGGTTGATCATAGCCGTGCGCTTGCCCATCTCTCCTAAAACATCCACAATGACTTGTCTAAGTGTGCTTGCTATCTCTTTGCCATTCTTGCTTGTGTCTTTGATGTCATTAAAGAATCTCTGCATGTGTTCTACAAAGTGATTCACGCCCTGCCCCACTCTTGCAATCTCATCACTACCATTTATGCGGATGCGTTGGGTGAGGTCGCGCTCTCCCTGATTAAAGTTGTACATCATGCGCACCAATATATGCAAGCGTCTGATAATGGTGTAGTAAACGAGCAGGGAGGTTGTGATAATGAAAAAAACTACGATGCATGCAATATAGTAAATCAAATCATGGAGATTTTTAGAAGCTTGTTGTTTGATTTCCTTGCGTGTGCGCTCAGTAGCGTTCAAAATATCGCTAAAGTAAGAAGTAGAGACAATCACCATGTCGCTTACAGGATCGTAATGGCTATAAGCGACTTTGGGTTCGGGACTACCTCCTGCAAATTTGGGCATTTGATAGTGGGTGTAACCCCCACCTTTGCGCGCTTGTTCAATGTAGCCCCGCACATAATAAACACCATCCACACTTGCAACATTCAAACCACTTTTACCCACAGTATTGGGATTAACAGGATCAAAAAGCACGGTGCCCTGCATATCCACCACAACCATGTAAATCATGCCTTTGTCATTATTGATGTCGCTAAAATACTTTAAAGCCATCTTTCTAGCTTCTGCTTTAGGGAAATTCTTATAATAGATAGCGATTGCCTGCTCAATAAGGTGAGTATCGTATTTTAAAGTGCTTTCCCTATGCCGCATATCTCCCTCCTTTTCGCTAGTAATAACAGAATGAATCAGGCGGTATTGCTTATGATCGGCTATGGCAATAATCACGACACCTACGATGGAAAGAGAGAAGAGAACCGCCCCTATAATTTTAACGCCAAGATTCATACATACCTCATTTTTTGCCCGATTCTAACAGAAGTAGCATAAAAACGACTAAATACGCTAACATGAATTATGGATACAGACATCATTTTAATGCAAGGCGACACCACCGCTGGACTCTTTAGTCCAAGCGCGCGCGCGCTCAATCGTGCAAAACATAGTCCTCAAAATAAGCCTCTATTGCAGGTGTTAAGCAGTTTGTATGCTCTGCCTGTGCGCGTGCCCTCCATCCACCGCTCTTTTGTCCGCCGTGCGCACAAAACAAGTTTTATTTACCCGACCACCCCTCCTCAAAGCTACCGAGTGATCCAAAACCCTCAAGCACAACACCCATTAGAAACTCTAGGACAACTCTACAGCACATCTGCTAATTTAAGTGGAAAAGATTTTGATTTACAATGGGCTCGCAAAGTAGCCACAATCATTATTGAAGATAAAAAGAAACTCCACCAAGCCCCCCCCTCAACTATTTTCAAGTTGTCGCGCACGCGCAAAAAACGCTGGCGTTAGTGTTTCGCTTTTTTAGAAGGTTGTGTAGCACCACTAGGTGTAAAACCATTTTTTTGCAAATCTTCGTAAAAAGTCTTAGATTGTAAAGTGGCTTTCCAATGGTTTAAATAGGCATACTCTGCTTCCACTTCTTGTTTAAGATTATTGACATTGTCTATCCTGACCAAAAGGGCTTTTTTGATCGCATCTAGGCGTTTTTGGCGTTGAGCAGGGCTAAGTTTGGCGATATTTTTAGCCAAGACATCCTGAAAATGCTTTTGAAAATCTGCCTGATGTTTAGGGGTCATCTTATTGTAGCGATTCTTCATCTCACTAAGATAATTGATCACTTTATTTGCCTCTACTTTGCCTGCCATGTCTAACATTTCTTGATCTGGTTTGGCGTGGTATTCAGGAAAAACATTTAACCCAATATCTTGTGCCCCCAAACTACAAAAGAGTCCCGCCATCACAGCCACACTAAAAAACTTCATTTCGCTTCCTTATTGAAAAATTTAAGCTCGCATTATAACATTATTTATTTTTTTTCTCAAAGATTATTGATATTCATAAATAAAAGGCACGCTCTCAATCCCCGTTTCTAAAATCTGCTTGGTAATTTTTTCGACCTCTTGAATTTTATCATCAGACACCTCCCCGGGCTCGTAATTGGTAGCGTAAATTTTTTCCAGTAAAGCAATCTTAGTTTCTGTGTTGCGCGCCTGTTTGATTTGTGTCAATATGTCTGCTGCTTTAAGAGTAGATTTTTGTCCCAAAAGACCCACAACAACCATGTGCACATTAGCGTCCTTAAGCCGTTCACGGACATGCCTTAACTCCTCCTGACAATGCGGACATCTAGGATCAGAAACAATGTAAATATTTTTAGCTTTCTTGTTTTTGGAGACCAAATCGATGACATAGCTTTTAGGCAAACCGCTAAATAACGCATTAAGTTTAGCCCCATTGCCCTGTTTGAAGTTATGCAAACTGGTTTTGTGGTAAACGCCATTTAAAAGCGCAATATCTTGATTATCCTTGCTAAAAAATACATTTCCTAGCCCTAACACCACACTCCCATCTTTATTGGCCAATAGGGGAATATGATATTTTGTCTCTGGATCTTCAACAACCACCACTTGAAAATTTTTATCAGAATTTAGGGGTAATACTTCCAAAACACGCACCTCTTTTTTTACTTGTTGCTGAATCAGATTGACCACATTATCACCCACCCCTTCAGCACTCAGCAAACCCACACAAACACACATGGCACAAATAATCTTACGCATCCAAAACCTTAGAAGTAGAATTTGTCTTGATCTTACTATCAAATAACTAATAATGGACTTTGATATTTACAAATTAAGATAATTGTTAACTTAAAGTGATTATAATTTGAGCTTTGGACAGGTGGGTGAGTTGGCTGAAACCACATCCCTGCTAAGGATGCGTAGCTGCAAGGTTACCGAGGGTTCGAATCCCTCCCTGTCCGCCACTCTTTTAAATTTCTCTCACTTTTTAAATTTTTTGGAACACCTTTTGCTAAGACTTGGGCATATTTGCTTAAAGGAACAGCATGCATTACCAACTCAAAGCTCCCATTCTTGGATTTGAAAATATGATGGAAGTAGAGCTCACCAAAATTGACGAACTCTTTAGTAAAGTAAGTAGCTTAGATGGTGCTATTAGTCTAGTCTTGGCCAACCCCTATAAACTTAGAGAATACAGCTTTAGTATTCCTAAATACATCGAATTGCTCCTAGAATTGGATGGAAGTTCTGAGGTAGAAGTTTATTGCGTGGTGGTTGTGCAAAAGAACTTAGAAGATTCTATGGTGAATTTCCTCGCACCTTTGATCTTTAACCCCAATAATGGCTATGCGGCACAAATCCCCCTATCCATCATGGATTATCCGGATTTTGGCTTTAGAGAAACCATTAAATCTTTTGTCCCTCCATTTCAGGCAACCTTGCAACAAGCAAGTTGTTAGGCCGTGTTTGCCATCACAGGCGGAGGGACAGGGGGGCATTTATGCATTGCTAGAGCCCTAGCTCAAGAGCTTAAAAGCCGTCATCAAGATTTAATCTACATTGGAAGCACTGCCGGCCAAGATCGCGCTTGGTTTGAAAATAGCCCCCTGTTTGCAGAACGCTACTTTTTGAAGAGTAGCGGGGTGGTCAATAAAAGTTTTTTTAAAAAGATTCCCGCTTTATGGGCGCAACTCAAAGGAGCTAAAATAGCTTTGGGTTTGCTAAAAAAGCACCGTGTGCAAGCTCTCATTAGCGTGGGAGGTTTTAGCGCAGGGCCGGGGAGTTTGGCCGCTATGTTTTTAAGCATCCCCCTTTATATACATGAACAGAATGCTATTCAAGGCACGCTCAACAAATACACCACTCCTTATGCTAAACGCGTTTTTGGCAGTTTTGAAAACGAAAACCTGAGTAAAAAATTTTATAAAACCTCCTACCCTGTGCAAGAAGTCTTTTTTGAGAAAGCGCGCATCCGCAACCAAGTGAACACAATTCTATTCTTAGGGGGCTCACAGGGGGCTAGTGCTATTAACGAATTTGCCCTTTTGTGCGCTAGGGATTTGCTTCAAAAAGGTTTAAAGATCATCCACCAATGCGGGACACTCCACTACGATCGCATCGCCGCCCTTTATAAAGGTTTGGGGATTTTAGACATGGTAGATCTCTTTGCTTTTGATCTAAATTTAGTAGAAAAGATGAAGCAGGCTGATATTTGCGTGAGCCGGGCTGGAGCTAGTAGCGTGTGGGAGCTTTGTGCTAATAATTTACCGGCCATGTTTGTTCCCTATCCCCATGCCGCCAATAACCACCAATATTTTAATGCCTTAGAATTTGAACAAGAGGGCTTAGCCAAG
The DNA here is from genome assembly GCF_000200595.1 of Helicobacter felis ATCC 49179. Taxonomy (NCBI): domain Bacteria; kingdom Pseudomonadati; phylum Campylobacterota; class Epsilonproteobacteria; order Campylobacterales; family Helicobacteraceae; genus Helicobacter; species Helicobacter felis. The sequence goes on along the minus strand of NC_014810.2, from coordinate 643,466 downwards.
ATTGTCTTCCAGCATGCCCTACACCCTTCCAAACTCTTTGATTTTATTGAGTGGTTGCAAACCCCTAAAACACAAGGTCTCTATATTTCTGAGGTGAGCTCAAAACTCAGAGAAAAGATCGCCAATGATGGCGCGCATGTGATTGTAGATCGCATTTTGGAAGATTTAAACATTTAAATTAAATGCAAAGCATATTGAAATTATAGGGCGGATATTAGAAAAAATTAAGTGGCACTAATTGATAGCTTAAACTTCTAACCATGCCTTAGCTTGGACTTTGAGGGTTTTTACATCTCCACTAGCAAAAAAGCGCACTTGGGGGGGGTGGTTAAGAGGGATTAGGTGGTGTGTGTCTTGCAAATAATGCACGATCGCATCGCCGGAATGCACCAAAGCGCAAGGGTGGTTAAAACGCGTCTGAAAATAGTTCTGTAGGCTTGAGGCGATCAAAGGAAAATGTGTGCAACCTAAGATGAGCACGGTGGGGGCGTTTTGGATGTTTTCAAAGTAGTGTTGCATACAAGCTCGTAAAAGCGCGCCCTCTAACACCCCCTCCTCAATCAAGGGCACAAAAAGCCCGGTGGCTAAACTTTGCACATTAGAGTAACCATGCGCGCTTAAATGCTGGGCGTATTGCCCCGAGGCAATGGTCGCGCGTGTGCCCAGCACTAAAATAGGGGTGTGCTTGTTGGGGAATTGTTGGATGGTGGCTAAAATGCCTGCCTCAATCACGCCCACAATGGGGATAGAAGAATGCGCGCGCATTTTTTCTAAAGCCAATGCGCTCACCGTGTTGCACGCCACGATCAACATTTCAATTTGGTAGGGCTTAAAAAACTCCAACGCCTCTAGGGCAAAGTGCTCGATGGTGGCTTTATCCTTAGGGCCATAGGGCACGCGCGCGGTGTCCCCATAGTAGATAATCTCTGCAAACAAGCGCGCTTGCAACACGCTTTTAAGCACGCTCAAGCCCCCCACCCCGCTATCAAAAATCCCTACACGCACTAAGAACCCTGATTCATCAAGTCCAAAAACTCGGCGTTGTCCTTTGTAGTTTGCATTTTAGAGTAGATAAAATTCAGAGCTTCCACATCGTCCATTTGTTGCATCACATTGCGCAACACCCAAACTTTGGTCAGCTTATCCTTGCCCAGCAAGATATTATCCTTGCGTGTGCCGGACTTGAGCACATCAAAGGCGGGGTAAATGCGCCGATCGGAAATGCTACGCGCGAGCACGATCTCGCTATTGCCCGTGCCTTTAAATTCCTCAAAGATCACCTCATCCATGCGCGATCCGGTTTCAATGAGAGCCGTAGCGATAATGCTCAAACTCCCCCCCTCCTCAATATTGCGCGCTGCGCCAAAAAAGCGTTTGGGTCTATGCAGGGCATGCGCATCCACACCCCCGCTTAAGACTTTGCCACTAGAGGGGGTGATTGCGTTGTAAGCACGGGCTAGGCGGGTGATCGAATCTAGCAAAATCACCACATCCTTACCCATCTCTACACGCCTTTTAGCTCTCTCTAGCACCAATTCGGCGATGCGCACATGGTTATGAGAAGGCAGATCAAAAGTGGAGCTAAAGACTTGGGCGCGCACACTGCGTTGCATGTCTGTAACCTCTTCAGGGCGTTCATCCACCAGTAGAATAATAAGTTCCATTTCTGGGTGGTTAGCTGTAATGCCGTGCGCGAGCTCTTTCATGAGCTCGGTTTTGCCTGTGCGGGGCGGAGCGACAATGAGCGCACGCTGTCCCTTGCCAATAGGGCTAAAGAGATCAAGCATGCGCCCGGTAACTTTGGTAGGTTCGTATTCTAACTTGATTTGCTCGGTAGGAAAAAGCGGGGTTAAGTTGTCAAAGAGAGGGCGGTTTCTAATTTCATCTAAAGGCAGGTAATTAACCGCCTCAATTTTTAAGAGGGCATAGTATTTTTCTTGATCTTTAGGGGCGCGCACCTGCCCGGTTACGATGTCGCCATTGCGCAGGGCGAAGCGTTTAATTTGGGAGTGGCTGACATAGGTGTCGTTTTGATTATCTGAAAAGCTTCCATCCATCCCCCTTAAAAAGCCATAGCCCTCATTGGACATCTCTAAAATGCCCGTGAAGAGGATATAGCCCCCCTGAGAGACCTGATTTTTGAGGATTTCAAACATCAAATCTTGGCGTTTGTATTCTTGGGGGTTTTCGACTTTGAGTTCGTTGGCGATTGCTAAAAGTTTTTCGGTGGGTTTTGCGCGCAATTCTTCAATGCGATACCCACTTACAGGGGTATGGGTTCTTTGTTTATGTTGCTCGTGAGCCATTAAAATCCTTAGGAGAGGATGGAGTCAAGCCAAACCTACGCTGATATAAAATTTAGGGAAGCGATTAAAAGCTCCACTTTAACATGGATAAAATTACAAATGGCTTACATGCGGGCGTGCAGGGCTAGCATAAGCTAACCCAAGCAAGCCAAAATGCCAAGGAGTCTAAAATTTCTTGCGCTCCACATCTTGTAAGATTTCTTGGGAAATGCGGTTAATATCTTGAGAAGCCCCCAAAGAGTCGCGCGCAATAGCGATATTGCTCTGAGTGTCCTGTTTAAATTCCTCCAAAGACTGGTTAATGAACTCCACTTCCTTAGTTTGATTTTGAATGCTGGCTGAAGTGTCTGAAATACTTTGCACCAAGACATTAATATTGGTCTCGATCTCACTCAAAGATTTTTGGGTGCGCTCGGCAAGTTTGCGCACCTCATCAGCCACTACCGCAAAGCCCCGCCCATGCTCACCCGCGCGTGCGGCTTCAATGGCAGCGTTCAGTGCCAATAAATTGGTTTGATCGGCGATATCGCGGATAATCTCCACAATGTTTTTAATATCCTGTCCCTGTTGGATCATCCCCTCGCTCTTGTGCGCCACTTCTGTAATCCCACTAGTGATCCCTGCGATACTTCCAATGGTCTTATCTAGGCTATTGTTTTGGTTATTAGCCACCTCATTAAGGCGATCCACACAACTATTAAGCACCCCTACCTTATTGTTTAATTCTTTAGCAAACTCTGCAGAAGTGCCAAGCATGCGCCTAGTTTCAAGGGCTAATCCATCTAGCACCACCTCAATATGTCCACTTGCCTTGGGGATTCCCTCCCTAAAATCATATTGTGCATAGCGTTCAAAGGCTTCGTTAATGGTTTTCATATGCATCCCAATATTTCTCTGCATATACAAAATGATGTTGTTGATATTCTTCTTGAGCTCTACTAAAGAGGGGTTGCTCGGTTCTGCGCTAATGGTTTGGCTAAAGTCCCCCATCTCAACTTTAGAAGCTACATCAATACTATTTTGCACAGCCTTTTCATCTTGCAAGAGAGTCTTTTGAACCCGCAGAATGTTTTCATTGATGGAACTTTGAATTTTTCCTAAATCATCTGCGCTTGTAGCAGGGATAAGTTTGATCTGATCGGGCGCGACTTCATGGCGCAAGATTCTAAAAAAATTCTCCAAATTCCTAGCCACATTTTGGATGCGCCGACTGATCAAGACATACAAAAGCCAATAGATGATACCAATCACCGTTACTAAACCGACAACTCCAGCAACGCGCACTGTAAGCTTGATCGAGTCAATATCTCTGAATACCCGTTTTTCACTACGCACTCCCACTACAGCCCAATAGTATCTCTTAGCAGGGTCTTTAAAAATACTGAAAGGAAACACTGCTGCGTAAGACATGTCATGAGTTACTTGAGAGTATATTTCAAGCACCCTTCTCTCCCCCCTTTGCACAAAGGGGAGGACTTGTTGGCTAAAATCCGCATGGATTTCCTGCCATGCACGCCCACGCCATTGTTTATTCCCAGAAACCACCAGTGAAGTGCCATCTTGGGCAACTAAATTAAATTTAGTATCTCCCACCCCATAAGCTTGAAGCACATAATCAAAGCGATCGATGTTAATGAAAACAAGAATGGCTCCTTTAAAAACCCCTTTTTCATCCTGAAGAGGATAGCCAATATCCACGCCATAAATAGTGCTTCCATCTTGCATCTTACGCAAATAGGGTTTGCCTAAGATAAAATCTTTCTTTTGCTTGGCAGTTAGATAAAGAGGGTGTTGGTAGAGATTGGGTGCGGAAGTAACTTCAATCTTGCCTGATCCGGTAAGACTATTAAGGTTGTCCCCTTGGCTGGTGGTTTTTTCAAACACTAAGGCGTTCTTACGATCATTTTCCATCGCAATGGAGAGTGCAAAAACACTTCTGGTGTAATAGACATACTGGCTCAAAAGGGCTTTATCAAAGCTAATATCTGAGGAATCCCTTAACAAAGCTGCTCTTAAAATGTGCAAACGCACCAGCAAGCGCGTGATGCTATCTTGCACTCCTTGACCGGCATTGCGCACTTGGGCCTGCAAACGGTTAAGAGCCTCCTCTTCTAAAAGTTTCTCCACTTTGAAAGAGATAATATAACTCAAAACAATAACAAGCACTACCAAGACCGATCCGATCACCAAGACCATTTTATTCCGCAAGGCCATGTTTTTAAACATTATCTATCCTTTTTGGTCAGTGTAACAAAATAATATTGATACTCCCACAAGATACACTATTTTTATTCAAAATACCCCACCGCGCCCTTGAAAATGTCCATTTTAAAATTCCCCGGAATATTCTTATAAAGCAGATGTTTAAAACGCTCTGTATGCCCCATTTTCCCAAAAACACGCCCACAAGCAGATGTGATCCCCTCAATATTGCACAACGATCCGTTAGGATTAGACTCTGCGCTCAGCTCGCCCTCTAAGTTAACATACTGGGTAGCGATTTGATTTTGACTAGCTAATTTTGTGAGGGTTTGAGTGGGGGCATAAAAACGCCCCTCCCCATGCGAGATGGGCACAGCATAAATCTCTCCAACTTGCGCACAAGAGAGCCATGGCGAAGCGTTAGAGAGGACTTTTACATAAGCAATCTTAGATCGATGGGCTAAAAGGGTGTTGTGTAAAAGAATGGGGTCTTGGGGGCTAAGAGGTCGAATTTCCCCATAGGGCAATAAGCCCAATCTTAGCAAGGCTTGAAAGCCATTACAAATCCCTCCAATGAGTCCATCTTGTTTGTTTAGCAGTTGCATGATCGCCTCTTGCAAGCGCGGGCTAGAGAAAAAAGCTTGAATCATCTTGCCCGCCCCGCTAGGCTCATCTCCCCCCGAAAATCCTCCCGGAATAAAGAGAATTTGACTATTAGATATAGCTTTTTGCATGCGCACAAGCGACTCGCTTAAATGTTCAGGGGTGAGATTAGTAATCACTAGAGTTTGCACCAATGCGCCCGCCTGCTTAAAAGTGCGCTCTGTATCTTGTTCGCAGTTAGTGCCCGGAAATACCGGAATAAGCACTCTAGGTTTGGCGATCTTAAGCTTAGAAGTTAAAATAGGGGTTGGAATAGGGGAGGGAAGGGGAGGGTTTGAGGGCACAACAACACGGCTAGGATACAAAGATTCTAGGGGGCTTTCAAAAAGTTTTAATAATTTCTCTAATTTTAAACTCTGCGATCCTCTTTGCAAACTTGGATCGCTCATTGTTTTGCCCAATATCACCCCAAAATCAAGTGCGCATGCGCTCTCCACAACAAAATTCCCATAACCGGGCGCAAACAAAGTTTCTAAATCAAGCGCAGGCTCTAGATTCACCCCAATGCGATTACCCAAAGACATTTTAATCAGCGCGTCTGCTACCCCTCCTCTGCCTAGAGCATAGGCAGCAAGGATATGCCCCTTTAAAATATGGGTGTGGATGCGCTCAAAAATGCCCTCAAAATCATAGGGAAGTCCATAAGAATCTAGGGGAGCTTGGATGAGATAAATAAAATGATTAGGGGCTTTAAACTCAGGCGAGATTAAATGTGTCGCCTCTTGAGCGCAGAAGGCAAAAGAGATAAAAGAGGGGGGGACGCTCAAATCCTCAAAACTCCCACTCATCGAATCCTTGCCTCCTATGCAAGGAATTTGGAGTCTGTGCTGGGCTAAAAAAGCTCCAAGCAACACCCCAAAGGGTTTTCCCCATTTGAGCGCGTCCCTGCCCAAACTCTCAAAATATTCTTGAAAACTCAAATAAATCTCTTCAAAGCGCGCCCCGCAGGCAATGAGTTTACACACCGACTCCACAACAGCACAATACCCCCCCCTCGTGGGGTCTTGGGCGCAAAGATAGGGGTCAAACCCAAAGGTGGCTAAGGAGCAGGTTGAGGTGTCCTCAAAGGGGATGAGGTGCGCCATTGCTTGGATGGGCGTGGCTTGGTATTTCCCCCCTAGGGGCATAAAAATTGTGTTGCTTCCAATGGTGGAGTCAAATCTCTCTACTAAGCCTCTTTGCGAGCAAAAATTAAGGTCTGTAACTAACTGCTTTAAATCTAAGAGAAAATCATAGGCGCGCTTTGGTGAGGGCGTGGGTTTGCCAAGATAAGCATCAGCGTGGCGTTTTGCCCCCTGGCTGTGCAATAGACTCATAGGGATATTAGCTACAATTTTATCTTCAAACACCATCTCTAAAGAACCGCTAGTAGTGATAGTAGCTACAGGCGCGCTTAAAAGATTTTCTGAGGCGCATAACTCCTCAAAAAGAGGCAAATCTTTAGGATCAATGAGCATCGCCATTCTTTCTTGCGACTCGCTTAAAGCCAAATCAAAGGCACTTAGTCCCGTGTATTTGGTAGGCAGTGCGCTTAAATCAATGCGTATCCCACTGGAGCTAAGTTCACCCAGCGCGACACTCACCCCCCCAGCTCCCAAATCATTACACCGCTTGATTAAAGTAGAAAATTGGGGATTTTGCATTAATCTTTGCAGTTTGCGCTCTTCTGGGGCGTCTCCTTTTTGCACCTGTGCTCCGCAAATCTCTATAGAATGCGCGCTGTGCGCTTGAGAAGAACCACTAGCCCCCCCTAAACCATCGCGCCCCGTGCGCCCCCCTACCAAGAGCACAATATCTCCGGGCATAGGCGTTAAAGAGCGCACATTCTCTTGAGGGGCTGCTCCTAGCACCGCCCCTAATTCTAAATGTTTAGCCTTGTAGCCCTCATGGTAAATCTCTGCAACTAGACCCGTAGCCACCCCGATTTGATTCCCATAAGCACTAAAGCCCTCAGAAGCACCTAGCGCGATTTTTCTTTGGGGGAGTTTGCCCGCTCTAGTTTGAGTAATGGGCTCAAGAGGGTTAGCACAGCCTGAGATACGAATCCCAGCATAAACCACCCCGCGTGCGGACAAGGGATCGCGAATTGCTCCCCCAATGCAAGTAGAAGCCCCCCCGTAAGGCTCGATCTCTGTAGGGTGGTTGTGGGTTTCATTTTTGAAAAAAAGATAATAGGGTTTTTTGCCCGTGGGGGTGTTAAGCTCGATGGCTAGAGTGCAGGCGTTGTTCTCCTCGCTTTGCACCCACGATGTGGCTTTGCCCTGTTTTTTTAAGGACGCGCCCATAAGGGTAGAGAGGTCCATGAGGCTAATGGGTTTGTGCGCCCTGATCTCTTGGTGTAGTGCGTAGTAGAGATCGTAAATTTCTTGGCTCAAGGGATCGTCTGTGCTAAAGGTAAGCTCTGTAAAAAATGTGCCATGCCGACAATGATCCGACCAAAAGGTGTCTAAAATTTTAAGTTCTAGGGCGTTTAGGTGTGGCAGGTGTTCTTGAATGAGGCACAAATCCTCAGGGCGTAAAGAGAGTTGGTGTTGGGCAATCAGGGGGCTAAAATCTGTAAGGGTAGAAAAATCCTTTAGAGTGGCGCAAAAGGGCTTATCTAAAAGCACGCGCGCCTTTTGCAGAGGGAGGGGGATGGCGTGGTTTTCTAAAGGATTTTGCAAGTAATCTAAAATCTTGGCTTGGTGCTTAGGGTTAAGCTGACCATAGAGTTTATAGATAGTGGCGCATTCGACATCAATATTTGGGGTTTCTGGGTAGAGCATTTGCAAACACTGCAAGGCTGCATGGCTTCTTGGATCAAACTGCCCCTTGAGGGTTTGGAGGGCAAAATGCCCCGCACAATCTGATAGGTCTAGCTCCGCGCTACAAATTTCTGTCTGTGGGGTGCAAAAGAGCATTTGGGCGCGCTCAAGTTGTTCTTCTGTCAAACCCTCTAGCAAATACGCCTGCACACAAATAATTTTTTCAAGCGTGGGAATGGCTAAAATATCCTTGAGTGTGGCGCACAGATCGCGCTCTAAAAAATCAAACCCCTCTTTTTTGCGCACATAGACAATCATGGCAGTCCCGCCCCGATGTCTTGGCGATAATGCGCAGGGTTAAAATCAATTTTTAAGAGGCGTTGATAGCTCTCTTTGCGGGCTTCTTGCAGGCTGGGCGCGACACTTGTAACACTGCACACCCGCCCCCCAGCATTGACTAATTGATCACCCACCTGCTTAACCCCGGCAAAACAAATGTCAAGATGAGAGGGGTAGTTAATGGGGTGTCCTGTTTGAAAGATTTTTGGGTAACCCTGAGAAGCCAAGACCACACAGCAAGAGGAAAGGGGAGCAAAATTCACCTCTTGCTTGGCTAGGGTTTGGGTAGAGCAGGCCTGCATGATCTCTAATAGATCGCTTTGCAGGAGGGGGAGCAGAGTTTGGGTTTCTGGATCGCCAAAACGGCAATTATATTCAAGCACTTTGACCCCTTTGGGCGTGAGGATGAGCCCAAAATACAAACACCCTCTAAAATGCAGATTTTCCTCTTGGATTCCCTTAAGAGTGGGGATTAAGATTTTCTCCTCACACTCTTTAGCAATTTGAGCGCTCCAGTAAGGATTGGGCGCAATACAACCCATCCCCCCCGTATTCAAACCTCGATCCCCATCTAAAGCGCGTTTATAATCCATCGCTGGGGGCATGGCTTTGAGTGTCAAACCATCACAAAAGGTGAGCAAAGAAGCCTCAGGTCCTTGCAAAAACTCCTCAATCACAACCCTTTTTCCACTCTCCCCAAAAACACCCTCTTGCATCATCGCCTCTAAACTCTCTTGCGCCTCTTTGGCATTGTGAGCGATGATCACACCCTTGCCAAAGGCGAGCCCATCAGCTTTGATCACACAGGGAAACTCCACTTTTTCTAAATATTTCAGGGCTTCTTGCAAGCAGTCAAAACTATCATAGCTTGCTGTGGGAATGTTGTGTCTTTGCATAAAGTCTTTGGCAAAAATCTTACTCCCCTCCAAGCGCGCCCCGCTTTTTCTAGGTCCAAAGCAGGCAAAACCTGCCTCCTCAAGCACATCGACTAAGCCATCTACAAGAGGATTATCTGGGGATACGATGATGAAATCTAGGGCTTCTTGTTTGGCAAAGTTTAAAATGCCTTGCTGATCGTCTACGCTAATGGGGACACAGCGAGCCTCACGCATTCCGGCATTGCCCGGAAGCATAAAAATTTGGCGATTGGGGGCTAAGATTTTTTTTAAAATCGCATGTTCGCGCCCCCCACTTCCAATAATGGCAATTTTCATGAGTTCTCCTAGTGGTGGAATAAGCGGACATGGGTGAAAGCCATGACCATATCAAGCCCGTTGCAGGCTTGAATCACTTGCAAATCCTGTTTGCTCCCCCCGCTTTGAGCAATGTAGCGCACCCCGCTTTTATGCGCGCGCAAAATGCTATCACTAAAGGGGAAAAAGGCATCACTGCCCAAACTCACCCCGCTCACACGCCCCAAATAATCCGCTTTTTCTTGTGCGCTTAAGGGGGGCACAGGGCGTTTTAAAAGACTTAAATCCTCATCACTTAAACCATGTGTGAGGTAGGCATAGATGAGATTATCCTTAGTGGGGCGATTTAAACCCTCTATAAAGGGCAAATCTAGCACCTTGGGGTGGACACGCAAATGCCATAAATCCGCCTTGTCAGCAGCGATCTTAGTGCAATGGATACGGGATTGTTGCCCTGCTCCTACGCCAATCACCTGCCCCTTGTAGGCCAAACAGATCGAATTGGACTGAGTATATTTGAGGGTGATCAAAGCTAAGATCAAATCCTCTTGGGCTTGCTTGGGGAGGGTTTTGTTGTGTGTGGGGATGTCTTTGAGCAGATCAGGGGTGATTGTTAAAGAGTTGCGCTGTTGCTCAAAGGTGATCCCAAAGACATCGCGCCTCTCTAGCTCTGGGGGGGTGTAATTAGGATCAATTTGCAAGATCACATACTGCCCCCCTTTTTTACGCTTGAGAATTTCAAGAGCCTCAGGAGCAAAGGCGGGGGCAATAATGCCATCTGAAACCTCTTGGGCTAGCAATTTGGCACAAGCCACATCGCATAAATCACTGAGGGCGACAAAATCCCCAAAAGAACTCATACGATCCGCTCCCCTTGCACGCGCGTAAGCGGAGGCGATGGGGGAGTCTTGGCATTCTGCAAGATTTTCTAAAAAATAGGCTTGGAGGCGTTGCTTTTCTAGGGGCTGGGCTAGCGCGGCTGAGGTGGGGCTGAGGTGCTTAAAAGAAGTGGCTGCAGGGCGCTTACTCGCCTCTTGAAGTTCTTTAACAAGCTGGTAAGCATTGAGCGCGTCTAAAAAGTTGATGTAGCTAGGCGTGCCATTGAGAATGGCAAAAGGGAGATTACTTGATAAGATTTTAGCTTGGGCTTGGTGGGGGTTAAAGCCGTATTTGAGGGAGAGAGACATTAGCAATCCTTGCTGTATTTATTGTAAATGTAGGTTTGGACTTGATGGGTGTCTAGGTGCACAGATTGCACACACAGCGCGATCTTATACTCCAAATCCAAGCCTTCCCAAAGGGTGTTACCCAGCTCCTCAAGAGTAGAGGGGAGCACAATAGGTTTAGGTTCGCCCTCAAAGGAGGGCAGAGGGTTAGCGTCATGATTATAAGTGTGTAAGAAATGCCCCACACCGCTCGCACTCTCATAGTTAAAGGAAAAACGCGCACAAGTCCCCTGTATATTTTTGACTAAGCCCATTTGGTAGCTAAAATTTTGGGGTTGCAAGTGAATCAGCGCGCTGATCCTAGGGGTAAAATGGGGGGAATCGGGTTCAAAACTCTGTTGGTTTAGGGCGTGTTGAAAATCCTGTCCTGAGAGCAAAGACTGCTGTAATATCTGGGTTTGACTCCCATTAGTGATGATGATATGGTTATTTTGCTGCACGATGGGAGGGTAAAAGATCAAAGAGGGGTCAGCGACACTTTGAGGGTCTACAAAGGCAATTTGTAGATTCTTACCCTCTAGGCTAAAAAAGCGGTTTTGGCTCTGCGCGCTACGCCCCATTAAAAAATAAGCTAAAAACACATGGGGGCTCTTGGGGGCTCTACCCACAATGATCCCGCGCCCAAAATAGCGTTGGTTTTGCAGAGTTTCACTTAAGAGTCGCATAGCTCTACTCCTCTGCCTTCTTGCACTTCTCCAATTTTATAAGCCTCTTGATCGCATGCTCTTAAGAGCTCTAAGGCTTCTTGGGCATGCACAGCGGGCAAGATAACCACCATTCCAATCCCCATATTAAAGACATGAAACATCTCCTCTTGTGCTATGCCCCCCTCTTGGGCTAGAAAGTCAAAGATGGGCGGGGTTGCAAAAGTGTTTTTAGTAATTTTGGCTTGCAAACCTGCAGGCAGAGCGCGCGGGACATTCTCATAAAACCCCCCACCCGTGATATGGGCTAGGGATTTGATGGGGAGGTGCTCTAAAAGCTTTAAGATCGCTTTGACATAGATTTTTGTTGGGGTTAAGAGGATTTGAGCAAGGTTTTGCCCTGCAAGGGTGTAGGTAGAGGGATCAATAGAGCGATCTTGTAAAATCTTGCGCACCAAAGAAAAACCATTAGAATGCAAACCACTAGAAGCTAGCCCAATGATGGCATCACCTGCGTGCACATTTTCTACATTTAGAAGTTTGCTTTTATCCACAATCCCCACACAAAAGCCAGCTAGATCGTATTCTTTGGGCGCATAAAAGCCGGGCATCTCGGCAGTCTCTCCGCCCAACAATTCACAACCTGCCTCGATGCAACCTTGCGCCATGCCAGCGACAATGTGTTCTACCTTGCTAGGCTCATTTTGGGCCAAAGCGATGTAATCTAAAAAGAAAAGAGGTTTAGCCCCAAGACAGATCACATCATTCACACACATCGCCACGCAGTCCACCCCCACACTCTCATGCCCTCCAAAGGCAAAAGCTAGCTTTAACTTGGTGCCCACGCCATCAGCCCCGCTCACTAACATAGGTTGGCTAAACCCCTCCAAATTGAGCGCAAAGAGCCCCCCAAATCCCCCTAGAGTGTTGGACTCTTGAATACGGGTGCGTGCGATGTGCTTTTGGATGCGCTCTACAGACTCATAGCCCGCCTGAACATCCACCCCGGCATTTTTATAATGGCTGTGCATCAAAATCCTTTAAATATGAGTTGGTGCGCTGAGGCGGATTTGCTCGCTAGGAATGGGAGTAGGATACCCGCCTCCAAAACATGCTGCACAAAATCCTAACCCCTCAAGCATATAAGTAATCCCCTCTAAGGGCAAATAGACCAAAGAATCCACACCTAGAATTTGGGCGATCTGCTCAGTAGAATGCTTGCAGGCGATGAGATGTTCTTCGGAGTCTATATCTGTGCCATAAAAACAGGGGTGGATAAAGGGGGGGGAGCTGATACGCATGTGGATTTCTTTCACGCCCACATTGCGCAGTAGCGTAGCGATACGCTTGGTGGTGTTGCCCCGCACAATCGAATCATCAACCAGCACGATCCGCTTGCCCTTTAAATTAGGAATAATGGGGTTGAGTTTGAGGCGTAACTTTTCCTCGCGCTCTGCTTGGGGGGTGATAAAAGTCCGACTGATGTAGCGGTTTTTAATAAAACCCACAGCATAAGGGATGCCCGAAGCCTCCGCATAACCCAGTGCTGCATCAATCCCTGAATCGGGCACACCCACGACAATATCTGCCTCTACCGGGTGGATTTTGGCTAAATATGCCCCCGCTCTCAAGCGGGCTAAGTGCACACTCTTGCCCTCAAGCACCGAATCCCCCCTAGCAAAATAAATATACTCAAAAGAGCAGATTTTAGAGGTCGCCTTTTGAGGGATATGACTTGTTTGAATCCCCTCTGCTGAGAAGCTCACCATCTCTCCGGGTGCGATGTCTTTGAGTGCAGTCGCCCCTAGCGCGTCTAAAGCGCAACTCTCAGAAGCCACGACCGCGATCCCCTCAGCGGTTTTGCCATAACAAAGGGGGCGGAATCCAAGGGGGTCGCGCAGGGCGATAAGTTTACTAGGCGACATGATCACTAAAGAATACGCCCCTTGAAGATGGGGGGTTGCAGCTTGGATCGCCTCTTCCAAACTAGAAGTTTTAAGTCTGTTTTTGGCGATGAGATAGGCGATCACTTCCGTATCACTAGAGGTATGAAAAATATAGCCTTGTAACTCCAACTCACGGCGCAACTCCAAAGAGTTAACCAAATTTCCATTATGCACAACGGCTAGGGGCTCTTTGATGTGGTTAATAAGAATAGGCTGGGCGTTGGTGCGGTTATTAGGTCCGGTGGTGCAATAGCGCACATGCCCTATGCCAATCTCCCCAGCTCCCAATTTTTCTAAAATTTGGGGCTTAAAGACATCCCCTACAAGCCCGGTATTTTTGTAATAGGTGAAGTGCCCCTTAGAAGAGATGGCAATCCCACAACCCTCCTGCCCTCTGTGTTGCAAGGCGCACAGCGCGCTAAAACATAGGGGGGCTAAGTGCGCGCTCTGTGGGGAAAATGCGCCAAAAACTCCACATTCCTCTCTAATACTGCGCATGCCTAACCTTGGGAGATTTTATTTAAAATCATTTCATAGGCTTCACACACTCCGCCTAAATCTTCTCTAAAACGATCCTTGTCCAACTTCTCCCCGCTTTGGGCATGCCAAAATCTACAAGTGTCCGGAGAAACCTCATCGCCTAAAATAATCGTGCCCTGCGCGTCCTTACCAAATTCGAGTTTAAAATCTACAAGAATGATGTCTAGCTTTTGAAAGTATGCCTCTAAGAGGGTGTTAATTTTAAGGGCTAAAGTCTTGATAGTGGCGCATTCCTCAGGGGTAGCTAAATTTAAAATGCGCACATGATCGTCATTGATAAAGGGATCGCCTAGCGCGTCATTTTTATAACAAAACTCTACAAGTGGGGGAGCGAATGCTCTAGCTTCCTCAAATCCTAAACGCTTGCAAATTGACCCAGCCGCGCGGTTACGCACAATCACTTCTAGGGGGAACATTTTTAATTGTTTGACTAAAGTTTGAGTAGGACTCATCTCTTGAACCAAATGGGTTAAAACCCCATGATCGTTAAGATAACTCATCAGCGTGTTGCTAATGCGGTTATTCAAACGCCCCTTACCCTGCAGAGTGGCTTTTTTAGCCCCATTAAAAGCGGTGGCTTCGTCCTTATACTCCACGATATAATGCTGTGGATTGTCTGTGCTGTAAACTTTTTTGGCCTTGCCTTCATAGAGAAGTTTTTGTATGTTCATGAGTTCCTGCTGTATTCAAGATGGATATTTTGGTCTTCTTTAAGAATTTGCATCGCTTGTTGCTGGCGCTTTTGAGCGAGCTTGTCTTGGAGTTTGGGAGAGTTTAGGGCTAAAATCTCTATAGCCAATAACGCGGCGTTCTCTGCGGCGTTGATCCCCACACACGCCACAGGAATGCCTGCGGGCATTTGCACACTGGAAAGCAAAGAATCTAGCCCCTGTAAATCATTCCCACGCATGGGAATAGCGATTGTAGGCAAAGTGCTCAAAGAGGCGATCACCCCGGCTAAGTGCGCAGCCTTGCCCGCTGCAGCGATCAAAACCCCAAAGCCTTGATCGCGCGCCTGCACAGCAAAAGCTTTAAGGGCTTCAGGGGTGCGGTGGGCTGAAAAAATATGCGCCTCAAAGGGGATTTCAAATTCCTCTAAAATCCCAAAGGCTTTTTGGACAATTTCTAAATCACTCTTACTACCCATAATAACGGCGACTTTTTGCATAAAACCTCCTATAAGCGTTCCCAAAGGGTTTGTTGGGGGGTGTCCATAAGTAAAATCCCCTGATGGGCCAAATCTTCACGGATGCGATCGGCTAGGGCAAAATCCTTTGCCTTTTTGGCTTCTAAACGGCGTGCGATTTGCTCTTCAATATGGGCTAAAAGAGTGGCGTCCACGCCTAATTGAAAATAGGCAATGGGGTCTTTGCCCCCCAAACCCAGCAGGGTATTCACATAGTCAAGATCTTCTAAGATGGCGCAAGCCATAGAAGCGCGGGTTTGTTTAGTGGCTTGATCAAGAATCTCATTGCACACATGGACATGTTCTTCTAACACGCTTAAAGCCTTAGAAATGTTAAGATCGTCTTGGAGGGCTTGTAAAAATGCGCGTTGAAAATTTGGATTAGGGCTTGGGGGTGGGGTTTTTGTAGCGCATTCTAAGGCGCGTTTTTTAAGGCGATAAATCTTATCAAGGCGTTTTTTACTAGCTAGCAAGTCCTCTTCATTAAAATGCAAGACCGCTCGGTAGTGGATTCCCAAAAGATAATTGCGCACAATCTCCCCATCATAGATTTTTAGCGCGTCCTTGACATAAAAACTATTGCCTAAACTCTTGCTCATCTTCTCCCCGGAGATATTTACAAAGCCATTGTGCATCCAATACTTGGCCAACTCTTGAGAAAAGGCGCAACGGGTTTGGCAGGCTTCATTTTCATGGTGGGGAAAGAAGAGATCGCTCCCTCCGGCATGAATATCAATCTGATAAGCTTGATCATGGTAAGCCATGTTAGCAAAAATCATGCTAGAGCACTCCAAATGCCACCCGGGCCGACCTTTACCAAAGGGGCTTTCATAACCTACATCGCTTTCCCCCTTATAAGATTTCCACAGGGCAAAATCTTGGGGGTGGCGTTTTAGGGGGTTGTCCTCTAAGCGGCTCACATCGGCTTCATTGTAAATGTGTCCGCTCAAAGAGCCATAAGCTTGATCTTTATGGGTGTCTAAATAAATATCATGATCTATTTGGTAGGCATGCCCCTTGTCTAAGAGTTGTTGGATGATATTAAACATTGCTCCTAGGTGGGCGGTTGCTTTGGGTTCTAGGTGGGGTTTTTGCACGCCTAAAGCCTGCATGTCCGCTGTGTAGCTCTCAATATAGCGCGCGCTCAAAGCAGAAGTGCTAACCCCCTCTTGAGCGGCTTTGGCGATGATCTTATCATCAATATCGGTAAAGTTTTTGACCATCTCTACAACATACCCACTCTGCTCTAGGGTGCGCCTGAGCAGATCAAAGGCGATCGCACTGCGCGCGTGCCCTAAGTGGGCATGATCGTAAACCGTGGGACCACAGATATAAATTTTCACATCATGACCCACAAGGGGTTCTAAAAGCTGTTTTTGCTTTGTCTTGCTATCATAAATATAAACGGCTTGCATGTGCGCCCTCAACTCAGGTATTGAAATAGATAAAATGCCCTCAAGCACCATAAGAAAAGATAGAGGATAGCCGCCTCTAAACTCAAAAGTGCCACCAACCCCACCCCTTTTTTAACCTCGATCATGCCCAAAAAGCGCTTAAATCCAAAAGCCTTAAGATTTAAAAAGCAGAGCATGCAACCCGTCAAACTACTCGCTAGAGCTAATCCGCTTGCTCTAAGAGGTCCCATGCACACCAGAGCAGCTACAAAGCCAAAGATCAAAGAATAAAGAGAGATTTTAGCCGCCTTTAGCTGTTGCCCTTGTGCATAAAGCCAAAGAGAAAAGATTTTAGAGAGACCAAAGGGCAAAAGCCCCACAAGATACATTCTAAATACTCCAGCACTCTCTAGCACATCTTGAGCTCCAAAACGCCCCCGCTCAAAAAGTAAAGAGATGATCTCTTCACTGAGCACCATCCCGCCCAAACTAGAGGCAAGCAAGGTAAAACTTAGGAAGTAAAAGGCATTTTGCATATGCACAAACGCCTCTTGAGACTTGCCATTTTTCAGAGCCTTAGCGATGGTGGGAAAAAGGGCGGTAGAAATGGCGATGGCAAAGAGGGCTAGGGGAAGTTGAAAAATGCGATTAGCATAATAGAGATAAGAAATACTACCCGCGCTCAAAAAAGAGGCGAGCAGGGTGTCCAAAAAGGCGGAGAGTTGGCTTGCTGAATTGCCCAGCACGCTAGGGAAGAATTTTTTAAAGAAATCCTTGAGTTCTATTTTCAAAGAATCTTTGCGCTTAAAGCCGAATCTAAGCCCTAGATAAAAAAGTCTCACATAGCCCAAAGAATATAGAGGGTAAAAGTGCGCCAACACCTGCGCTACCCCCCCCAAAAGCACGCCATAACTCAAATAATAAACCACTTCCAAAGAAGTCTTATCTTTAGCTAGACAGAGCGCGGCAATCATGCCAATATTGAGCAAAATTGTATGGTACGCGCTCACAAAGAAGCTATTTTTATACTGCAAGAGTGCGCTAAAAAAGGTGCTTAAGAACACTAAGAGTAGATACCAAAAATTTAAAGCCACGATGTCTTGAGCTAAAGCGATGGTATGGGCATCAAAACCATAGGCGAGCAATCTTGTAAAAAAGGGGGCGTAAAAATGCACTACCACGCTCAAACACAGCAAGCAAAGGCTAAAGATAGTGAGCACACTCAAACTAAAAGCGGCTTTGTGGCGGCTATGGATAAAGGCGGGCAAGAAACTCTGACTAAATGCCCCCTCTGCAAAAATACGCCTAAAGAGATTAGGAAATTTGAAAGCCACAAAGAAAATATCGCTATAAACCCCGCTTCCTAAAATGGACGCACTCAAGAGATCGCGCACAAAGCCGGCCACTCTAGAACATAAAATCCCCGAGCTATTGGTAAAAAAGAATCTCTTGAGCAAAAGCACCCCTGCAAGCAAAGAGCGCATTCTATCCTAAAAAAGATAAAAACACACCCTTAAGCACAAGCACGCTAAAATAGACAGAAAAGCTATAGGAATGAAGGAGAGTTGCGCATGGCATTTTACTCTAAGGTTGTCAATGATTGTGGAGATATTCACTTGGAGTTAGAGAAAGTGGCTCAAACCCATGGTTTGGACATCGAGGAGCTCCATTTTGACTTGCTCAAAGTGCATACCTTGATACGCTCCAATCCTAAAGATGTGTTTAAATTGGCTTCTCAAGAAGAGGCTAAAAAAATCAACGAAGAAGTTTTTTTTAACGATAAACAAAACGAAGTCATCCAACGCTACGACATTTGCATCAAGAAGAAATTATTTGAATATTTTTTCAAATTACAAATTTCAGAAGACAATACAGAGCTTTACATTATCTTTGAAAGCCCCTTTATGTTGGTAGATGATGAAAAGCTCTTCCAAGAAGTGTATACAGCCATAGAGGCTCAAATGGCTTATCATAAGATTTTATTACGGCAAATGGACACCCAGCACGCCACCCTAAAGAAAAATCTATTGCACTATATGCAAGACAATCAACGGCCTAATCAAATGTTGCTCAAGCGGGCTTCATACCGCCCCAATAAGCCCGGCCAAGTGAATTTTATGCTTAAAAAAGTTTGGGAGGAAAAAAGCGGGCAAAAAGCCCCTGCTAATGCGATTTATGGTGCGGGAGTGGGCGATGCGGTGCTAGAGTATATCAAACCTATTCAAGGAATCAGTGGGCGGGATTTGATGGGGCAATATATCAAGGTCAAGGAAGAAAAGCCCATAATCACTACTTTTGAGTGCAGTGCCGATGCTTTTGAGATCAAAGAGAGTCCAGATAAAGTTGTCTATTTTTCTAAAGTCCCTCAATACGCGACCCTCATAGGTCAAGTTCTTAAGAGCTTTACAAAAAATAGCTTTGTAGAAATGAAAAGCACCAACACACCTATGTTTTTAGGAGGTGTGCAAAATGGGATGATTCTCTCTATTAGTGCGAAAAATGAAATCGATAACGCGATTGAGAGTAATTTAGAAATCGAAGCCCAAGAAATTCACATCAAAGGCAATGTGGGTAAGAATGTCCGCCTATTAGCAAAAAAAGTGATCATAGAGGGGCAACTACACAATGAGAGTCGCGTGGAGGCTGATGAGGTGTTTGTGAGCAACAATAAGGGCGTTTGCAAAGGAAATAAAGTTGTATGCAAATACGCCGATAGGGGGAGCATTATCGCCCAAAAATGTGAGGTGGATGCGAGCAGTGGGGCGCAGATTTTTGCTAGAGAAATCCATATCAAGCAACTCAAATCTAACAACACTCTACATTTTTCTAAAGAATGCGCTTTAGAGGGGGTGGAGGGGAGTGAGAATCGCTTTTTGTTCTCCGCCTTTGCTGATCCAGACACTAAGCGTATCTTAGAGGAAACTAAGGCGCAAATGGCTTTTCACAAAGAAAAGGCACAAAGAGTGATGGCGCAGTATCAAGATCTCAATTTCTTTTTGCAGAAAAACCAAGACACAATTGATAAGATTAAAAACGCGGACGCTATGGCGCGTAAAGCTTTAATGGAAGAAGAATCTGTACAACGCATTTACCATGACTTTATGGATTGTTTGCGCCGCATCAAAGTCTTGCGCGCCTACTTGCTCAAAATTCAGGATTTTAACCACAAATCCATAGAACGCCTAACTTCCATTGAATCTAACATGCGCGATGCGCGCCTCACGCGTAAGGGGCCTTGGCCAGCCTTCAATAGCATTGCTTGTAACCGCATTTATACGGGGCGTAAAATCCAAACTCTCCAAACAGAGAATGGGGAGATGGTGGATTTTAAATTAGATGGCACTACTTTAGTGCGGACCAAATCATGATTGTAGGGCTTATAGGCCATGTGCATAGCATCGAACCTACACTGATAGCTCTCAATGTGAGGGGAGTGGTTTATGGCGTGCAAGTAAGTTTACACACCAGTAGCCTCTTGCAAGAAGGGCAGGAAGTTCATTTATATACCTCTCTTATTAGCAAAGAGGGCGATCAGAGCCTCTTTGGCTTTTTGGAACTGGAGGAACGCGCGCTGTTTGTGCGTTTGATTAAAATTAGTGGCGTGGGTCCCAAGATTGCCTTAGCAATTCTCTCTGTCTACACCCCCTTGGAGTTTGCTACTCTACTAGAGACACAGCATACTAAAGCCCTCCAAAAAGTTCCCGGAGTGGGGAGCAAATTGGCCTCTAAGATCATGTTTGATCTTGAGGGTTATCTCCCCTCAGCGCACCAAGACCCGGCTTATATTCAGGCAGTCCAGGCTTTAGAGAGTTTAGGGTTTAAAAGTTTAGAAGTGCAGAAAGTGTGCGCGGATTTAAAAGGTTTGAGCACTGAAGAGATGATCAAAGAAGCGTTACAGAAGTTGAGGTAAGCATGCAAAAAAATTGGCATACGCGCTCTTGGCGTGATTTTCCCATTTTACAACAACCCAAATACCCCGATCCTCTAGCCTTAGAGGCGGTAGAAAAGCAGTTAAAGAGTTACCCACCTCTAGTCTTTGCCAAAGAGATCCGTAGTCTGAAAACAGCCCTCAAAGAGGCGTGCGCAGGGCGGGCGTTTTTATTGCAGGGAGGAGATTGTGCAGAGAGTTTTAACAACTTTAGCGCGGACGCCATTAGGGATTTATTTAAGGTGATTTTGCAAATGGGCGTAGTGTTGGCTTTTGGGGGGCGTTGTCCGGTGATCAAGGTGGGGCGCATTGCCGGGCAGTTTGCCAAACCTAGAAGTCAAGAAAGCGAATGTATTAATGGAGTAGAAGTGCCCATTTATCGTGGGGATATGATCAATGGCACGGCCCTAGAGACAAGAGAGCCTGATCCCAAGCGTCTTTTACAAGCTTACCACCAAAGCGCGGCGACCTTAAATTTATTACGCGCCTTTGCTAAGGGCGGATTAGCCGATCTCAAAGAGGTGCACCGCTGGAATTTGGACTTTGTAAAAAATAATGATTTTGGGCAACAATACGAAGCCTTGGCCATGCAAATCACGCAAGCTCTCGACTTCATGCAGGCTTGCGGGGTGCGCAATATTCCCGCCCTCAAAGAAACAGATTTTTACACCAGCCATGAGGCTCTATTGCTCAATTATGAAGAACCTCTTGTGCGCCAAGATAGCTTGAGCGGGCAGTGGTATAGTTGTTCGGCCCATATGTTATGGATTGGAGAGCGCACAAGGGGAGTCGATCAAGCGCATGTAGAGTTTTTACGGGGTGTGGGCAACCCCATTGGCATTAAGATCGGTCCGAATGCGACCCTAGATCAGATGATTGCGCTTTGCAATATTCTCAACCCAGAGAATGAGGCGGGGCGTTTGAGCTTTATTGTGCGCATGGGCAGTGCCATTAAACAATTTCTTCCTCCTCTTTTGGAGGGCATGCTCAAAGCGCAAAAAAAGGTGGTTTGGGTGTGTGATCCTATGCATGGCAATACGATCAAGACCCAAGAGGGGATCAAAACCCGCTCTTTTGTGCAGATTCTCCAAGAGGTTAAGGATTTTTTCCACATCCACCATGCACTAGGAAGTCATGTTGGGGGGATTCACTTAGAAATGACGGGACAAAATGTAACCGAGTGTCTAGGGGGTTCGCAAGCCATCAGTGAAGAATGCCTTAAACAAAATTACAACACGCAGTGCGATCCGCGATTGAATGCTACCCAAGCATTGGAATTGGCTTTTTTGCTAGCCCAAATGCTCAAGGGGAAGGATTAAAATTTTTGGCTATAATGATTCTCAAAAATTTCTAATTTTAAATAAAGGATAGCGATGCGTTGGTGGCTCTTAGCCGGAGTGGCGGTGGTGTTTTTGAATGCTTGTGCAGAAAGTAAGGCTCAGGTCTTAGAAGATGAAAAGGATTACACGCCTTCTGAAAAAACCATTTGGCAACCTGAGCAAAAATAAGGAAATCAGTCCGCGTTTAAAACTACAGAGTTTGGTTTTTGAGGCGGGCTTGGTTTTCTTGATCTTGGGCTTCTTTAGCGTGCGCGCAGTTGTTTTTAAAGGTTTTGCTCATTAGATTGATGGTTCCCTTAGAAGTGAATGCCTCGTGGCATTTTTTAAGCATATGTTCGCGAGTTTTTTGGTGTTTGCGGTAATAGGCGGTGGAATGAGGGAAACCCAAATGGAATTCAAAAGCAGGGATGCGCGAACTCTTATCCCCATAACATTCATTACTGCAATAATCCCCTTGAGCAGATAAACTACTCACAAGTCCCACACACAAGATTTGACAAATTTTTCTCATTACAACTCCAAGTGTTTTAAGATGAGATAGCGCACAAGCGCATAAAGACCTATAATCTTAAGACATTCTAAAATTAAAGCGCTTAAAGCGCTCAAAGAAGCTTGGGTTTCTAAAAAAGGGAAATATACATAGAGGGTAAAAAGTGGGTCTGTAGAAGCGCTTTCTTGATGAAAAAATACAGAGGGGAGAGCTAGAGTGGCGTTGATTAAGGCAAAAAGCAAAATCCCCCAAAAAATCGCCCACCGCTTGAGTTTTAAGCTATGCAAGAGGGCAAAAATGGCCAAAATCTTTAAAATAGAGAGAGTAGCAACAAGAAAGAATAAAAGCGCATCTTGCAATAATCGAAGGCCATGCTGAGTTAAATAAAATTTCACACCCTCTATAAATTCCCCAAAGGATCTACTTGCTAAGAGGGCATCTAGGGTATTTGCTAAGATAAGGGCTATCAATCCAAGAGCTATCCAAGCCAAATTGCTAGCGATCTTGGCCATGAGAATGCGATCCACACTTAAGGGCAAACTCCAAGTTAAAAAAGCCTGTTGGCCAAAGAGATCTTGTTGCGTAGTGCGCAAAAGGGCTAGAAAAATTAAAACAAAAAGGACAATAAATCCTGAGATAAGAAAAATATTAGCCAAAAGAAAAAAGACAGGGGAGTTTAAAAAGAGGAAAACATGCACGGGGTGTTGGATCATCTCCCAGCAGAGAATCAAAAAGAGATAAAGACCCAAAATAGGGCGGCAATGCTCTAAAAAATCCCTTTTAAAGAGCTTGATCACCGCGCCCATTCCTTGTAGGCTTGTTCTAAATCTGCTTTCTTTTCACACACAAGTATCTTTCCCTCTTTAAGAAAAATCGCGCGGTGGGCGTAGGGCGCAATCTCATAAATCAGATGAGTGGCCAACAAGACACTTGCTTGGGCGCACTGCTCTAAAATGAGGGCTAAAATTTCTTCACGCGCACAAGGGTCTACCCCCCCCAAAGGTTCATCTAAGAGAAAAAGTTGGGCTTTCCTAGAGAGAGTTAGGAGAAGTTGCAAGCGTTCTTGCATGCCCTTTGAAAAGTATTTAAAAGGAGTTTGAAGAGGGATTTTAAAGCGTTCCAACAACTCTAAGGCCCGTTCTCTATTAAAGTCTTGAAAAAAATCTTGATAAAAATCGAGCATTTTAAGGGCGATAGCTTGGGGCGCGATAAAATTCTGATCGCTCAAATAAGCGATGATTTTTTTACTCTCTAAGCCTATTTTGTGGCCTTGAATCATGATCTCACCCTGATAGCGAGCACACAGTCCAGCAAGAATCTTAAGCAAAGTGCTTTTACCCACCCCATTAGGACCAAGCAAAGCTACCATTTCTCCAGCATGCAGGTCAAAACTAATATTATCTAAGATTTTACGCCCAAAACGGCTTTTACAAAGATGGCGCACTTGTAACATCAGTAAGAAAACTTTGTAAAGAGCACAAAAGAAGAATTGCCAATGGTGTTGGCCACTTTAGAGGAGCGCGAATAGACATAACCAATGCCTGCATCTAGGATCATTTTGCGGTATTGCCAAATCTTGTAATTTGTCATTAAAGAATATTCTTGATAAACCCCATAAGCCAACATCATATCCACTCTTACTTTTTTAGTGCCCATGCCTCCAAAAAGATAACCCGTGATGGTGTTGTTAGCAAAATAGATGGCCGGCACGCCCACGGAGTTGATTCCCCGTCCATAGAATTTGCTCTTGTCATTAAAGGACCAAAAAAATCCTTTCCCCAAAGCCGGCACAATGTAAAACCCCGCTCCAAAATTGAAAATTTTGTAGGTAAAGGTTTGATCGATCCAAAATAACCCGCTTTGATCCTGTTTGACAATCCCGCCGGTAGCGCCGTATTGATAAATTCCATGCACAATCGTATAAGATTTAAAACCCTTAGGCATTCCCACTTCATACTGCATTTTAATCCCAGTTTGAATTAAAGAACCCACCCCCTCTGAGGGGAGTTTCGTATCGGCTAGAAAAAAGGGAGAAATTTCAAAACCTTTATTGGCATACCCTCCTCCTAAGGCCACCACCTCGCCTCCCACATACTTTTTCTTAGAAACCGGATCGTAGGACGCTAGGGCGTTGATTCCTGTAGCAATTCTAGGCCCTTGCAAATCATTGCCCTGATAGCCCGTATAGAGCAAAGAATCCATAAAAACGCCCCAAAGCCGCCAATCATTGCGGTGGATAAAGAGGCTACCCCCCTGAATATTGCCCTGAATCCAATCAAAATCTACAAAATTCGTGTTGAAACGCCCGATCGCAAATTTAAGCCGTTGGGTATCAAATTTAACATAGGCATCGGAAATATCCCCCATGCTCAAATAAGGGCGCATGTTGCTCTCCACACTCCCTAGCACATTACCAATGCTGACAATGGGTTGAAACTTTTTATTGTGGCTATAAACATTCCACGCCCCAATCGCCCCAATTCCAAAAGCCCAACCATTGTTAAAAGAAAAATTTGTCCCCACACGCGCATCAAAACCGATATAGCTATGAGGTTTGTGCCCCGTGCCTTGATTGTAGATCAAACCCAAATATCCAAAGGGATCCATGGTAATCTCAGAGGCCAATAAGGATACACTCCACAACAACACACACACAAGGCCACGAAACAAAGAAACACCCCTTAGGAAATATTCTATTATACACAAACTCGGCAATCGGGCAATTAAATGAATCCATGTTAAAATACCCTGACTTAGAAAATTCACAAGGATTACAATTGGGTTTTAAGCAGAAAATCGCTTTGATGTTAGTGGGTGTACTGACTTTGAGTTTTGGCACCTTTGGTGTTTTTGTAGAACGCTTTGTACACAGCATTTTTATGAAAAACACCACACAAGAACTTTTAAGTATTGTGCGCATCCATAGCGATTGGATACAAGCTTGGAATCAAAAAACCCTAGAATTATTTACAAATAGCCAGCATGTCGTGCTTGAACATGGTGTGCAAGATCTCAATGAGCTAAAAATTGCCCTCAAATACACGACAAAAAACTTAGATGCCTTTCAAACTTATGTTGGCCTAGAAAATGGGGCTATGTATGCAGACTCTATGGAGGCTCCCAAAGGCTACGATCCGCGCGTGCGCCCTTGGTATCAAAATGCCAAAACAACCAATAAAATTTCGGTCACTAGAGTCTATGCAGATAAATTTACTGGCAAACTTGTGATCACCTACAGCGCGCCTCTTGTTATCAAGGGTAAATTCGTGGGCGTTTTTGGCAGCGATATTTCACTCAACTTTTTTACCTCACACACTAAAAGAATGGCTACAGAAGCTCTAAATTTCTTAGATTTAACGGATGCTTCAGGGGTCGTATTAAGTTCCAATGATGTTCCTATAGGAGGAAGTATCACTAAAAGCCAAGCTCTCCAAGACAAGGCGCAGACTATTTTGAATCACAAAGAGGGTGTTGAGATAGGCAAGGACGCACAGGGAGAGAAAATTCTTATTGTGTATTCCACAGTGCCTGAGTATGGCTGGAAAGTCATTGCGCGCATTTCGCTCAAAGAGGCCTTTAAGCATATCTCAAAATTGCGAGTCCTCATGCTGATTATCTCCTTTTTGAGCCTTTTTAGCACATTGACTATTGTCGTATCTTGGCTCTATTATTTAATGCGTCCTTTAGATCGCCTCAAACGCTTGAGTTTAGATTTAACCGCTGGAGATAAGGATCTAACAAAACGCCTACCTTGCGCAAACAAGCATAGCAAACAAGATGAGATCGCAGCCATCACACGCAATATCAATGCCTTTATTGAGCAGATGCAAAGCGTGATGCGCCACTTTAAAGAGATTAGTAGTCGGCGCACTAAGGTATCGGTCACTCTTATAGAGAGCACAACCAATGTGCATGCGAGCGCTAATCGCGCGATTGTGGTGGTAGAAGAGGCGGTCAGCAGAAGCCAGCACAATATAGATACAATTTTAGAGCATGTTAAAAATGTGGAGGATAATAACCAAAAACTCAACCAAACTGGCGCGTATTTAGGCACTGCACACGAGCAAATGAGAGAGCTCAACACGCGTTTAGAACACAATGCTAGTCAAAGCGTGGAATTTGCTCATAGACTAGAAGAAACCGCCAAAGGGACAGAGAGCATCAAAGAAGTGTTAACCATCATCGATGATATCGCCGCACAGACGAATTTACTCGCGCTCAATGCGGCCATTGAGGCAGCGCGTGCGGGCGAATATGGCAGAGGTTTTGCGGTGGTGGCCGATGAAGTGCGCAAATTGGCAGAAAAAACCCAAAGCAGTTTGATTAGCATTGACACCACCATTAATGAAATGGTGCAAGGAGTGCAAGACATCAACCAGCATTTAGGACAAAATGCCAAAGAACTCAGCCAAACCTCAGATCTAGCAACTAGCGTGCAGGAAGTGATGCAACAAAGCGTGCAGGGGATTGAAGAGGTGATCGCTTGCGCGCGCAAAGACACACAACACCTCCAAGAGGTTGTGCAGGATAGCCGCGACATTAGCCGGGAAGTCAAAGAACTCAGCGCGCTTGCACACTCAGAACAAAAAGATATTGAAAACATGCGCACTAACCAAACTTCCCTAGACGATCTCTACAGCGCATTGAGTAAAGAAATCGATCAATTTAAGGCCTAACATGTTTAAAAAGCTTCTCATAACACTACTGGGGCTTGTTTTTCCTATGCACGCCCTAGATTATTTCCAAGCTCTTGATCAGGTGAAATCGTGGTCAGAGGATTTTGTGCGCCAGCAGGGGTATAAGAGCTCAAAAGAGGGCAGTTACACACTCTATTCTAAAGCCACCGGGAACACCTTTAGGATTGCCAATCAAAATTACACATTGATCTATGCCATCAACACCACCAAAGATCACACCCGCCCCTCTGTAGTGTGCACGGGAATTCTCTTTAAAGGGAAGTTTTACAGGGGTTTTTGTCTGCAGGGCTATGAGAAACTTAGCATGGAGAACACTAAGGATTCACTACTGATCAAATTGATCCAAACCCCTATTCATACCCCCACTGCAAATACCCAAGCTCAAATTTTCTTGGCTTTTAAGGATGTTAAAGGCACTTTTTATCTCACCCGTTATGCCAAGCAGACTTTAGATAGCGCACTTTTTCCCAAAGCAACCCCTAAGATCTTTTATGAGCAGGAAAGCCCCACTTATGCGATGGGTGATGTCAATGACAGGTTATTAGAAAAATTACAAGATCAAGCCGCTAGCCCCACCGGTGCGCGCTCCTCTCAAAATTCCACATGCTTTACAACCGATGCGCACAACTTTAATAGCCCTGCTCCTTGCGAGTCCACACATCAAATCAAAATACAAGAGTTGCTTTCTTTCAATGTGAACAACGATCGCTATAGCTTTAGCAAGCGCATCACTTACACAGATAGCCCTGAGTCTCCTAGCTCTATTTGTATCCTGACGCGCCACAATGGCACATTACTTAGCCGAACCCTTTGCATCCATCAAGGACAGGTGGATTTGGCCTATAAATTCCCCTATTTAACCTTTGAGATGGGACAATACGACTCTTCTACTGACAATATCTACACCAAACTCTATGTTACTTTCAAGCTAGTAGAGAACACTTTCTACCTGCACCAATTCAGCCAACAATTCTTTAGAGTGGGCGAGAATGGGAATAAGCAAGTGGTGCGCACTCTGATTTTTTATCGCCAAAGCAGAGACGATCCTAAAAAACGCCATTTGATGTCTTTGGATAGCTTGGAGCCCGGGTTCACCCAAGAACTACAGGCGCAGTGTTATGACAAAGGATATTGTATAGATTAGCCTGTGATCAGCTTATAGAGCGTGGCTGTAATGCTCAAAGCGTAAATGCAGAGCAATAACACTTTATGGATTCTCTCATTGGCTAATAAAATGAGTTTGATCCCTATGCCCACGCCCACCAGCGCGCCTAGCCCTGTGATGGATCCAGCCTGCAGGGCGCGATCGTCTAACACGCCCGAGTGGTATAGAGAAATGACCCCCGAGAGAGAAGAAAAGATCACAAAGAATAACCCTAGAGGCACGATTTTATGGGTGTCGTATTTGAGGAAATAGCCCAAGAAGGGCACCATTAAAATCCCCCCGCCCATGCCAAGAGGGATAGAAAAAATCCCAGTTACAAAGCCCGCTAAAATCAAAATTCCGTGTTCTCTGCTAATTCCCCATGTAAAAGATTTGATAGGCTTGGGTTTATGAGGCTTGGAGTGCATCTTAAAGTGCGCGCTGTGCTGATTTGAGGCATTAGAAGGGCTAAAAGCGTATTTGACAAATGTGTAGCACACCACCACGACAAAGACCCCCATTAAAATGCGATCATCGATCAGCTTAAGTAAAAAACTTCCCAAGATCGCCCCCATCAATCCCCCCATCGCAGCAAAAAAACCCTCTTTTAAATCCAAGAGCCCTTTTTTATAGTTGATAAACGATCCCACCAAAGAGGAAAAAAGCATTTGGGAGAGAGAAATCCCTACTGCATGGCTGTAGCTAAAGCCGGCAAAAATGGCCGCAGGCACGACAATCTCGCCTCCCCCAATACCAAAAAAGCCCGCTGTAATGCCCGTAACAAAGCCCACTACGCCCAATACAAGAGCTTGCGTGTGTTCCAACATGACGATCACAATTTCATCCTCTGTCGATCAGAATACATTTTTCTCCTACGGTGTAAGTTTTTGGAGCAAGTTTGAACTTTTAACAAAAACCCCTATCAAGTTTACATCCAGCTCTTTTTTAGAACTTAATGTGATTTGCTATTGTGTAGATTCTTTGGACATCGGAATTCGTGCATAAGCCTACAGACTTACTCCTCCCCCCTTTTTTTTGCCTACAAATGCGCGATGATCACCTCGCCAAATTCTGAGCTAGAAACCTCCGTAGCGCCCTCCATCAAGCGCGCGAAGTCGTAAGTTACTTTTTTGCTCTCAATGGCTTTTTGCATGCCTTTTACAATCAAATCTGCCGCTTCGATCCAACCCATGTGGCGCAACATCATCTCCGCGCTCAAGATAATAGAGCCCGGATTGACTTTATTTTGTCCAGCGTATTTGGGGGCGGTCCCGTGTGTGGCTTCAAACATCGCTACGCTGTCATTCATGTTAGCACCCGGAGCGATCCCAATTCCACCCACCATTGCAGCCAGCGCGTCTGAAATGTAGTCTCCATTGAGATTCATCGTGGCGATCACATCGTATTCGGCCGGGCGTAGTAAGATTTGTTGCAAGAAAGCATCGGCGATCATGTCTTTGATCACGATTTCCTTACCGGTTTTGGGGTTTTTAAGCGTGCACCAAGGGCCACCATCCAGCAATTGTGCCCCAAACTCTCTTTGAGCCAGAGCATAACCCCATTTCATAAACGCCCCCTCTGTGTATTTCATAATATTCCCCTTGTGCACGAAGGTTACGCTATGGCGATCGTTATCGATGGCATATTGGATCGCCTTGCGCACGAGCCTCTCTGTGCCCTCTAGGCTAATAGGTTTAATGCCTACACTGCTAGTTTCCGGGAAACGGATTTTAGTAACCTTGAGCTCTTCTTGCAAGAATTTAATGAGCTTTTTGGACTCGGGAGTGTTTTGGTTAAACTCAATGCCCGCATAAATGTCCTCGCTATTTTCACGGAAAATCACCATGTCTACCTTTTCAGGGTTTTTAACAGGGCTGGGGCTAGAATACCAACGCACGGGGCGCAAGCAGACATATAAATCCATTTTTTGGCGCAGGGCGACATTGAGCGACCTAAAACCCTCGCCTACGGGGGTGGTTAAAGGACCTTTAATAGACACTTTAAAATGGTTGAGCGCGTCAATGGTATCGGGCAAGAGCCATTGTTCTTCTAAGCTCAATTCTGCATGGTCTTTAAATTTGTTAAAGCATTTTTCGCCCACAAAAACCTCATACCAAGCGATTTTTTTCTCTCCGTTGTAAGCTTTGTGCACGGCCGCATCCACGACTTTACGCATCACGGGGGTAATATCTACACCAATACCATCGCCCTCAATAAAAGGAATGATGGGGTTATTAGGGACATGCAATTTACCATGTTCATAAGTGATAGCCTGTCCCTCTGTAGGCAAAGGTAAGTACTTGGGTTTGTAAGACATAAACTACTCCTATTAAATTGAGATAGGGCATTTTAGCATAAAGAGGATTGATAAAGTTTTGGGTGTTTCAAAAATACTTGCCCTGAAGGTGCAATCTTTAAAAGAAACTTTGATTTAATCTTTGCGCGGGTATAATGGAATCAAAACACGAAAGGAATCTCATGTCTGTTACCCTGATTGACAACACTACCCAAGAACGCTATGAATTTGAAACCATTAAGGCCACACGCGGGGCCAATGCGATCGATTTTTCTAAGCTGTATGAACGCTCAGGGCTTCTCTCCTATGATCCCGGTTATGCCTCCACTGCCGGGTGCAAATCTACCATTAGTTATACAGATGGGCAAAAGGGAGAACTTTACTACAAGGGTTACCCACTAGATGAATTGGTAGAAAAATATAAATATAGCGATGTGTGTCGCCTATTGTTGACAGACGCGCTCCCAAAAAACGCCGAGGAATCCCTAGAATTTGAACTCGAATTGCGTCATCGTAGCTTTGTGCATGAGACCCTACGCAATATGTTCCACGCCTTCCCCACCGACGCTCACCCTATGGCTAAACTTAGCAGTGGGGTTTCCATTCTCTCCACTTTCTATTCCGATCATGAAGTTATGCGCTCAGAAGAGGATTACCAAACGATGGCTAGGCGCATTGTCGCTAAAATGCCCACTTTGGCGGCCATTTGTTACCGCAATGAGATCGGTGCGCCCATTATTTACCCCGATGTGAGCCGTAACTACACCGAAAACATTCTTTTCATGCTCAGAGCCTACCCCCATGAACGCCTCAAGCAAGGTCTCAAAGGCCAAATAGAGATTTCTTCCTTAGAAGTGGAAGCCTTTGATAAAATTTTAACTTTGCATGCCGACCATGGCCAAAACGCTTCAGCCACTACCGTGCGCAATGTCGCTTCCACAGGCGCGCACCCCTATGCAGCCATTAGTGCGGGCATTAGTGCGCTTTGGGGGCATTTACATGGCGGAGCCAATGAAAAAGTCTTGTTACAACTAGAAGAAATCGGGGATGTTAAGAATGTAGATAAATATATCGCCCGCGTGAAAGACAAGAACGACCCCTTTAAACTCATGGGCTTTGGGCACCGTGTCTATAAAAGTTACGACCCACGCGCGCGCATTCTCAAAAAGCTCAAGGATGATTTACAAGCAAAGGGCGTTAAGATGAATCCTAAACTAGATGAAATTGCCGCTAAGGTTGAAGAGGTCGCCCTGAATGATGAATATTTTATTGCGCGTAATCTTTATCCCAATGTAGATTTTTATTCTGGCACGATTTTAAAAGCCCTGCAAATCCCTGTGCGCTTCTTTACCCCCGTCTTTGTGATCGGGCGCACAGTGGGCTGGTGCGCGCAACTCTTAGAGCATGTCAAAAACACTCAAGCAAGGATCGCCCGCCCCCGTCAAGTCTATGTAGGGCAGTGAGTTTTTAAAATTCTTTAAATGTTTCGTAAGCTTTTTTCTAAGCCTCTCCCCTTCTTTGCAGTTTTGATCGCCTATAGTGCGATCTCTCTTGTGTTATTCCACGCTCCTCTATTGCGCTACATTTTGGATCATCAAGGTGGATTAGGGATTATATTGAGCGCTGGCATTGCCTACATTTGCGCGACCAATGTGCTATTTATTGTCTTTTCCATGTTGGGCAATCGGTTTATGCAGGTGCTGATGGCATTTTTTAGCATAGGTAATGCCATTGCCTTTTATTACATCCACACCTACCATGTCTTTTTGACCAAAAACATGATGGGCAATGTATTAAATACAAATACTCATGAAGCAAGTGAGTTGTTAGGGGGTGGTTGTGGCTTTATGTGTTGGTGGGCTTGGGTGTGGGAGTGTTTTTTTATGCTCTCTCCATTAAAAAGACTAAGTTTAAGATAAAAGCTTGGGTGTTTGTGGGTTCTCTTGGTTTATGCACTATTTGGGCATTCAGCCATGCCAAGCAGTGGCTCTTTTTTGATCACCACGCTAAATACATCGGCGGGCTGGTCCTACCCTATAGTTACAGCGTGAATGCTGTGCGGGTGGCTCTAGCTTCCCTACATCAAAGCCCCCCTAAACTCTTGGATAATGTCCATCTTAAGGCTAATAAGGCAGTTGTGATCTTAGCCATTGGAGAAAGCGCACGGCGGGCTAACTATGGAATTTATGGGTATGCTAAAGCTACCACACCCAAGTTACAAGAGCGCTTGAATCATCAGGAAATTTTAGCCCTTAGGGCCACTTCCTGTGCCACTTACACCACAGCCGCTCTCTCTTGCATACTCACAAGCCAAAAGGGCTATGAAAATCTCCCCTCTTTTTTGCACCGACAAGGCGTTAAGGTGGTGTGGCTCAGTCTCAATAGTGCCGAACCCCCCATGAATGTTGATTGGAAACCTAGCAAAGATACATGGCAAAACTGGCTCAAATCTCAAGGTGTAGAAGCCAAGACACTTAATTTTGATATGGCTCTAGCGCGCGCGTTGCCCTTTTTGACGGCGCGCTACCCCGATGATAATTTATTGATCGTTTTGCACCTCAAAGGCTCGCATGGCCCCCTGTATGTGGATAAGATACCTCGCAATTTTGCTCCCTTTAAACCTATCTGCACTAACAGCGAGCCTAACACCTGCGATCTTGAGAGTTTAATCAACGCCTATGACAATACTATCGCTTATAACGATTTAGTGCTAGACACCATGATGGACACCTTGCAACACACCCAACGCCAAGCGTTGTTATTGTATATGAGCGACCATGGGGAGAGTTTGGGCGAACATGGATTATACTTGCACGGCACGCCTTTTCTGCTTGCCCCTAGTTTTCAAAAAGAAGTTCCTTTTATTATCTATGCTAATAATTCCTTTAAAAAGGCGCATGTGTTTAAAGCTCTCCAAGACCAATATTCCCAAGAGATGATTTTTCCTAGTATCTTGGGCGCATTTGGGGTGCAAGGCTCTAGCAATGCTTACAATCCTAATTTAGACATCTTTAAATCCTATGGGCAACCCTAAAAATATTAAAACAGTCTTAAGCAAAGCCAAGCGGTGTTTTAATGCATCTGCGCTTGGGCAAGGATTTCTAGCGCGCCTTTTTGTTTGAAGGTGTGGGCCAGGTTATGGGCGAGTTCTTGAGCGCGATCGCGCGGGGCTGAAGCGCGCTCTTTAATGAAAGTTTTGCCATCTACTAGCCCCACAATGGCGCGCATTTCAATGTGCTCTCCTTGCAAGCGCGCATGCACGCCTAAGGGCACTTGACACCCTCCCCCCAAAGCGCGCACAAAATCGCGTTCTAAACCACAGCAAAGCGCGCTATTGGGGTCATTCAAGCTAGTGATTTGATCTAAAAGAGGGTGGTTAGCGCGCATTTCAATGCCTAGCGCGCCCTGCCCCATGCTAGGAATCATCTCCTCTAGGCTCAAGGGCACTCGGTAAGGTAGCTCAAGCCCTAAGCGCTCCACCCCCGCACAGGCTAAAATAATTGCCTCAAAGTCCCCCCTCTGCAAGCGTTCTAAACGCCTTTGCACATTCCCGCGCAGGCTCAAGGGGTCTGTATCTGTGCGCAAGGCCTTAAGTTGCATGGCACGCCTAAGCGAGGTCGTGCCAATGCGCGCATTAGGGGGTAAAGCTTGTAGGTTGGGGTATTTGTAACTTAAAAAGCAATCTTGCGGATTGGCGCGCGCGCTCACACAAGCGAGCACTAGCCCCTCTTGCAAATCTACAGGCACATCTTTGAGCGAATGCACGGCTAAATCAATCTTCCCCCCAAGGAGCAAGACCTCTAACTCTTTGGTAAAAAGTCCCTTGCCCCCGATCTTGGCTAGGGGCACATCTAAAATCTTATCCCCCTTAGTTTTCACGATTTTAATTTCACTCTCTAAGCCTAGAGGTTTTAAGAGTTCTTGCACATGTCTAGCCTGCCAGAGGGCTAAAGCACTCCCTCGACTCCCAATGAC
This sequence comes from Helicobacter felis ATCC 49179, assembly GCF_000200595.1. Classification (NCBI taxonomy): domain Bacteria; kingdom Pseudomonadati; phylum Campylobacterota; class Epsilonproteobacteria; order Campylobacterales; family Helicobacteraceae; genus Helicobacter; species Helicobacter felis. The sequence continues at coordinate 609,213 of NC_014810.2, read as the reverse complement.
TAATTTAGCGCCCATCTTTATCTAACACCTCAACATCAATGATTCCATCATCTTTTTTAGGGGGTTTTCTCAGCCAAGCCACTAGCAGAGCCAAAAGTCCAAAGACATCACAAAGCACTCCGGGCAAGATGAGCAACAACCCACCAATGGTGCGCAAAAACACCCCCTCCATCCACGCCAAAGGATCGCGATCTCTTAAATCTAACGCTTTGAGTGAACCTTTTAACAACGCGCCCCCACCCAGTAATGCACTTAAAACCACTTCCAAAAGGAAAGCAAAAAGACCAAATTGTCCCACTACGCTCATGATCAAAAAAACCTCAACCACGAGGTAAAAGACCCCTAAAGCAAATAAAAAGGGCATTAGTTGCGCGCTTCTAAGAGGGTGGATACGATCGCCTCGCGCGCAATCACACGCTTACTCAAACCCTGCCTTGCGATGAGCTCAAATTGCCCCTCTAGGGCTTGTTTGCCTACGATGAGCGCATGCGAGCATCCGATGAGCTCAAAATCTGCCATCTTGGCCCCAAAGCGATCGATCCTATCATCTAATAACACATCCACGCCCGCCCCCTTGAGCTCTTGATAAAGTTCTTCGCCTAAACTCTCTAGGGCACTATCTTTAGAGTTGGCCACCAACACCACCACCTCAAAAGGTGCGCTTGTCTTGCTCCACACACAGCCCTTTTCATCGCTATTTTGCTCTAAGATCGCGCTCATCAAACGACTCACCCCAATCCCATAACAGCCCATTTCAAAGTATTGCAATTGCCCCTCTTGGTCTAAATAACGCGCCTCTAGACTCTTAGAATACTTATTGCCCAATTTGAAAATATGTCCCACCTCAATACTGCGCTGTTCGCTCAAAGTCCCCTGACATTCCGGGCAAGCATCCTCAGGACGCGCTTGGGCGATGTCTTGGTAGTTGAGGTTAGCAAAGGTGGATAAATCCACGCCCACGAAGTGTTGATCCACTTCATTAGCCCCACAGATCAAACAATCCGCCTCCTGCAAGTCCACATCAAAGATCACCTCTATGTCGGGCACAAGATTTTTAAGCCCATAAGCCCCGATATAGCCCACCGGCAAGCCTAACTCTGCGATCTCGTGTGCGCTCATCTCCTCTAGGGCTAGAGCGTTTTGCTGGGCACTTCTATTAAAGGCATTCAGGGCTTTAGTTTCCTCTAATTGATCATCCCCTCTTAGAAAAAATACCACGGGGCGCACTCCCTCGTGTAAACGGGCTTTTTTAATCACTGCTTTCATCAAAAAGTAAGCAGGCACTTTAAAGAACGCGCTGAGTGCCTCGATAGTAGGGGTGTTGGGGGTGTGGAATTTGGCAAACTGGGCTTTGGGGACATTGTCAGGTTCGGGGCGTTTAGCGCGTTTGGCAATCTCTACATTAGCCGCATAATTACATTTTTGGCACACGATCACGCTATCCTCTCCGCATGCGGCTAAAACTACAAATTCCTTACTCTTGCTCCCCCCAATCGCTCCGCTATCTGCCTCCACCGCGCGGAAATTGAGCCCCAAACGGCTAAAAATCTCGCTATAGGCTGCATGCATGCGCTCAAATTCCTTATCCAAGCACTCTGTGCTAGCGTGGAAACTATAAGCGTCTTTCATCACAAACTCGCGCGCGCGCATCAACCCAAAACGGGGGCGGATTTCATCGCGAAACTTAGTATGGATTTGGTAGAGATTTAAAGGGAGTTGTTTATAACTTTTGATATGGGATTTGGCAATCTGTGTAATCGCCTCTTCATGCGTAGGGGAGAGCACACAAAGATTATTTTTACGATCAGGGAAACTTAAAAGCTCTTTACCATATTGTTCAAAACGCCCGCTTTCCTGCCACAAGGACGCAGGCACCACAAAACCCAAAGTGCACTCCTGCGCGCCATAAGAATCCATCACTTCTTTAACCACTGCGCGGATTTTGCTCAAGACCTTATGGCCTAAGGGCAAAAAGTGGTAAAGTCCGCTTCCCATCTGCTGGAGATAGCCCCCCTGCACCATAAACTGGTGGCTTTTGAGCACCGCGTCTTTAGGCACTTCCTTAGTAGTGGGAGCAAAGAGTTGAGAAAAACGCATTAAAATCCTTCCTCGCTAAATTCGCATTTGTAGCGGTTGATAAACAAGCTCTCCTTACCCAAGTTAAACAAGGTTTTTAGAGTTTCGCCCAACATATCGCTCTCGGGTTTGTGGGCGTTCTTTTTGAGGGTAGCGGTAGGGTGGTGTAAAAAGGTGTTAAAAGCGTTGTGTAGAACGCGCGCCACGCTCTGCTCATACTCTGGGGGCAAAAAGCCCTTTTTGATGGCGCGCTGCAACTCTTTGAGCGCGGCCTCTTTAGCTAACCCTCTTAGGTCTTTGATAAGGGGGTCGACCTCCAAACTCTGTAACCATTGGGCAAATTGGACGCTAAATTGCCCCACGACTTGGTAGGCGCGGCGGGTGTCTTTTTGGCGTTGTTCCACATTCTGGGCGACCACTCCCTGCAAGTCATCTACACTATAGAGCCAAATATTAGGTTGCGTGGGGGGTTCAATGTCCCTAGGCACGGCTAAATCAAACCACCACCGCCTAAACTCACAAGGGCGCGCCATTTCTTGAGTAATGACACTCTGAGGTGCGCTCGTGGCACAAAATAAAAAGGCGTGCGTGTGGATTCCCTGCTCTAAGGCACTAAAGGATTGCACTTGTAACTTAGGGTTGTCTAAGCTCTTAGTAAAATCTTTAGCACGCTCTATACTGCGGTTATAAAGTTCCACTTCAAAACCCTTGGCTAGCAGGTGTTTGCACACCAAGCGCCCCATCTCTCCTATACCTACCACCATCGCGCGTTTGTCTACTTTTTCTGTATCCAAAATCTCCAATGCCTGCTTGACGGCTACAGAAGCGATAGAAACCGCTTGAGAGGAGATCGCCGTAGCGTTGCGCACCCCTGCCGCACACTTAAGCGCGAAATGAGCCAAACGGCTCAAATGTTTAGCACACAAACCCGCTTGCAAGCAGAGTCTAAAGGCTTCTTTAAACTGCCCGGTGATTTGGGTCTCTCCCACTACCAGACTATCTAAACTGCTTGCTACGCAAAAAACATGGTGGATGGCATGTTCTTGAGCATGGGTTTCTAGGCTAGCTTGTAGGCTTTTGATGTCTACTTGTTTGGCATGCGCGAGGGCTTTAAGTAGATGAGAGGCGATTTGATCGGGCGCGTGCGTGTAAAGGTAAAATTCTACGCGGTTACAGGTGCAAAGTGCCATCATTTCGTGCGCGCTGGGGTGTTCTTTTTTAAAGTGGGCTAAAAACTCCAACAACGCCTCTTGCTCAAAGGCAAGTTTCTCACGGATCTCAATAGGCAAGAGTTTATGGCTAAACCCTAGAGTGAGATAGACCGCTTGCATTTAAAACTCCCGCTCGATCAAACTAGAGGCTACTTTTTCTAGGGCACTATGCCCCTTGATGGCTTGTAGGGCGCGATGGGCGTAGTGGTGGATGTGTTCTAAGACTTTAGGGGCGATATGATGGGCTTCAAATTGTTGCGCACACCACGCTAAGGCTTGTTCATCAGCGTTTTTAAAGCAGGCTTGTAGGCGCTCTTGGTTAGAGGGGTCTAGGTGTTGGTGCAGTAAAATATAAGGTAGAGTGCTTTTACCCTCTTTAAAGTCGCTAAAAGCTGGTTTGCCTAAAACTTCTTTAGGTTGGGTGATGTCTAGCAGATCGTCCATAATCTGAAAAGCGATCCCAAAATTGAGTCCAAAAGTGCGGTAGGCTTGGGAGTCCAACCCTCCTAGCAGAGCTGCGCCTGCACAACTTGCGACCATTAAAGAGGCGCTTTTGTCTTGGATGATATCGATATAGCGTGTTATGTCTGTGTGAAAAGTATCTGAGGCGCGCACATCTTTAATTTCTCCCCTAGAGAGTTCCATCACGCTATGGGCGACTAATTGGGCAATCTCTGTGTCTAGTTTTGTGAGCTCTAAGAAGGCTTTAGCGTAGAAGACATCGCCTAGCATGATGGCATTTTGGTTGCCAAAGATATGGTTGATAGAATCGTGCGCGCGCCGTGTCTGGGCGTTGTCGATCACATCGTCATGCAAGAGCGAAGCGCTTTGAATCATCTCGATGATGGCGCAAAAGTCGATGAGCTGGGGGTGTTCTGGGCAAATGGCTAAGATGAGCTTACTGCGCAACATCTTCCCTTGCCCCAACAAATTCGCCATGCGCTCCACCTCCGCGCTTTGCACTTGGGCTAAAAACTGCTGGATTCTTTGGGCAATCTGTTCTAACATTAAGGTTGTTCGATCCATTTGAGTTTATCAGAGGCGCGCACGCGCAAAGAAGCTTGATCGTGCGCGGAGTCGAATTTTTTAAAGGTGAGGGCGAAGTAGGGAGGGTTGGGGTCTGCGCCCTCACTGGTATGAGACTGAGCGACTTCTTTGAAGAGATCGAGTCTAAAAGTGTCGCGTTGAAAATCCGGGTAAAGAATGAATTGGTAGGGAAAGTTATTGCATTTGAGATGCACCACCAAACCACTATCCTTAAAGAGAGTCCAGCGCAAGGAGAGGGGTTTTTTAAATTTGCCTAGCTGTAACTCCCCCTTGTAAACCTGATCCTTTTTGAGTTCTAGGATTTTATCTAGGCCCTTTGCTATAGCCATTTGGGTTAAAATAATCAAAATAGTAAAAAGCCTATTCATGCCCTAAAATATTGGCCATGGAGGTCATCACCAAATCAATTTTTTTAGTTTGCACGCGCCTCTGCAGGGCGAAGTCGCACTTGCAAGTCTTAAGCGACTCTTCAAGCTTTTCCTCTAGTCCCGCTTCTTCCAAAAGTAACGCACTGAGGGCCTGTAACTCTAAAAAGCGTTCTAGCTCGGCGCGCACTAATTTTTGGCTAGCGTGCAAAAGCACATCCTGCCATTTTTCTACGGGGTCTCCCTCAAAAACTTCTAAATCTTCCAACATTAAGCCAAGCTTGCCTTGAGCATCCATAGGGCTTTTTGGAGTTTGGCTAATTCTTCATCAGCATAAGATGCGGTAACTTTATCGCCCGCTTCATCGGCCACTTTGGAAAGTTGCCCAAAGTGCTTTTCTAAATGCTCATAATCCTTTAGGATAGCTTCAAAAACTTCTTTAGAGTGGAAAGTGTGCTTGCTCTCTTCTTTGACATGGGCGAGTTTAAGGGCTTCTGTCATCGTAACCACAGGAGTTCCGCCCAACTGCGCGACACGCTCTGCCAAATCATCAAATTTTTCGGCAAATTCTTCATAAACCGCTTGGGTGAACTTATGCACCACATGGAAATCATGCCCTTTAACATTCCAATGGAAGTTATGAAGCTTTACAAATAAAACTAAGCTATCTGCTTGTAACTGCTTGAGTAATTCAACCACTTTTGTTTTCATAAAAAACCTTTTTGTTTTAAAATTCTAGCACCAGCTAGTGTCCCATTCTAGCCTAAAATAGTTAATAACATCGAATTTTGCTATAGTTGCATCGCAGTCTGTAAAGAAAGGAAACGGATGTTTAAGAGTTTTATCTACTTATTATTGGCCGTAGTTTTTTGTAGTGCGGGCGAAGAACATTGGGGCTATGATCACTCTACAACGCCTCACCAGTGGAGTAATTTACACGAAGATTACGCGATGTGCGAACATGGACGCCACCAATCTCCCATCGATATTGAACACTATTACGACGCTCCAGACAAGGAAAATCTAGGGGTTTTCTACCAAACAAATGCAAGGCCTATTTCTTTGGGTTATGCGCACCATACACTCGTGGCAAAGTTCAACACGCCTAAAAATCACATTTCTTACCGCGACCATGTCTATAAGCTAGTCAATCTACACTTCCATACCCCGATGGAATTTAGTATCCACAAACACCGCCAACCTTTGAGCATGCACATGGTGCACCAAGACGCTAAGGGCTTACTACTCGTCTTGGGAATAGGGTTTGAGATTGGCGCACCTAATGAAATGATCGCCCGTCTTTTGGAAGCCTATGCGCACCAACAAGTCCCCCAAGCTCTCGATTTAGAAAACTTACTCCCCTCCACTATCCACTATTACCATTTCAATGGTTCGCTCACCACTCCTCCCTGCACGGAGGGTGTGGCGTGGTTTTTCATTGAGGAAACTCTAAGTGTTTCTAAAGAGCAATTAGCAGCCCTGCAAAAAATCATGCACTATGTCAAAAACAACCGCCCCGCTCAAAAGGACTACAATAGCGTGATTGTTAAGAGTTCTGCGGTGTTGCGTGAGCCCTAATGTATGCGATCACCGCCTCATAGAGGGGATTAACTTCTAAAGGGGTGATGTCTTTAAATTGCGTCTTATTAAAAGTGGCCTGTCTTTTAGCCAGTTGGCAGGTGTGGGTGTAGATCGCCTCTTCTAATTGTTTGAAATTGAGCTTGCCCTGCAAATATTCCAAACACTCCTTAGGCCCAATCGCCTTAAAGGGCTGATGATCACTACCATATTGGTGCGCCAAACTCTCCACCTCTGCAACAATTCCCTGCCTGATCATGTTTTTTGTGCGCTGAACGATTTGGGCGCGCAAAATTTCCTTAGGCAGGCTGAGGGCATAGAGCTTTACGGGCAGATGAAAAGGGATTTTAGGATGGGTAGCAAAATACACGCTAGGAGGGGTGTTAGTGGCTAGATAAATTTCTAGTCCCTTTTGGATGCGGTAGGTGTCCTTAGGGTGGATTTTATGCGCATAAGTAGGGTCTATTTGGGCTAAAAAGCCATAAGGGTTAGCCAGTTCTCTTATATGCACACGCACACCCTCACTAATGGAGGGCATAGGACTTAGTCCCTCTAAAATGCTTTTAAGATAAAACCCACTCCCTCCCACGAGCAACAACACTCTCTTTTGGGTGTGTGCTAAAGCCTTTTGCAATTCTTGGGCAAAAAGGGGAGCGTTGTTGGGCTGGTGGATGTCTAAAATATTCACCGCATAATGTTTGATGCGCTGTAAATCTTGCGCGCTGGGCTTAGCAGCTGCAATATTGAAATCTTTATACACACTCAGTGAATCCAAAGAAAAGATTTCTGCGTCCAAATCCTGGGCGAGTTTGAGGGCTAAAGCGCTCTTGCCACTCCCACTTGCCCCTAAAATGGCAATGAGAATCGGGCTGGTCACTAGGGAGCTTTGTAGGTGGTCAAAAACCCTTCTAAGTCAAAGCGCACGCGTTGATCGTGGGTGAATAAATGCACCATGATATCTCCTAGATCGATGATGATCCACTCTTCATTTTGCGCGTCTATGGCGTAAAACTGCTCACCTAAAGGCTTGAGGGTGCTTTTGAGATGATCGAGCAGGGCTAGGGCGTGCTTGGGGGCTAGAGTGGTGGCAATAACCACCTTTTGGGTTACATAAGCGCGACCGCTTAGATCAAAAACCACCACATCGGCAGCCTTTTTATCTTCGAGCAACTCTACAATTCTATCAATTCTGGGATCAGACATGGGTTTCCTTAAAAGCTTGAATCACGCCCCCTTGCAGGGTAGCAGGGAGGTGGTGGGGGATTTGGTGTTGGGCCAAGAGGGTTTTAATCTGGCTGGATGAGATGCGTTCTTGGATTTGAGGCAGGGGGATGTAAAGAGAGGAGGAGGAATCTAGGGGGTAGCCTTCTCGTTGCACAATCACAAACTCGGCGAGCTCTCGCATTGTCGTATAACCCTCCCATTGATCCAAGTGCGCTAAATTGTCCGCGCCCATCACAAAATACAGCTTACTGGGACGCAAAGTGCAGTGAAAATGCAACACGCTCTCCACGCTGGGCACGGGGCGTTGGGCGCAAATCTCAAAGTCGCTCACTTCAACTTTCCCCAAGCCTCTTAAAAGTTCTTGCATCCATGTATACCTCTGAGTGGCACTAAAACAAGGCGCGCCTTTGAAGGGGTTTTGATAGGCCACCAGCACGATCAACCTATCGATGTCCAAGCACTCTAAAACCTGATGAATGACCTCTAAATGGGCGATGTGGGGGGGATCAAAGCTTCCCCCATATAAGGCAATTTTAGGTGTTTTGCTCAAAGCTAGATGCCTTTGTGAGCTTGGAAAACTTCACTCCTTTAAGTCCTCCAATTTCTAGGTGCAAGCGCATAATTTCTGAGGGTTTGCCATTAATAATGATTGTTTCTAAGCAATTATTAGAATCAAGATGCACATGAGTGGTGCACATGATGGTGATATGACTCTCATGCTGAATATCGATGATCTTTTGATTGAGCTCGCGTTGGTGGTGGTCGTAGATAATCACCAAAACCGCCACAGTGAGCCCTTCTTTAGTCGTGCCAAAATTTTCATCATTGGACCAATTATCCTCTACCAATTTTTCACGGATCATATCGCGCACTAATTCAGATCGCGAAGAATAGCCATTTTTAATGATACGATTATCTAATTCATCTAATAAATTTTGTTGCAAAGATACAGAAAATCTAATAATGGTATCGTCTTTGTGCTCCATAAATTCCCTTATTTGCAAAAATACCCGCATTCTAGCCTAATTTGGCTTATTGCGCGTTAATCTGGCTTAAGAATTTGGTGCGGTGGAAAGTGATAGCGTAACGATGCGCCTCATCTCTCAAGCGTTGTAAAAACTGCAAACAAGGGTCGTTAGCTTTTAAGTGCAACACCCGGTCGCGCGTGTAGATCACATCGGGCACATCGCCCAGCGATCGCCGTGTTCTGCCCTTAAACTTCGCCTTGGCAATGCCTAGCACCTCTACACTGTGCCCCGCGCTTTGTAAAACCTGTAGGGCGATACGCACCTGCGCCCTGCCCCCATCTATAAGCCACAGATCGGGAGGGTGTTGTAATCTCTGAACGCGTCTCTCTAAGAGTTCGCGCATTTGGCTATATTCGTCTTTGCCCTGCAAGACATAACGCCGATACGCCCTTTTCTCCCACTTGCCTTCTGAAAACACCACCATGCCCCCCACACAATGGCTTTTAGCGTGGTGGCTCACATCAAAGACCTCAACGCGTGTTACAGGGGTTTTTAGCCCCAATAAAATTTGCAGGGCGCGCGCGCACTCTTCTAAAGGATAGGCCAAGCGTTCTAAAAGGTTTTGGATTTTGCTCCAGCGATCGCGCCAAATGGCCGCCTCTTCAAAGCGCTCTTGAGAGGCTAAAGCGCGCATACGCGCCTGCAAACGTACACTCAATGCGGGCAAATTTTCTAAAAGCGCGACCCCCTCTTGGAGCAAGAGCGCATAATCTTGGGGACTGATCTTGCCCTCACAAGGGGCTAAACAGCGTTTGATCTCATAGAATACACAAGCGTGTTTGCCCCGCACACAGCTAGGGCTTTGCACTAAGGGGATAAAATCTAGCACACTCTCTAAAATTTCCTTAGCCCCCAAACTAAAAGGGCCAAAACAGCGCAAGTGTTTTCTGGGGTGTCTTTGTAGGTGGAGCACGGGGTAGGGTAGGGTGGGGTCAAAACAGACATAGGGATAAGTTTTAGAGTCCTTGAGCAGAATATTATAGCGGGGTTGGTATTGCTTGATGAGACGATCTTCTAGCAGTAGGGCTTCATGCTCACTAGGGGTTAAACGCCATTCCACACGCGCGATTTTGGATACCATGTCGCGCACACGCGCGTTATTTCTAGGGTTGGGCACAGCGCGCCCCGCCTGCAGAGTGAAGTAACTTAAAATGCGTTTTTTGAGATTCTTTGCCTTACCAATATAGAGTAGTTTCTCAGTGGCGTCCCAGTAGAGATACACCCCGCAACTCTCTGGAAGATGTTCAAGTTGGCTACTTTGCATGTTGTTGGATGCATGCGCGGATACGCTCAAATGCGGCTTTGAGTTCGGGGTCGCTAGCGTGGTTGGTGAAGTTGCCCTGCGCGCATTCGTGGTAATAGAGTTTGGGGGGCTTGGGGGTGAATTTTGTTCGAATCACTTGGGGTACATAGGCTTTAACTTCTAGTGGATCGGGAATCTCTAAGTCTAAGCGTTTGACTTCTCGGAGCAGAATTTGGCTAAATTCTTGGGCGTGTTGGCAAAAATAATTGTGCGCGCTCGGGTGGTTAAAAGCAAGCCAGAGTTTAGAGTTTTTAATTATAATAGAGCTAATCGCCCCTCGAACGCAGAGGGGTAAAAAAAGCTTGAGTTGGTTGAGTTTGAGGCGCATATCTAGGGGTTTTAAAAAGGGTTTGTTTTGCAATACAGAAGACAGAATATCTTTCGAATCTTTCATGGTGTCATATTAGCATGTTTGCTAGCAGGCTGTGGCTACAAAGCCCCTCCTTTTTATAAAACAAAGTCCTCTCCCTACCCTCAAGCTCCCATGCCAAGTTCTGGCCATTCCATCCAAGAAGGTAACCCCTGAATGCAATTCACCCCCTATCCCTTTGAACGCCTAAACGCCCTCTTGCACGGGCTAAATCCCCCTAAGATTTTTGATCTGAGCATTGGCGAGCCCCAGTTTCCCACACCCCCATCCATCCAACAAGCTCTACAAGCCCACACGGACACGCTCAGGTTTTACCCCAAAAGCGGAGGGGAGGACTTTCTCAAAGAAGCCCAAATGAGTTTTATAGAGCAGCATTTCCAAGTGCGCTTAAGGATGGAGCAAATCTTACCCACCCTAGGTTCTAAAGAAACGCTTTTTAACTTCCCCATCTTTTATCTGCATGACAAACCTCAGCCCAAGATCGCCATGCCCGATCCCCTCTATCAAGTGTATTTAGCCAGCACGCAAGTTGCCAAAGCTACGCCTCTTTTTATGCCCTTAAGCTCTGCTAATGGCTTCACCCCTGAGCTAGACCCCGCGCTCAGGCCTGACTTAGTAATTTTAAACTCTCCTAACAACCCCACCGGGCGCACCTTGAGTTTAGAAGAATTAAAAGTTTGGGTCTTGCGCGCCCTGCAGGAAGATTTTCTATTGCTCAATGATGAATGTTATAGCAATATTTACGCCTCCACACCTCCGCCCTCTATTTTGCAAGCCTGTTTAGAAGTGGGTAATACTGACTTTAAAAATGTCCTAGCCATCAATTCCATTTCTAAGAGTTTGAGCGCCCCGGGGGTGCGTAGCGGCTACATTGCTGGAGATGCTAATATTTTGAGCAAATACAAGATTTTTAGGGGCTATAGCGGGTGTGCGATTCCTTTGCCCTTGCAATATGCTAGCGCGGCAGGGTGGTTAGATTTTGAACAACAAGAGCAAATCCGTCAAGCCTATGCGCGTAATCTACAACTTGCTCAAGAAATTCTAGGCGTGCGCGTTTTCCCTACAAGTTTTTATGTGTGGCTTTACGCCCATCATGGAGAGGATTTTGCCCGTCATCTCTTCACCCACACAGGGATTAAAGTCCTTCCCGGGGGCTTTTTAAGCCCGAGTGATAGCCCCCATAGCGCGCCCTTTGTGCGCGTAGCACTCGTCTATGAAAATATGCGCCCTATTTTAGAAACCTTAAAAGGTGCGCACCAAATCTATCTAAAGAGCCTGTCATGTTAGATCGCCCTATCCACACCTATAAAATCCACTTTATTGGCATTGGAGGCATTGGTATTTCAGGACTGGCTAAATACCTTAAGGCACAGGGCGCGGTGGTGAGTGGCTCAGATTTAGTCCAAAGCACTATCACGGATTATCTAGCCAATTTGGGCATTCCTATCACCATTCCCCACAACCCTAATGCGCTCAGTGATCAAGAAGTGGTGATCCACTCGGCCATTATCAAGGTGGACAATGTTGAAATTGTGGCGGCGATGGAGAAAAATTGCGTCATTCTCTCGCGCAAACGGGCGTTAGAATACATTTTAGGGGATAAGCGTGTTTTTAGTGTATGCGGGGCGCATGGTAAGAGCACCACGAGCGCGATGTTAAGCGCGTTATTGCCCCACTTTGGAGCGATTATCGGGGCGACTAGCAAGGATTTTGGCTCGAATGTGCGCGAGAGCGATAGCTCTAGTCTAGTCTTTGAAGCCGATGAATCCGATCAAAGCTTTTTGCATTCTAATCCCTATTGTTCGCTAGTAACCAATGCTGAGGTAGAACATTTAGAGGGTTATGATTACAATTTAGAGGCGTTTTATCAAGCCTATACAGACTTTTTAAAGCTAGCTAAAAAACGCGTGATTAATATCAGCGACCCTTTTTTAAAAGAGTGTAGCCTAGAGGCGATCCGCCTAGACCCTGCGCGCGACATCAGTCAAATTAGCTATTTTTTAAGAGAGGATGAGCCCTATACGCGTTTTAAGCTTAAAGATTACGGCTTTTTTGAGGTATGGGGTTTGGGGGCGCACACAGCCAGCAATGCGGCTCTAGCTATTTTGGCCGCTCTTGAAGAACTGCCCTTAGAGAGTCTGCGCGCCAATCTGCTCAATTTCAAGGGTATCAAGAAACGCTTTGATATCATTCAAAAAGACTCGCTACTGCTCATTGATGACTACGCCCACCACCCCACCGAAATTAGCGCGACTCTGCAGGCCCTGCAAACCTACGCCCAACTCAAAGGGTTAAAAGAGAGCATTGTCATCTGGCAACCCCATAAATTTTCTCGCCTCTTGGATAATTTAGAGGGTTTTCAGGAGTGTTTTAAAAATCCCATTGTAAGCCAGCTCTACATCTTGCCCGTGTGGCGCGCCGGCGAAAAACCCCGCGAAGTGGATATGCACACCCTCTTTGGGCATTTGCAACCCACATTTATCGACTCTATGTGGCGCACTTCAAAGGGCTTAGAACTCTTTGTGCAGGGGGTCAAAATTCGCACCTTGCATAGCGGGCTAGTGATAGGCTTTGGGGCAGGGGACATCACCACCCAACTTAGAGGGGAGGTTTAATGGGGGCGTGGATCGTTTTAGGCTTAGTCTTACTCTTGCTATGGCTACTGCTCAAAGATTTTGGGTTAGTGCGCTTGAAACAAAAGATCTTAGGCGCGCTCGTGCTCACACTCTTAGGGGGCGTGGTGGGGTTTTACACCTATGAGCAAGATCGCATTAATCGCGCCCAAATGGATTTACAGCGCGCCTTTTTACGCGGGGAAACTTTACTATGTGGCCATGTAGAGGTCAATAATAAAAACTTCAATCTTGTTACGGGCACTTTAAGTTTTTTAGGCAAGCCCAATGGTCCCATGAAAGACACCTTGATCGATTTGCAATCCTGCCAGAAAAAGACCTCTTGAACACGCTAGCTAGCCAATTAGATTTAGAACGCTTTTTAGAGCGTTTTGCAAGCTTTTTAGCCCGCCCTAAAGAAGCCACAACTCTAAGTCTGCGCCCTAACACTTGGGAACATCTACAAGAATTTGAAAACCTAGAGTTCAACCCCCCTAGTGCGCTGATTTGTCTCAAAGAAGCCCTAAAAACCTTTAAAAAAGGCGGGGTGTGGCGTTTGGAGATTTTATTAGAATTTGTCAAAATTGCGCGCTATTTTGCCTATCTAAAAGCGCGCGCACGCCCCAAAGATCACCCCCATTTATGCGCTTATTTGGCCAATATCCACTTTCCTGCACCCCTCTTAGAGCTAGAAACACACATGCAAGATACCCCTACTCTCAAAGAGGGTTTTTACCCGGAATTAGACGCGTTATCAGAGAGTTTAGCGCGTTTGCAAGCCCAACAAAAACAAGTATTTCAGCAAATTTTAGGGCGATCAAGTCTGCAAGCCTACTTAGCAGATCGCCAAGTGCATTTTGTGCAGGGGATCGAAACTTTGCTTTTAAAACCGGGTTTTTCTGCGGTGCTTAAGGGCGCGGTGGTGGCGCGCTCGCACAGCGGGCAATTTTACATAGAACCCCTAGAGGTGAAAAATTTGGCGCGTAAAATCCAAGAGACGCGCAATAAGATAGAAGAGAGTGTGATGCACATCTGCACGCAGTGGAGTGAAACCCTGCGCCCTCATTTTCTATTTTTGCGTTTTATCAACCATGAATTTGACTATTTGGATCACTTGCAAGCGCGCGTAAATTTTGCCAAAAGCGCGAATCTAAGCTTTATCAAACCCAACACGCGTGGGCATTTTGTGCTCAAAAATTTTGAACACCCCAATTTAAACCACCCCAAGCCCCTTAGCTTAGATTTTAGCCAATCCCTGCTCTTGGTAACCGGGGTGAACACGGGGGGTAAGACGATGCTTTTAAAATCTGTGCTCTCGTGCGCGTGGCTAGCTAAACACCTTTTGCCCTTTAGAATCAACGCGCACCACTCCCAAATCCCTTATATGGAACATATCCAAGCCATCATCAACGACCCACAAAATAGCCAAAACGACATTTCTACCTTCGCTGGGCGCATGCTCGATTTTAGCCATGCGCTTAACACCCCTCAACTCTTGCTAGGCGTGGATGAGATCGAACTGGGCACGGACGCCTCTGAGGCGAGCTGTTTGTATAAGGTCTTGCTAGAGGAGTTGCTGATCAAGGGGGCTAAAATCGTGGTAACCACGCACCACAAACACTTAGCTTTGCTCCTAGCCAAAAACCCCGCTGTGCAACTGCTTGCCGCCAATTACGACCTACAAGCCCAAATGCCCACCTACACTTTTACCCCCGGACTCATTGGCAAGAGTTACGCCTTTGAGAGTGCCCTGCGTTATGGCGTGCCTTTGGATTTGATCGATCAAGCGCGCACGCTCTATGGCGCAGAGCAGAGTCAGCTTAACGCCTTGATTGAGCGCACCAGCGCGCTAGAGCAAGAGCTTATCCAAGAGCGCGCCCAATTAAAACACACCCAACAGGCCCAAGAGCGCGCATACCAAGAAAAGCTAACCAAGCTAGAAAAAGCCCAAGAGGCTAGAGAAGCAACACAAAGGAGCTTAGAGCAAAGCTATACACAGGCCTTAAGGCAACTCCAAGAGGCCTTAAAAGAATTTGAGCGCACCCATAATAAAAGCCACGCCCACCAGCAAATCCAAGCCATCCAAGAGAGTTTAAAACGGCCTGCCAAACCTACCCTGCAGAAACAAAATTTTCAGGTGGGGGATTTTGTGAGCTATGGCAAATTAAACGGGGAGATTATCGCGCGTAGTGGCGGGCTTTACAATATAGCCTTAGAAAATGGAGTAAAAATTAAAGTTAGACCCGAAAAATTGATCTTAAAACCCAAGCCCTCCGCCCCCAAAGCGCAGGTGCGCCTCCAGCACAAACCCCAAGCAAAAGGACAAATGCGCCTAGATGTGCATGGACTAGATGTACAAGAAGCCTTAGAAAAAACCCAAAACTTCCTAGCCAACGCGCTTCTAGCGGGCTTTGAAGAGGTGTTGATCGTGCATGGTAAGGGCAAGGGGATTTTACGCCAAGCTCTCAAAGAATGGCTTAAAAAACACCCTAAGGTGATTTCTTTTGAGGACGCGCCCTACAATCTGGGCGGTTCTGGGGCACAGATGGTAAAATTATAGCCCCCACCCCTCACAACTCACTCAGCATCACTTTTACACCCCCTAAATGATCAAAATCAATGAGGCATCTTAAACCATAATAATTTTCTAAATCAAAGCGTAGGGGCATAAGCACTTCATGGAGTTTTTGATCCAGTCCACTCATGCCAACCCCTTCCTTAAGCGCGTTTTTGACCAACAAGTGTTTAGCTTCTTGACTAAATTCCAAAACACTTCCTTCAGCCCTAAACTCTTCTTGGAAAGGTTTTAAACGGCGATCCAAAAGTTCTGTAAGCATCTCTATATCCACAGCTTCAAAGACCACACGCACAGAAAAACGGCGCAAAAACTCGCGCTTCATCCCGCATTCGATCAAATCCTCATTGCTAAATTGGGGGAGTTTTTCAGATGAGCTATTATCTTTCCACAACTTTTCAAAATGCCCTAAGACAATAAAGAGCATGTGATCGGTTTGCAGAGTGATAGTTTCTCCACTAGCTCGGCCTCCATAGTCAAAAGAAACAATCCCCTTTTCAATTACTTTTAAAAGCTCGTTTTGCACCCCTTGTCGCCATTCTTTATCATGCCAACTCCCCTGTCCTAATTTATCAATCTCATCTAGAACCAACACCCCCTTTTGGGCTTTTTGGATATCTTTGTCTGCACTGCTATAAAGCGTAGCAAACATTTGATTAGTTTCATTGCCAATATAACCAGTAGGTGTGAAAGAAGCGGCATTAGCAATGCAATAAGGAAGGTCTAGATATTTAGTCGCCATCTCGATTAAAAAAGTTTTTCCACTGCCAGAAGGTCCAATACAGATGGCGTTAGCTTTTTCTAAACTAGATTGCCCCCGTATGCGTTTGTAGTGATCGCTAAAAACTAAACTCATTTGTTTTTTGGCCTGCTCTTGTCCAATCACAAATTGATCTAAATACGCCTTGATGGCTTTGGGAGAGTATTTTTCATGGGAAGCTTGAGAGGTTTTAGGAGCAAGAGGAGGGGTTTTTGGAGCAAGAGATGTGAGCACCTCATCCTGCGCATTTTCTTTAAGGAATAAGTGTTGTGCTTGGAGAAATTTTCTAATAAAAGCCTCTCTATCATCAAAAAACAAAGCCTCCATCTCTATATCTATACCTATAGTTTTGGCATACCACTTAGCAAACCCTTCTGCTAAGGCTGTTTTTTCCGTGAGAAATTGACTTTGATCTTCGATCTCCAAGTTAGTCTTTTCTTTAAGAAATTGATCCTGTGCTCCTAAAATCGTCCGTATAAAAGCCTCTCTATCATCAAAAAATAAAGCCTCCATGTTTGCATCTATCAGATGCAAACAGTGCAATATAAAATCCTCCTGCAAATCTGTGCTCAAGAGGGGGAATTTTGAGGGGGCGCGCGGTGTGGGGGGCGTGTAGGTGGGGATGAGATCACCCAAAGTGCTTAATATTTCCTCTCTTTCTTTTTGACTACGTGTTGAAAAACTTAAAAGAAAGCGCACAGCCTCTCTATTATTGGGTTGTTCGCTTAAAAACACATGGGGTTTAAAATCGGGATTGGGCGCAATCACAACACGCTTGTCTTCTTTAAAGAGGGCAAGAGGCAAATTTAACTGGTCTATGAGCGCCCATGAAATAGGACCTTTTAGGGAGCGATAGTCATGATAAAAAGCTCCCTCAAAATCTTGGGCTTGTTTGGGGTCTAGACGGGCTAGTAATTGATCGCAAATAGCCCTTGTTTCCAAAGACCCGTTAAAAATTTCCAACAAGCGTTGAGCGATCCATATCCATAAAAGTTGCTCTATGTAGTAGTGATCTTGTCCTTGTAGTGTAAAGTGGTATTTTTTTAAATAGCTATCTTCTTTGGGCTGATCAAGTTTATAATCTACCATGCGCTCAGGGGTGAGCACGCCATGGTATTTTTTCAAACAGAGTTTAGCGAGCTGTTTGCGCACCTTGCGCCTGAATTTAGGCTTTCGCTCTGGGCGTACAAAGCCATCTATTATGCCCGCCAAATCTTTTTGAAGTGTCTTGATAGCTCCTGATAAAAGCGTGTTTAAAAGTTTAGGGTCAAATTTAGGCAAATTAGATAGAGGCGTGTAGGTGGTTTGGAAGATATAAGTATCGCCCCAGCGGTATTTTTCTAGAGCAGGAGAGAGAGCTTTGGGGAAAAGGCGCAAAGATTTGAGGGGAATTTTTACCTGAGAATTAGTTTGATTACAAATTTTCTCAATCTCGATCTCAAGGGAGAAAGACCATGCTTGCAACGCCTCTTCATGCAAACGCTTATCAAAATCTTTTTCTTCTTCTGTATTTAACAAGGCTAGATGGGCCATCATCTCATATTGAGAGAATTTTGGATCAAGATGGGCATAGGGCTTATAGAGATCGATCAAAAAATCGATCACTTCTAGACTATTTTCAAAAATAATCTCCTGCTGGACAGCCTGTCTCTCTCTACTAATGCCTCCAAAAAAGTAATAGGCTCTGTAGGGGTATTCTTGCAACCATTCTAATTCCTCTGCCCCTTCCAAGACATAGCGATCTTGATCTTCTGCGATCTTCTCCCAAGCTAAATGTGAGCCTTGAGCTTGGTGAAAGGGTGTTAAGGTAACCCAGCCGAAGTTTTTATAGGCGTGATCAGCCATCCAAGCCAAACAACCCGCTCTCTGCAGGATCAAATACCTTTTGAGTTCGTAAACATCCATGTCTTTTTTAGATTGTCCCACGCACACCCCCTTAAATAAGGTCTCTAACTTCTCTAATCTACCTTCAAAATCGCCAAAAACGCCTCTTGGGGCAAATGCACCTTACCAATGGCTTTCATGCGTTTTTTGCCCTCTTTTTGTTTTTCTAGCAGTTTGCGCTTACGGGTGATGTCCCCCCCGTAGCATTTCGCCGTAACATTCTTGCCTACAGACTTCACGGTTTCGCGCGCAATGATCTTATTACCAATGCTAGCTTGAATGGCGACCTCAAAGAGCTGACGGGGGATCAAGGTTTTCATACTCTCTACCAACGCCTTGCCCTTTTCATAGGCCTTAGAGCGATCCACAATAATACTTAGCGCGTCCACCACCTCAGAAGCCACGCGGATATCTAGCTTGACTAAATCTCCCTCTTGGTAATCAATAGGTTCATAATCAAAACTCGCATAGCCCTTGGTGCAAGATTTAAGCTTGTCGTAAAAATCCATCACAATTTCATTACTAGGGATCGCATAAGTCAACAACACGCGGTTTTGATTTAGGTATTCCATTTTCTCTTGCACTCCGCGTCTTTTGTTGAGCAAACTGATCAAATTACCCAAATACTCGCTAGGGGTGATGATGCTCGCACGCACAAAGGGCTCTTTAATGCGGGCAATACTCCCCTCAGGAGGCAATTCGCTAGGGTTTTGCACCATGAGCACCTGCCCATTTTGCAAATGCACTTCGTATACAACGGTGGGTGCAGTGGCGATCAAATCTAGTTTAAACTCTCTCTCTAGGCGTTCTTTGATCACCTCCATGTGCAAAAGCCCCAAAAACCCCACCCGAAAACCAAAACCTAAGGCTACGCTACTCTCAGGTTCAAACTGCAGGGCAGCATCGTTAAGCTGGAGTTTAAGTAGCGCATCTCTTAGGGCTTCAAATTGATCGCTCTCAATGGGGTAAAGCCCGGCAAAGACGAAAGGCTTGGCTGGAATAAAGCCCTCGATAGCTTGCGCGGTGGGGGTATGCGCGTCTGTGATGGTGTCGCCTACGGCAATGTCTGTCAAGTTTTTAGACCCCAAGGCAATGATGCCAATCTCACCACATTCCAAAGTGCGGGTTTCGATTCTGTGCAGAGGGTGGGGGTAGTAGAGTCCTAAGACACTATGGCGTTTTTGACTCCCCATCACTAAGACCTCTTGACCCACTTCTAAGCGTCCCTCTTTCAAACGCACCAAAGCCAACGCACCTAGATAATTATCAAACCAAGAGTCGTAAATGAGGGCTTTGGGCGAGGCGGTTGGATCGCCTTTTGGGGGGGGAATTTGGGTGATGATTTTTTCTAATAGTTCAGTGATGCCTAGTGCGTTTTTGGCACTCACACAAGAAGCCTCTGAGCAATCCAGCGCGATGGTGTCCTCAATGTCTTGTTTGATCGCGTCCACATCGGCATTGGGTAGGTCGATCTTATTGAGCACGGGTAAAATCTCTAGGTGGTTGTCCATCGCGATATAGACATTAGCTATTGTCTGCGCCTCCACACCCTGAGTGGCGTCCACCACCAATAACGCCCCCTCACAAGCGTGCAAAGAGCGCGACACCTCATAGCTAAAATCCACATGCCCGGGGGTATCGATGAGATTTAAAATGTAATCTACCCCCTCAAAGCGGTAATTCAAACGCACAGACTGGGCTTTGATAGTGATCCCGCGCTCTTTTTCAATGTCCATGGTGTCTAGGACTTGGTGAGTCATCTCGCGCGCGTCTAAACCCTTGCAAGCCTGAATCAAACAATCGGCTAAAGTGCTTTTGCCATGATCGATGTGGGCAATGATAGAAAAATTGCGGATGTACTTTTGCACAGATTCCCTTAAGGTAAGCGTTTTCAAACTCAAGATGTGCTAATAATAGCACAGAATGCGCGCAAAAGAAGAAAGATGAAAATAGCCCTAGATTGCCACTCTTTGCTTTTAACGCATGTATTAGAATCTTATTTGCAAGATTTTTTGAGCACGCCAGAAAATTGCGATTTCATTTTGAGCGATCATAGGGTGGATAAACCTGTAAAAACAACTTATCTTATTGGTTCAGGAGATGATTTTCACATTGGCGTGCCCTTCACGCGTGAAAGTCTCTTAGAAGGTTTACAAGAACTCTATAGTCAAAAAGTCCAAGCGGAGAGCCTAGAGAGCAAAGTGCAAGGCTTGTTGAGCGAATACACTCGTAAGCTCTTGGATTTAATTCAAGAGTATCGCCCCTAATGTCTCAGCCTTCTTTACCGGTTTTGCGCATTTTAAGCGGGGCGTGCAAGGGATTAGCTTTGCACATGCCCTCCAGACAAACCACCCGCCCTACCAAAGCAGTGGTGCGCGCCTCATTATTGAATGTCTTGCGCCCCATTATTGCCACAAGTGCCTTTGTAGAAGTGTTTGGAGGGAGCGGGAGTGTGGGGTTAGAGGCCTTAAGTTGTGGGGCACAAGAGGCGTTGTTTTTTGAGCAAGACAGGGAGGTTTTTACTCTTTTGCAAGAAAACATCCGCCTTTTCCAAAAGAGATTGAAACAGCCCTTAAAAGCGCAAGCCATTCAGGGAGATAGCTTGAAGCTATTGCCACAATACCTCCATTCTTTGAGCGCGGCACAGATAATTCTCTATTTAGACCCTCCTTTTAACATGCCTTTGCAAGCTTGCTTTGTTTGCCTAGAAAATGTGCAAATACCCCCCTCCAGCGTGATTATCTTTGAACACCAAAGTCAAGAGATCATGCCTAGAAATCTAGTAAGCTTTAGTATAATCAAACAGAGCAAATTTGGGCGCACTAGCTTAAGTTATTATTCTAAATCATAAAAAGGACTCTAAATGCCAGAAGAAGCAAAAGCTCCTAAAAAGAGTAAGGCCATGTTGTTTGTTGTGATGGGGGCGGTGTTGGTGATGCTCATTTTAGTGGGTGTGATTGTGTTTTTGTTTATGAGCAAAAATGCTGAACCCAATGGGAATGCGCCCAAGAGTGGCGGAGCAGCTGCACAACAAATGCGCAACGCACAAATGAATAATAATACCGATGAAGGCTCCTTGATGGTGCGCTCTTCAGATTATCTGTCTTTGGGGCCACTCTACCCCCTCACCGGAGCTTTTGTGGTGAACCTGATTAGTCAGAATGGACGGCGTTATTTAAAAGCTAGTGTGTCTCTTGAGCTCAATGATGCTAAATTGCTTGAAGAGGTTAAAGTTAAAGAGACAGCGATTAAAGATACCATTATTGAGATTCTTTCCTCGAAGTCTGTAGAAGAGATCACCACCTTAAAAGGCAAAAACAGGCTCAAAGAAGAAATTCGTAGCAATATCAATAGCTTTTTGATCGATGGTTTTGTCAAAAATGTCTTCTTTACAGATTTTGTGATTCAGTGATTGGGATTGATTTAATTTCTATAGAGCGTATTTCTAAGGCACTCGATCGTTACCAGCAGCATTTTCTAGATCGTTTCCTCTCTCCTTACGAGCAAACTCTTTTTGTTAAGCCTGCTAGCCTGGCCGGGGCGTGGGCAGCTAAAGAGGCTTGCTCTAAAGCTTTAGGCGTGGGCATAGGCACGCAGTTAGGCTTTTTAGATATCTGTCTTAGTAAAAATATCAAAGGTGCCCCCCTCATTTCTCTTATCCCAAGCAAAATGGTTTTTTTTCGTTTACAAAGCCTGCATTTGAGCATCACACATGATATGGGTTGTGCTATCGCTGTGGTTATGCTTTGCCCTACCTCCAATATTTAACAACCTTGCAGCAAAGCTATTTTCTAATTTGATCAATGGCTCTT
Organism: Helicobacter felis ATCC 49179; assembly: GCF_000200595.1. Classification (NCBI taxonomy): domain Bacteria; kingdom Pseudomonadati; phylum Campylobacterota; class Epsilonproteobacteria; order Campylobacterales; family Helicobacteraceae; genus Helicobacter; species Helicobacter felis. The sequence goes on along the minus strand of NC_014810.2, from coordinate 587,368 downwards.
CTGTATTGCTTTAAGTCAGCACCTTCAACCCAATCAATCAGCTTTTTGATCACCACTCCATAGACTTGATTGAGAATTGTGTGGATGGCATTGTCATGGTTGCTGTCTGTATGGTTGCGGCTATCTAAACTTGCTTCATCAAAGCTATCCAAGCTTGTTGCGCCACGACTAATAGAGTTTGCGCCAGCAAAACTATCAGAATTAGCTTGTTGGAAATAAGATAGGTGGGGGTGTGTGATGGCTTGTTCTGCGCCCACATTGATAGCAAAGTTATGAGTGGTCCTTCCGGTTTTTGGCTCAAAGAATTTGAACAAAACCGCTCCAGCGCTTTGATCCACCGTGCTTTTCATATTTGTATCTTCCGGATGCTCTGTGTTGATGTCGGCATCTTCTAGTATGCCTACCCATCCCCTGATTTTTAAAATAGTGTAGATGTTATTCTTTTGCTCTGGTGTTAGATTTTGCGCCGATGCTAGGCGTATGATGTTGTAACCCTTTTTTTGATAAATCTCTTGGACTTGTTTAATCAAGGCGTTTTGGAATTTCTGGATATAGGGCTGGACATTTTCATCTGCTTGAATGTGTGGGTCTAAAATAGCGATGGTGTGGTTATTAGGCTCCTCTTGTGCAATATCGATGGAATAATTAAAGTTTAGGGAGGTGGAATCTTTGATTTTTTTATCCGCGATTGCGCGCTTTTTTTGGCTATTTGTAGCTGTTGATCCAGTGTCTTTAGCGCAACTTGAAAGCACAAGGGATATTCCTGTGAGTGTTAATAAAATTCCCTTTGTTATTGTTTGCATGCGACTCCTTCAAATTAAAAGGTTGTTATTTTGGAATTTTTTATGGCTATATTAGCAAAACAATCCTTGCCTCTATTTAGCATATAGAATTGTTTTAAGCACAATTAAAAACGATTTATGGGCGTTTGCACTATTTATTGACTATAGTCGTAGTAGTAGGGGGCGTGAAAATGTGAAAAAGTGGCCTGAAGTGCGTTGTTTAGGGGGTTGTACTGAGGTTAAAATAAGGTTTATTTTGGCCACATTTGGCCACAAAAAAATTTTTAAAGGTCGTTTTTCCGCCCTTTTTTGGTCTTAATGGAAGAAAAATGTGCCTAAAAAGGCATATTAAACCTTATTTGGTCACATGGGTGTGCCAAAATAAGGCTCAAATTAGGTTAGTTTAAGCTAAGGGGTAGTTTTAGTGTTCTTTATAAGGGCGCAATCAATAGGTTGCGTCTTCATTTTGCATGTCCAAAATGACCTGATCGATGACTTGGCGTTGGGATTTTGTGAAGGTGTATTGCGCTTGCACAAGTCTTTTAACGCGGGTTAAAACCCGTGCATCTACGATAAAGAGGGATACAAACTTATGGTAGGCGGGCAAAGCTATGTACATATTTTCTTTGTAAATGTCTGCGCTATTGATTGCCTTATCAATCGTAAATAGCAAAATACTTTTAAGATGCTCAGATTTGAGGTGTCTGCGATCCAAATTCCAAATAAACTTCCGGTATATCAGAGAGGAGAGCATCCTGCGGGCATTAAAATAAGCGCTCTCTTTGGCACTAGTTTCGTTAGAAAAATCCACATCTCCTCCGCTGACTCCATAGCCCACTAAGAAATGATTCGATTTCACCACCATTACTTTATTATCCGGGATATCCTCCACTTGCACATTTTCCCATTCAATGTTTTCCTTAGGCAAAGAGGTGTCTTGCTTGGATTGTGGATTTGTAAGTTGCTTGTCTAAAGCGTCCATTTTTTTGGTGTTAGCAACGACAAGCGCGCTGAGTTCTTTAAGCGTGTTTTCAAGTTTAGCGTCTCCGGCGTGAGAGACCTCTGAAACTTCATCTTGTTTTTTTTCTTCAGTTTGAGAGGGGGGTGTGGGTTGCACTTCTTTGCGATCTTGTGGCGTGTTCTGTCGTTCGCGTTTTATTTCTTTGGTGTGGCGATCCCTCTCTTTGAAATCCGGTAGAGCGTCTGCGCTTTGATAAACACTGCATGCTGAAAAAGTTCCTAACATCAACGCGCTTACTAAATAGGTCCGTTTCAATCTATTCTCCTTACGCAAAATTCTAATTATACCACGCTCTACGCAATCGCATCTATAAGTCCACCTTGTCGTTACTTTGGTGGCGTGTATGGATGGATGAAAATATGAATAAAAGAAGATTGAGTGACCCAAGCAAGAGAGTCTTGAGTTGTGAGAGCGCAAAAACCCTTAAAAAGTTTCCCTAAAAAAATTGTAGTTATCTGAGATTGCCCTCACTTGGTTTTGATCAGTCCTTGTTCTATTTGGCACGCGATTGTTTGGCTCTTAGGGTCAAAATACGCGCAGATTTGACGGAGTTTGTCTTGCTTAATCCCGGCTAAAACCCAAACCTTTTTATCATTAGTCCATGTGGCTAACTTTTCTGTATTGACAGCGATGTGGTCATATACATCTCGTTCTAAGATGGCTGTTTTTGTTGCTGTCATGTCGCCCATCCCTATTATATTGCCTCTGTTATCTCGTATCACAGTTTGGCGCGCCAACTGCACTCCTATGAAGATCGTGCTCCAGTAATTAGGGCAACAAAAAATGTGTTTGCCGTCGTCAAGAGACATTTTAATGCCATGAAATAAATTTCTTGTAATCTGCTGTTGCGCTTTCATCAGGGCGATTTTGAGGGCAGTCGAGACATCTCCATTCACGATTTTAGCCTCACCCACGCCTAGCCCCCATCTTTTGTAACCTTTAAATGGCACGGCATCTAAATCCCCAACCACCCATTTAGGGGCGTTGGCAAACTGGCTCTTGTAATCCTGCGCTCCCTCTTTGGCATCCAGCATAACTGCTAAAAGGCCCAAAAAGACCAAAATTTTGAAAAAATGCCCCATCGAGAAATCCTATATTGATAAAAAGGGGATGGTACACCAAAAAATTAAATGAGTCTTAACAAGCTTCAAATTTTAACGATGGAAATTTTAAACAAACCCTTAACACCTAAGCAAGAGAGCCTTGAGCCTGCCTTAAGACAACGAAGTCTTAAAGGGTTTCTCTAAGAAAGGAGGTGATCCAACCGCAGGTTCACCTACGGTTACCTTGTTACGACTTCACCCCAGTCGCTGTGTGTGCCGTGGGCAGTAGCTACCTTAGCATCCTGACTTAAGGCAAACACAACTCCCATGGTGTGACGGGCGGTGAGTACAAGACCCGGGAACGTATTCACCGCAACATGGCTGATTTGCGATTACTAGCGATTCCAGCTTCATGCAGGCGAGTTGCAGCCTGCAATCCGAACTGAGAGATGTTTTTAAGATTGGCTCAACCTCGCGGCATTGCATCTCTTTGTACACCCCATTGTAGCACGTGTGTAGCCCTAGGCGTAAGGGCCATGATGACTTGACGTCGTCCTCACCTTCCTCCTGCTTACGCAGGCAGTATTCTTAGAGAGCTCAGCACTACCTGTTAGCAACTAAGAAAGAGGGTTGCGCTCGTTGCGGGACTTAACCCAACATCTCACGACACGAGCTGACGACAGCCGTGCAGCACCTGTTTTCAGGGTCTAGCAAGCTAGACACTCCACTATTTCTAGCAGATTCCTTCAATGTCAAGCCTAGGTAAGGTTCTTCGTGTATCTTCGAATTAAACCACATGCTCCACCGCTTGTGCGGGTCCCCGTCTATTCCTTTGAGTTTTAATCTTGCGACCGTACTCCCCAGGCGGGATGCTTAAGGCGTTAGCTGCATTACTGGGAGGACAAAGCCCCCCAACAACTAGCATCCATCGTTTAGGGCGTGGACTACCAGGGTATCTAATCCTGTTTGCTCCCCACGCTTTCGTGCAATCAGCGTCAGTATTGTTCCAGCAGGTCGCCTTCGCAATGAGTATTCCTCTTGATCTCTACGGATTTTACCCCTACACCAAGAATTCCACCTACCTCTCCCACACTCCAGAGTTGTAGTTTCAAATGCAGTTCTATGGTTAAGCCATAGGATTTCACATCTGACTTACAACCCCGCCTACGCACTCTTTACGCCCAGTGATTCCGAGTAACGCTTGCACCCTCCGTATTACCGCGGCTGCTGGCACGGAGTTAGCCGGTGCTTATTCGTCAGATACCGTCATTATCTTCTCTGACAAAAGGAGTTTACAATCCTAAAACCTTCATCCTCCACGCGGCGTTGCTGCTTCAGGCTTGCGCCCATTGAGCAATATTCCCTACTGCTGCCTCCCGTAGGAGTCTGGACCGTGTCTCAGTTCCAGTGTGTCCGTTCACCCTCTCAGGCCGGATACCCGTCATAGCCTTGGTGAGCCTTTACCTCACCAACAAGCTGATAGGACATAGACCAATCCTTTAGCGATAAATCTTTCCCCCGTAGGGTAGTATTTGGTATTAATCACCATTTCTAGTGGCTATCCCAAACTAAAGGGCATGTCATCTATGCGTTACTCACCCGTGCGCCACTAATCCGCCTAGCAAGCTAGGCTTCATCGTTCGACTTGCATGTATTAGGCACGCCGCCAGCGTTCACTCTGAGCCAGGATCAAACTCTCCATAAAGTTTAAATCCTAAACTGGCTCTGTGCTCATAGATTTCTCTACAAGCACACAAGATTACTCTGTATAGACAAGTTGTGTCAATAACTAGAGTTCTTTAGCCAAAAACAAAAATCAAAAAACAAATTTTGGCTACAAGACTCTCTTGCTTAAATGTCAAAGATCGTTGCGTATGAAGTTTTAGCTTTTTCAACAGCCTTAACTTTGGCAAAACGCGATTATAGGATTTTAAAGCTTAAGGGGGGCTTAAAGTATTAGATCGGTATTCAAAACACATATCTCGTACAAGCGCAAATAGGATCTTCTATATTCTATTTGCAAAATCTTTTTGTACAATTATCTACAGGTGAGCCTCCACATTGTGTTTTTAATGATGATCATGTTGTCTGGCACGGTTTCTCTTGTCAGCAAACCATCCACTATCAAAATCGTAAAACTGCAACGCCTTTTTTTGGCTGCTGCATCGAGTAAATGGATAGCTTCTGCAATCGACTCCTCTTGCTTTTTGATTTTCAAAGCAACAGGCGCGCCTAAATAATGCTTTTTAAGCAATGCGTCTATGCCTTTATTTCTTTGCACAATGGTGCAATCGAATTGATCAAGAATTGCTAGGTCGTGGTCGTTCTTTGTTTTATAGGCATCTACACCGACCTTTAATAAACGAGAATGTGTTTTGCAGGGTTTATCCAAACGCTGTTGTGTCAAATGGATCGCTTCTTGGCTAATATCTATGCCGATGTATTCTCTGTGTAACAATTTTGCGCTTACCAATGTCGTTCCACTGCCACAAAAAGGGTCTAAGATAATATCGTTTTCATCGGTGCTAATTTGAATAAGACGCTCTAAGAGCTCAATAGGTTTTTGGGTGGGGTATCCAACCCTTTCTTTGGCTTTAGGATTGAGAAAAGGGATTTCCCATACATCTGAGAGAGGCACACCTCTTTTTTCTTTAGCCATAACAATCGCACCCTCAGTATTTCTTTTATAGCGACACTTTCCCTTTGCATTACGCTCTCTTTGCTGTAAAATTTGATCGATGTTGGTTGTCGGGGAGTAATCCTTAAAAAGCGTGTTGAATTTGTAATGATCTGTTTTAGAATAAAAAAAATCGTTTGGTGGTTGGGAATCAGCCCTTTTTGCGCATTGGACCACCTCTTATATGTCCAAATAATTTCACTCCTAAAATTGTTTTCTCCAAATATTTTATCTAGCAAAACTTTCAAGTAGTGGGATGCGGAGGTGTCGCAGTGGCAAAAAAGATTACCGCTTGCTTTCAACAAACGATGCATTTCTTGTAAACGGGCCTCCATATAGCTAAGATAGGTTTCTTTGGATTCCCATAAATCTGCAAAAACATATTCTTTTCCCTGAGAATCTACTAATTTTTGTCGTTTTTGGCTGTAAAAAGGAGGGTCTAAATAGATCATGTCTATAGAATCAGGGCCGAACCCTTGCATTATCTGTAAACAGTCGCCCCTGTACAACATTTCTACCTTCTTGTTGTGGCGATTTTTTCTAAGATTTCCATCAGATTGATGCCCGTATAGTCCTGAATGTAGTCCCATGCTAAATCTCCATAATAATACTTGCCACCAACCCCTAAATATAAAGTTTCAAGCGTTTCTTGGATTTTTTTGCCTGCGCTCTTTGAGGATAGTAAAACATCACCCTAATTGGTTTGTAACCTTTCTGCTTAATCGCCTTGACACGCGTGTGTTCTTTGGTGATATGATCGCCATCTGTGGTCGCGTCTCTCCATTTAATTTCATTGGGCATCCTTATTAACAAGACAATCGATCTCAAAGGTTTTTGGCCTTGCACCAAGCGTGTTGGCAATTTTCATCTTTTCAGCCTCATTGTATTTGTGCTTAAAGCATGCAAAAGTAGCTTCTTCTAAGAACGCTCCGGCATGCTTGTATAAAAACCGCCCTTTGTTTTGGTATAGATCGATTAAATTTCCCTCCTTGTCTGATATGCCTAAAACTCTGTAAATTAAATAATGTGAATTATCATCACTTTTCATTTCTGTCATTCTAACATCGACCTGTTTTTTTAAATCTCTGGCATGTGTATCCGCTATCTTTTTTATTGCGTCATAGACTTTTGAATCCGCAGAAATATCCTTATTTGCATCTTTTACACTCTAAAAACTCTTGGGGTTTTTTGGGTATTACCATGTAAATTTAGCTAGTCTGCTTGGCTAAACGCCCGATCCCCCCTTCTTGTATGCGGTGGGCATGCCTAAGGGCAATTGAAGTGATAAAGCATTCCTTAAAATTAGAAACTAGCCAAGCTTAAAGCTTGGCAACAAAGACTAAACCAACTTAGGTCTAACCCCCCCCTCGTATTTGATTTCTAGCTCTTCAACCCGTTTTTCAAGCTGGGCAATTTTAACCACATGGCGGTTGGGCATCACCACTAGGGGGATGTCTTTAAGTTTGCCCTTCACGCGTTTGGGTCCGTGGTGATCCCACACGGTGGCGATCAACTCCTCGGGGTTTTTCTCACCCCAAGAGCCATAGTAGTAAAGGTCTTTAGGCGGTTCGTCCTTGACATGTTTTTTGACAAATTCATCATAGGGCAGACCCCTTTTTAAGCGGGCTTTGCGCTCATTGGCACGCAATTTAGCAGTGGCTTCTACATCCACCACAAAGGTTTCCTTATCCCACACCACTTTATAAATATTAGAGGCGACATGCTCAGAAATGCGCCCTATTTGCAAATCCTCCATCACCATCTCAGGGTCGCGCTCGAGCACATCCCCATAACCGCCCCCACAACCTTGAGAGATCATATACAACTCGCCTTCTTGGGAACGGTCAAATTGCAAGCCCATATGGTAGGTTGTGTAAACCCCGCCTTTAAAGGGGCGTTCATTCATCACACGCTCCATAGAGAGGTCAAACTCTTCGGGATTCTTTTTAATGATCTCAAAAATATTAATTCCCTTGACCATCGCTAGAGGGTAAGTCGCACACCCATAACCCCCAAAGAGTCCGGGCACACTGGAGAACTTTGCTCCCGATGTAACGGTCATAAAGCCCCATTCGGGCGTGTTGCGCGCTGCTACGATCATTTCATAGCCCATGCCCCCTCTAAACTTGCCAAAGCCCTGATTGTCGCGCACCACGCGCTTACTCACAAGTTGCAAAAAGGGCACTTCCTCTTCCATCACTTCCTGTTCGCCGATGTCTGCCATTGCACAGAAGAGAGGTGCAACCGCATCCTCGCCGTCCCTAAAGGCTTTTGCTCCCCCACCCATGCCATTGAGATCTGCGCAAAGATTGCCCACTTGTTCGCCATGCTGGGTTTCTCCGCCCCATAAAAAGTCGTTGATTTGGTTAAACCAAGGGGCAAGCACATTAGCGTATTTGGTGTGCATGGAAAATTGCAATTTGGCATAAGCGATCTGTAAGGCACTAAAGGCGCGGAAAGAGGCTTGTAAGTTCTGCCCATTGGGTGCGTCATAAGAACAATCCCCCCAAGTGCCCTCATCAGAGATGATTTCAATGGGAGAGAGCGCGCCGGTGGAGCGGGGCAGATCAGGCCACCAGTGGTTTAAAATCGCTTGGGCAAAGAACGCCTTAGTTGAGGCTAAGGGCGAATTGATAGCGCGGTTAATGATCTCTTTGCCCGAGCCCCTTAAATCCACAGTCATGTGGTCGCCCTTAACCGTGATTTTACAAGCAAATTTAATGAGGATATTTTCTTTGAGTGTGGAATCGACAAACTGCTGCACAGTAACCACGCCATCAGGCATGGCAGCAATACGGCGGCGCACTTCATTTTCCACATCCTCCACAGTCATGCGAATCGCCCCCACAAAAGCATCGATGCCGTATTCATCGATCATGCGATCCACAATGTCCATCACGCGGCGCACTGCTCCCATTTTGACCTTAATATCTGCGAGCATGAGCTTTGGATCGCGCGTGGAGTGCTGCAAGAAAGTTAGCAAGTCGCGGCGTAATTTACCCCGCTCCACAATTTTCATCGGACTCCCGCGCAAGCCATCATCAAAGGGGGTTTCAGAACCTGAGGGCATGCCTCCGGGCTCACACGCGCCATTTTCGCCCTCATGGATGGTCGCGCCCACCCATGCGATAATCTCCCCATTGCGAATCACGGGAGTGAGCATGGATTGATCGGTATTATGCACGCATCCAAAGCGCGCATCATTATGGAAAAAACCATCGCCCGGATGGATGCCCACAGTGGGTTCATCTTTCCAATACTTCATGATGTAGCGAATCGGGTGGTGCAACACGGCAGCAAAGGCAATCACCCCGCGATTGGACATGTAGCACACATCCCCACTAGCCGTATAGACCGCTACGGACAAATCCGCCCACTTTGCTCCCGGGGCTGCCCCCATGCTCTCGCACATTTCAAAGGCTTCATCCAGCGATCCGCTCAAACGCCTGCGGATACGATCGTAAAGCAAGGGGTTAGCTCCTTTTTTAAGCACTTCATCTTCTAGGGGGGTGCGCTTGGCGATGGAGTGGTGGCGCATAATTTCAGGATCTGGTCCTAAAAAGAGCGTGGTCTCGTTCATGAAATCATCGACCCAAGCTTGCTCTTCTGCGCTCAATTCCTTTTTATCGCTTTTGCCAACCGCATGGTGGTGGTTGTGCGCGTGCGGGTGGTTGTGGGCATGGACATGTGTTCCTTGATTTTTATTTGGCATGGGATTCTCCTTATTTTGCATTGACATTATCTTTTAGCAACCAAACTGCCCCTTGTGGGGTGGGCTCGATACGCCAGTTCTTTTCGACCAAATAGGTCGTGCTCTTTGTGGTTACAATGGCAGGTCCGTGGATCACATACTCAGCGGTGAGCACGCTTTCATCATAGATAGGGGTCTGGATGGGGTCTTTTTCATCTACGAAATGCACTTTGCGGTGGCTTTTAGCAGGGGGAGTGGTGCGCTTGTGTGTGGTATAGAGTTCTTTAAAATGCACCACATCAGTATTAATAAAAGTCGCCACGCGCACGGTCTGCACGCGCACGCCTGCCTCAGGAGCCTCTACCCCCTTGCCATAACGCTTGGCATAGACATCTGAGAAAGTACGGATAGCGCGTAAAACATCGCCTACATGGTTAAAGCGGTTGATGTCGAGCACTACAGAAGTGGTAACACGCTGGTTGCCATAGCGCATGTCCATCTCCAAGCGGTGTTGCACGCCTGAAATATCGTAGCCCTGCCGTTTTAAGTCCTCTTTGCCCTTACGCTCCAATTCCTCAATGTATTCGTTCATGCGCTCATACTCATCAAAGAGTTTGCGTTCAATGGGCTCGTAAAGCACGATATAACCACTGCGCTCATGGATGTGTAGGGGTTTCATATTGCCCGCTCCTAATGCTGAGAACACAGAAGCAAAAGGAGGGAATAGGATTTTTTGGATACCTGCGTGGTGGGCAATGCCACAAGCATGTAAAGGTCCATTGCCTCCATAAGCGACCATAGTAAATTCATCCACATTCCCCCCATTTTTCCTAAGCTCCATCTCAATCCCGATTGCCATTTGCTCATCTACAGTGCGTTTAATTACCTTAGCGACCTCAATAACATCCAAATCAAGAGGATCGCAAAGATTGTCTTCAATCATAGCCTTAGAGCGTTTGGGGTTGAGGGGGATCACCCCATTAGCATAGTTATCTGGATCGAGATAGCCTAAAAGCAAGTCCGCATCCGTAACCGTAGGATTTAGTCCGCCACGATCGTAACAAGCAGGCCCGGGATCAGAACCCGCGCTCTCAGGTCCGATTTTGACCGCTTGGTGGATGCGATCGTAGGTGGCAATCGATCCGCCTCCCGCACCCAAAGTGTTTAAGTGGATCATAGGCAGAGTTACAAGCCAACGGCAGATGACGGGCTGGAAGTCGTAGTGTTTGACCCCGCCTTTGGGCAAAATCCCAATATCAAAGGAGGTCCCACCCATGTCCATACAGACCACATTCCCAATATCGGTAGTTTCTGAGAGGTGTTGGGACGCGCTCACTCCGCTTACAGGTCCGGAGTGGATAGTTTGTAGGCTGTCTGTGGAGTTACTCTGTGCCATCCCCCCGCTGTTATGAATCACCAACATGGGTTTGTCATAGCCACTATCGCGCAGGTTGGAGCTCAGTTGGCTTAGGGCATGGAACATGATTTCATACAAAAACGCGTCAATGATGGTCGTGTTGGCGCGCACATATTCCCCCTTACGCCCAGAAACTTGCGAACTTAAAATCACCGGAATCGCGCCCAGTTCGTGCGCGGGGTATTCCTCTAGGATAGTCTCTAGCACAAGTTGCTCATGGCTAGGATTCTCTGTGGCGTTGGTGAGCGCAACTACAATAGCTTGCGCGCCATTATCCACCAAATCGCGCACTTGCTTTCTGACATCCTCTTTTTGTAAGGGGACTAAAATTTCCCCCACGCTATCCACACGCTCTTTAACCGAGCGCACCATGCGGCGTGGCACGATCGGGTCGGGGCGTTGGGCATTGGGCATATTGCCCTGTTCTGTAACATCTAGCCCCTCGCCATAGCCCTTACCCCTTGATAAGTGGATGGTGTCCTCAAAACCATGCGTAACAATCGCGCCCACTCTAGGACCCTTGCCCTCAATGAGAGCGTTTGTGCCTAAAGTGGTGGCATAACGCACACTATCTACTTCTTTGAGCACTTGCTCTCTAGTGAGTCCTGCCATTTTGCAAGCGTTATCCAAAGCCGCATTAAAGCCTAAGGACAAATTATGATGGGTGGTGAGAGATTTAGATTCAATATAAGTCCCATTCCATGCAAAGAAGCAATCCGTGAAAGTCCCGCCAATATCTACAGAAATGCGTTTCATGCAAGCTCCTTACTTCTTATCAAACTTGGCGCGCAAATCCGCTTGGGCGTTTTCACCCGGTCCATAATGCACGCTAGTTTCAGGGTTTTGCCCAATTTCTTGCCAACGCCTTTTAAGATCATCAATATCCCAAAGCATGTCAATGGTGGGGGGATAGTGGGGAGGGACATACTCGGTTTCAATCTGAGTCCCGCAAGTGGGGCAATAGTATTCATAGATGCGACAGAATTTGGGATCGGGGGAGAAGGTGTATTGGTAGCGCTTAGGGTCTAAAATGGGGGGGTGAATCTCCTCAGGGTTGCGATCGTAAATGAGTGTGCCTTTTTTATAAGTGTCTCTTGCATCGCCAAAGTCATGCCCACAAATACGGCACAACCACCTCTCACTTTCTAAATCAATCATCAAATACTCAGTCATGGGAACACGCATGTTTTACTCCTTAAGATTTATCGTCTAAAATCAAATCGCCATTGTCTGTAACTAGCAAACTCCAACCCTCAGGCACCCGCGCGGTGAAGAAAGGTCCCTCTACAATGGCAGGTCCCTCCATGTAAGCCCCCGTTTTTTGTTCCACGAGATAGATCACCGGGTAGGAGTGCGATCCCTTTTGATCGGTAACTTCCCTAGAACCGCTAATTTTGGGCGTGGTGTGGTGCTTGGGGACGCTCGCGCGCAAATTGGGATGTGAGAGTTCGTAGCGCACATGGTAGGCTAAAATACGCTTTTGATCCTTGTTGATTTGGGCGGTGTCCTCTAGGGTGGTGGTGTGGCTCTCTGAGCCATCGGCATTTTCCACAATGACTTTCCACTCACTCTTACAATCTTCAAAGGCATAACCCTCTTGGAACATGTAGCGTTTTGCCTGATCGTGCATTTGGGCTTGGATTTTCTCCACTTCAGGTTTTTTAAGATCGGTGATGTCCATCTCAAAACTCTTGGCTACATCTGAGAAACTAATCCCATAGGCTGAGAATACCGCCGCAAGCTTGGGCACAATCACCCTTTTAATGCCTGCTTTTTTTGCTGCTTGACAAGCATTCATAGGACCCCCGCCTCCAAAGGCTGCCAAGACTGTATCGGCTTGCACTTGGGGTTTCAAACACTCGGCTAATTTCTCGCCATAGGCTTCCTCTACGGCAAAAAGGGCTTTTTCAAAGGACACACCTAAGGGCTTGGCGATTTTTTCGCTAATCACTTGGATCGCGCGCTCCTTGTCTAGTTTTTGTTGCCCATTCAAATAGGTATCTGGGTCGATGATGCCCAAAGCTACATTCACATCAGTGATAGTAACTTCCTTGCCTCCAAAACCAAAGCAGGCTGGTCCGGGGGCTGCCCCTACGCTGTCTGGTCCTACTGTAATCCCTCCCTTGTCATCCACACGACAGATTGACCCTCCTCCAACTCCAAAGGACTTCACATCGCTCAACTCAAAGGAAACTTGGACTCCCTCAACATACCCCCTCCTTGCTGTTTTGATTTTATGCGCTTCCACTTCGCCCACATCTGAGGTAGTGCCCCCCACATCCACCATCAAGACATGGTTAAAACCATAGGCCTTAGCCAAAGCCTTTGTGCCTTCAATTCCCCCGCGAGGTCCTGAAGAGTAGGTTTTTAAAGCAACGGACTTAGCCACCCGCGAAGACGCGCCATCATTACGATAAATCAAGAGGGGATTTTTGATCTTATGGGCGCGTAGCCGATGCTCTGCAGAGTATAAAAAACGCTCCATAGTGGGGTGTAGAAAGCTATTGAGCAGAGCCGACCAAATGCGTCTAGTGCGGCTGGTGTCATGGGTAAATTCCCAAGAGAAGAGCACGGGCACAGATCCTAGCAAATGTCTAGGGAATTGCAATAAGAAAGAGTGTTTAAAAAACTTTTCCTCATTTTGATCCTTAATAGCAACCACGAGTCGCTCTGCGCCCTTGTTGGTGAGGGTATTCACCGCTGCGACCAGTTCTTCTTCCATTTTTTGGGCATCGCGAAGATGTTTGAGCAAGAAGAGGCGATCGCCCACCAAACTACTGAACAAATCCCGTTGGTTTTTCGTAGCTGTTAGATTCGCTTCTAACTGATCGTTATCGGTAATAAGTCCTAATTTAGGTCCCTTACGCTCCACTAAGGCATTCGTTCCCTGAGTTGAAGAGTAGCGGATGAGATCGGTGTTGTGCAACAACTTAGCCAAGCTGTCCTCGCCATAAATTTCCTCGCTTGCCTGCGCAATACCCTTAAAAAAGCATTCTGACAAATCCACGGGTGTTGTCAGGGTTTTGGTGTAACGCACCTCCGAGCCACGCACCACGCAAATATCTGTCAAAGTGCCTCCATTGTCTAAATTGACCAAGTACTTCATGTATCTCCTTTCATGTGTGATAAATTCTTAAGGCAAGGGCGCAGTATTCACCCCATCAGCCAATTCTAATGGGATGAATTTCCCCCCTTTGATTTCAAAAACTCCTAAATTAGTGATGACTTTAGAAACGCATTTAGGACCTGTGAGGGGCAGACTACATTCCTTGACTAATTTTAAATTGCCCTTTTTATCGGTGTGTTGCATGATCACAATGACTTTTTTTGCGCTCGCCACTAAGTCCATCGCCCCCCCCATGCCCTTAACCAATTTGCCCGGCACCATCCAGCTAGCCAAATCCCCCTGAGCTGAAACCTCCATCGCGCCTAAAATCGTTAAATCAATATGTTGCCCACGAATCATCGCAAAGCTCTCTGCCGAGCTAAAGTAGCTCGCCCCCACACTCTGCGTAATAGTCTGCTTCCCTGCATTGATCAAATCCGCATCCACTTGCTCTTTTGTGGGAAAAGGCCCCATGCCCAGCATGCCATTTTCACTTTGCAACATGACATTGATATTTTTGGGGATGTAATCGGCTACGAGTGTAGGAATGCCAATCCCCAAATTGATCGAATACCCATCTTTAATATCCTCTACTGCCTTTTGTGCCATTTGCTGGCGAGTCCAACCCATATTGCTATAATCCATCGCTATTCTCCCTTTTTGAGTGTGAGTTGTTCGATGCGTTTTTCAAAGCTCCCCTTGAAAATGCGATCCACAAACACCCCGGGAACATGGATAAAATTAGGATCGAGCGCGCCTAATTCTACGATTTCCTCCACTTCTACAACGGTTACTTGTGCGGCTTTTGCCATCATGGGGTTAAAATTCATTGCGGTCTTATTGAAAATGAGATTGCCATACGGATCTGCCTTGTGGGCTTTGATAAAAGCAAAATCTGCTTTGAGCGCGGTTTCTAAAATATAGGTGCGCCCCTCAAATTCCTTATGCTCCTTGCCCTCCGCAATGATAGTTCCCACCCCTGTAGGCGTGTAAAAGCCCGGAATCCCTGCCCCGCCTGCTCTAATGCGTTCGGCTAAAGTGCCTTGTGGATTAAACTCTACTTCTACTTCTCCTGCTAAAAATTGTTGCTCAAAAGTGGCATTTTCGCCCACATAGCTAGCGATCATCTTTTTGATCTGCTTGTTTTTCACCAACAAGCCCAGCCCAAAATCATCCACACCCGGGTTATTAGAAATGCAGGTGATATTTTTCACCCCGCTTTTACTTAGAGCTAAGATAGCGTTCTCTGGAATACCACATAGCCCAAAACCCCCAAACATGATAGTCATGCCATCTTGCACGCCCGCAATGGCTTCTTCAATATTGCTAATTACTTTGTTCATAGGCATCCCTACCTCTATAATCTCTCAATGAGCATTGCGACTGCTTCGCCACCGCCTACACACAGACACGCCACGCCTAAGTGTTTGTCATGTCTGTGCAAGGCATGTACAAGGGTGGTGAGAATACGCGCGCCACTAGCTCCTATGGGGTGCCCTAGCGCGATCGCTCCCCCATGTACATTGATTTGAGTATCTTTAAGCTCCAATTCTCTTTGGGTTAAGAGTCCCACCACTGCAAAAGCCTCGCTGATTTCATAGAGATCAATATCGCTAACTTTTTTGTGGTTTCTTTCTAAGAGCTTTTGAATAGCAGGAGCAGGCGCAGTGGGGAAGAGATGGGGATCGTGGCTGAAAGAGTTGTAATCTAGGATTTTAGCTAAGGGTTTGGTAGAGGTGTCTTTTGCTAGCTCCTTGCTAGCAATGACCAACATACTCGCTCCATCGCTAATTTTGCTGGCATTAAAAGCGGTGATCGTGCCCTCTTTATCAAAGGCGGGCTTGAGTTTTAAACCTTTTTCAAAATTAACTTTGCTGGGCTCTTCATCTAGGCTAACTAGCTCCTCCCCTTTTTTGCTTTTAATGCTAATGGGCACGATCTCAGAATCAAAAGCCTGAGTCTTGATCGCCTCAAGAGCTTTTTCATAGCTATGTTTAGCAAAATGATCCTGCTCTTCTCTGCTCAAGCGGTGGTTTTTAGCGCACCCCTCGGCAAAATCCCCCATTAAGGCATATTGGTAAGCATCGCGCAAACCATCTTTAAACAAGCTGTCCTCTAATTTGGCATCGCCCATTTTAAACCCCCCTCTACTCCCCATCAACAAATGAGGGGCTAGGCTCATGTTTTCAATCCCTCCTACTAAAGCCACCCTAGATCGCCCTAAGGCGATTTCACTCGCACCCAACATCACCGCCCTCAAGCCAGACCCACACGCCTCGTTAATCAAAAAGCAACCCACAGAATTAGGCAAATGGGCGTTCAGGGCGACCTGCCTAGCAGGAGCCTGCTTCAAACCCGCACTAATCACATTGCCTACAATACATGTATCCACCAAGCCAGAATCAAACCCGCTCGCTTTGAGTGCTTCCACACCCACCACACTTCCTAGCGTCGTGGCTGGCACACTGGATAAACTTCCATTAAAAGACCCAATAGGGCTTCGTTTCGCGCTATAAACATAGACTTCGTGCAAGTTTTTCATGGCAACCCTTTTAGAATTCTTGGGTGCTACTCTAACACTAGCTAAACTGTGTTTCGTTAATAGAGATAAAATTAAAATGATAAAGAGAACAGAACGATACGCTCGGTAACATCATTTATCAAACTTAAGTATCTCTTTGCTACTCATAAAATTTTCGACTTCCTTGGCATGTCCAAAAAGCAGGAGAATATCCCCATCTTGCAGGACTAATGCCAAATCCGCGTTGTATTCCCATTTGTTAGCGCGTTTTAGCGCGACAATTTTTAGATCGGCTCTAAAGAAGCTTAAAAAATGTTGTGCGGTTATGTCATGATGGGCGTGTCCGACATTTAAGCGCACTATTTTCATGCTATTGGTGATGTCGATCACCTCTAAATTTGGGTTGAAAGAAAGTCCTTTAACCAATCTTTTAGCTGCATCGCGTTCGGGATAAATTACACGATCGGTGCCAATTTTAGAAAGAATCTTGCCATGGATGAGAGTAGAGGCTTTGGCTATAACTTCGCCCACTCCGATCTCTTTAAGTGCCATCACGCTCAAGATCGAAGCTTCGACATTCTGC
Source organism: Helicobacter felis ATCC 49179 (assembly GCF_000200595.1). Taxonomy (NCBI): domain Bacteria; kingdom Pseudomonadati; phylum Campylobacterota; class Epsilonproteobacteria; order Campylobacterales; family Helicobacteraceae; genus Helicobacter; species Helicobacter felis. The sequence goes on along the minus strand of NC_014810.2, from coordinate 570,527 downwards.
CCAATACTCACAATCGCCGTATCCACCGATCCAATTCCGGTATCCCTTAGGGCATTAATGTCGGTGGTGTCGATGATAAAAAGATTGTCGCAAATTCCTTTAAAAGGCTTGGTGCTTTCTTCATTAATATCTACTGCAATCACTTGCTCGCCATTTTCTAGCAAGCCATGCGCTACATGCCCTCCAAATTTTCCCAAGCCCAAAACGGCATAAGTTTTCATAAAACAACTCCTTCTTCTGGATAACGCACACTACTTTTTTTACCCTTACGCACCAAAGCCATACTGAAAACCAAGACCCCAACACGCCCCATAAACATAAGAACAATAATATAAAGTTTGCCAAAATTGCTAAAGGTAGCCACAAAAGAGAGATTACCTCCATTTCCTGTGCTCGCCCCCACCGTGCCAAATGCAGAGCAAATTTCAAATAACAAGGGCAAAAAATGCTTGTTTTGCGTGTCATCTGTTGCACTCAAAATCATGGCGGAGAACACAATATAAAAGGTGGCAATAATTCCAATCAAAAAAGACTTTTTAACAATGGATGCGGGGATTGTTCGTTGGAAAAGCACCACCTCTCGATCCTTGAGAGTGCAATAGGCATAAAACAAAAGCACCGTAACCGTAGTGATTTTGATGCCTCCAGCCGTACTTCCCGGAGCAGCTCCAATCACCATTAATAGAGAAGAAAAGAATAAGCTTTGGTCATGTAGACCCGCCATATCAATGCTATTAAAGCCCGCTGTGCGCAAATTTACAGAAATAAAAAAAGTGCTCAAAATCTTATGTGGCCAATCCAAGTGCCCTACACTCTTGGGATTATCCCATTCAAAAATGAGCAATACAGCTACCCCCACAACAAGACAAACCACTGTAGCAATAAGCACAATGCGGGTGTGTACACTTAAACGAGGACTATGGCGGTAGCTATAACATTCGCGCAACGCTAAAAAACCAAGACCTCCTAAGATAATGAGGGCGCAAATTGTTAAATTGACCACAATATCGTCCCGATAATCTGATAAATTGCTTTCAAAAATGCTAAAACCGGCATTGTTAAAAGCTGAAACAGCATGAAAGACCCCAGCCCAAAGCGCTCTATGCCATGGCATATGTGAGAGAAAATGCAAGGTTAAAATGAGAGCTCCCACACTCTCGATAGCGAGAGTGAAAAATAAAATTTGTTTGAGGTAGCGGATAATGCCCTGCATGTTGGGATAATCTAGAGACTCTTTGAGCAACATGCGGTTCTTAAAATCCACTTTTTTACCAATAAAGAGGAACAAGAGACCAGCCAAACCCATGTAGCCAAACCCTCCTGCCTGAATTAGAGTCAAAATCACTATTTGTCCATAAATGCTAAAATCGCTGGCCGGATTGGCCGTGATTAGACCTGTAAGACAAACCGATGAAGCAGTGGTAAAAAATAAATCTAAAAAAGGGATGGCTTTGGTGCGCATTGGCTCCAAACTCAACAAAAAGGCACCCAACAAAGCCAAGAGAACATAGCTAATAACAATGGTGCTAAAAGTCTTATTCACGACTGAGTGCCTGATATAAAGGGATAGGAAAAACTGCAACTTTGCTGCAAAATCTCAACTCTTGAAGATTGTCGCAACTTTGGGGATTGTAAAACCAAATTACTCAATTTCATTGTGTATCCTTTGTTTAGATTATATCCAATCTAAATGGACACATTTTCTAAACTCCCAAAACTCCCAAAACTTTAAGCCCCTCCTAAGCTTTACAGCTATATAATGCGCTTTTGCCTAAGCAAATGGGGGTTGCAGTTAATCCTGTAGCTCGAGCATTTAGTTTAGTGTTTTTTGATGTTTCATTGTCAATAGCCTATGTAAAGGTAAAAACTACAAAGCCAAAGAATTATACTCAATAAGGCGGTAGAAATCTTATCAAGGCAGTTTAGCGGATATGCTAACTGAAACAAACAAGATATTTAAGAGTAGATGGTGGATGCCTTGGGTAGTAGAGGCGATGAAGGACGCACTAGACTGCGATAAGCTGCGTGGAGCTGTCAAGAAGCTTTGAGGCGCAGATGTCCGAATGGGGCAACCCAACTTGCAGCAATGTAAGTTACTCTATTTAGAGAGCGAACCTAGCGAAGTGAAACATCTCAGTAGCTAGAGGAAAAGAAATCAACGAGATTCCCTCAGTAGTGGCGAGCGAAAGGGGAAAAGGGCAAACCAGATAGCTTTCCNGAAGCTGCATGAAGACACTATGTTTGTAGTAGGGTGGGTGTGTAAGTGCAGCAATGCATTTTAGCTAACCACTACTAATAGAGCGTTTGGCTTGTTTGGTTGATAAGGTATCACCGCCTTGTTGAGTGTAATCAAAGCTTTGTAGCAAACTGGAGCGTAGGTTATTGACAGCTTGAGGACAAAGTGCTAGAATAGCGCGTTTGTTCTTGAGTGGGTGTTGTTTAGGCTTAGAGCTTTTAAGCTTGGCAACACCTAGAAAAGCTTCTTGCTTTTCCCTGTGTCCCTAGTGGAGAGGAAATACCCAGCCCCATCCCGAACCTGGAAGTCAAGCTCTCTAACGCCGATGATACTGCCCTTTGCAAGGGTGGGAAAGTAGGGTGATGCGGGGGAGTTTAGCAGTCTCGCTTAATTCTTTATTTTATCACTTTTCTTATACCTGCTTGTCTTGTCTAGAAACCCGCATTTTGTATTAAACACCACGCACACGGTCCATTGGGTCTACATTTCTACACAAAAATTTTTAATCTTTATGCTATAGTTAGGAAAAATCAAGGGTTATTTTCTGAAAAAAATTGTTATCAATGTGTCTGTCATTAGTGGAGAATTAACAGGGTTGGGGGTGTATGCTCTCACCTTTGCTCGCACGCTAGAGGAGCACTTTAAAAATACGGATGTCAACCTTACATTTTATGCCAATGGATGTTTTTACACCGATTTAAATGCATGGCTAAACACCTCCCTAGTGCCACAAACCCCTACAGCCCCAAATCATCACCGGCCTTTGCTAGATTTTGCCAAAGCTGTCTTGGGCATGAAGCTTTATTTATCTTTAAAATATAATCTCTTGCACTTTATAGAAAAACAAAAGTCTAAAAAACATGATCAGAAAAAATTTGATTTATACATCGAACCCTCCTATTTGGGGACTACACTCAATGCTCAAAAAACCTTGGGTTGCATCCACGATTTGCCTCTATGCGATGAACAAGCGTGGTTTGTCAATCAAGAATTGAAGATGTGTTGGAAACACCTTGTCTTGCCCAAGATGGCGACTTATACAGAGGTGATCTGCTTTAGCCAATGCGTTAAAAAAGAGATTTTAAAGACATTTGGCTTTTCTCAAGAGGCGGTGCATCCCATATATCACGGGCTAAGAGAATATAGAGACACCCACTTAGAGGCCATGCCTTCCAATTTAGGGGAATTTATTTTAGTGGTGGGGGCCAAGGCGAAACGGCGCAATGTACGCGGGCTCATCGATGCTTTCAAGCTCTTACCCCAAGAGTTGCAGAATCGCTTTAAAATTGTGCTCACGGGTGCGCCCAATAATTTGGACACAGAGGATGAGCAGTATTTTAAACAAGACTTCATTATCAATCTAGGCTATGTATCCGATGCTTTGCTGCAAACCTTATACGCACATGCACATCTGCTGTGGTGGGGTAGCTTTGCTGAGGGCTTTGGCTTGCCTATGGTAGAAGCGATGCGCGCTTCCTGTGTGGTGCTGGCAAGCGATGTATCTTGCATGTCCGAAATTTTAGGCGATGCGAGCTTTTATTGCAACCCCTATAATGTTACAGACATCGCTAAATCCCTAAAAAGTGCCCTGACTGATGAAGCTTTGCGCCAAAAGTGCATCCAAAAAGGCTTGGAGCGCTCCAAGTTCTTTGACTTTAAAAAAAGCATGCAAAAGCATTTGGAGATTGTGGAACGGATGTTAGGGGAATAATAGTAAGAGTTTGTGGGATCACATGCATGGGCTTGAAATTAAATTTCAGACTCTAAACTCAAATAAGTTCCAAAATTCTTGGAGTTTTAGAAATAAAAAGGGGAAAATGATGTGGCCATGGTTACTGGGTGGTTTTTTAGGATATTTTGGATATAAGGGCTGGAAGCGCACACAGGGCATTGTCAAAGAACCTGAAATTGGTAGCGTGCTTTGTTGTGATTTATTTGGAAATATTGCCGAGCACTCGGGCATTTATGTAGGCAACAATCGAATTGTCGAATTGCTCAGCACGGGCGAAGTGGTTCAATCTAGCCCAAAAGGTTTTGTGGATGGATTGCCCTTTGCTACAGAGATTTATGTTTTTGCCAAACACCAAAAAACAGGAGAAACAAATGCAAAAGGTGAGGAATATGTGCTATCAGTGGGTTTAAAAGAAGTTGCCAAAAAAGCCCAAGAATATGTGGGCAAGAAATTTAAGTATGCCAAGGTTCCGAACTCTGAAGAGTATAATTGCCACAAATTTGTGTGCCATTGCCTATTAGGCGAAAAAGATGATAGTAGTTACACTTTGACAGATATCAAAAAGGCGATCCGCAGGTGCTATAAACTCTCAGATGAAGAAGCGGGTTTTTACGAGTGGGATGTTAAGCTATCCTAAACCATCACAAGCGAAGAGATTTAATGAGCTACTACAAACTGAGCTCACTTACGATCTACTTTGCGATATCAATCTTTTTTCTAACCCCAAAGATCGCACTAACTGCCATAAGTTCGTGCAATGGTGTTTAGTTGGCAAATTCAAAGACAAATACAGAACGCGCCTTAAAAAAAACTCACAAAATCCATCTAAGACACTCCGCCTACATAAAATTTAAACACTTAAGCTAAAATTCCCTGTGTTCTCTAAAAATATTTAGCAATGCCTCAGTGCAAAATTCAAGGATAGTCATGACTTTTTCCACTCTCTCAGAAGAACCCCTTAAAAACGCCCTACGGGAACGCTATTTCAAAGATTTTACTTGTAGTGGGAGTTGGATCGACTTTGAGGTTTATGCGCCTGAAGGCAGTTTGTATAGAAATATCCCCCTGCTTTGGGCAGAAGCTAAGGCAGGAATTTACGATCCTAAAAAGGCGTTAACTCAATTAATCTTAACGCTTTTAAAGCACCCTCAAGAGCATTTAGCCCCTTTTTTAGGGGCTTTTGATAGTGTGCGCTTTAGCGTGGTGGATACACAGGAACTAGAACCCCTTCTAGCCAAACTCTCCAAGAAAAGCTACACCAGCGCACCCAGTAATACGCAATCTGCAGAGTTTCAAGAGGTGTACACGCTGTTAAGCCCACTCTTAGACACCCACCTCGTCCATTACGAATTTGCGACCCAAGAAAAGGAGCTAAAAAGTTTTATCCAATCTCTACACAGCATCCCGAACTTAGCGACCCCCATTGACAAGAATAACTTTGTGCATGTGTATCAGGCGTGGGTGCAAAAGGTCAAACCCTCTATTAATTTAGATTGGTCTAAGGCTAAACAAGTGGGCATTTTAGACGCGGATTTTTACCTAGCCGATCTGCTCTGTGAGGACAACCACACCATAGGCCAGCTCAACACTCGCCTAGTAGGAGATCATTACCAATTTGATAGAGAAATTGACCCATTAGGGTTATTTAGCACCAAAAGCGCGCTCTTCAAGGACAAGCAACAAGCGCACAAAGAGTTTTGGAAGACTTATAAGCGTCCCCCCGCTACGCAATATCAAGATTTCATCCTCCGTAGGCGCGATCTCTTAGTGCCCCCAGATGTGCGCGAGCGCAAGGGAGCGTTTTACACTCCCCCTATTTGGGTGGCCAAATCTCAAGAGTATTTAGCCCACTTCTTAGGAGTGAATTTTCAAGAGGAATATTTTATTTGGGATTGTGCAGCAGGCACGGGTAATTTGCTCGCCGGGCTCTCTGAGCCTTACCGTATTTTTGCCAGCACCTTAGATAAAAATGATGTAGAGATTATGAAAGAACGCGCGTTAAAGGGACAATTAGCTTTAAGAGAAGAACACATCTTTGCCTTTGATTTTTTAAACGACCCTTTTAGCCAGCTCCCCCAACCCCTCCAAGAGATTTTAAACGATCCCAAGCAACGCTCTAAACTCATCATTTACATCAACCCCCCCTATGCAGAGGCGGGGAGCAAGACCCAGATTTCTAACACGGGCAGGAATAAGAGTGAAGTGGCATGTTCTAAGATCGCTGAGACTTACGCCAAAGAACTCGGCAAGGCCAGAAACGAACTTTTTGCCCAATTTTTCATGCGTATTCTCAAAGAGATTGCCCCTGAAGCAAAATCCCAACCAAAAGAAGCCCCCCTTACGGGGGAGAGCTCTTATGAGCGGCTGAACCACACAAACTTAAGCCCCAAAAAAGAGAACTTAATGTATAGTACGCGCTCAGAGCCCTTACCATGTTTCTTGGACATGGCTGGCTCCTTAGAACGGGATGTTGCCCCCTTTCAGGGGCAAGTAAATTCTAACAAATCTCCTCTTAAAATTAATGGCCCTATCTTAGCCAGTTTCTCCACACTCAAAACCCTTAATTCCAGCAATTTTAAAACCTTTAGGGAGCATTTCAAAGCGCACTTTTTGGGGGGCTTTATGTGCCCGGGGAACACTTTTGATAATGTAAAGGGAAGTTTTCCTATCGGGTTTTTACTATGGGATTTGGGCGAGCCGGCAAAAAGCAGTATGCTTTGTAGCCGTTTGCGAGTGAAGCCGATAAAAAGTAGTGATCCCACCCCAGTTAAACTAGATGTCTATAATTCTAAGGGGGAGTTTATGGGCGTGAAAAGTTTTAGGGCATTGGAGGGCGTGCCTAGTATCAATGAGTGGGTGCGCCAATTTAGAAAAAGCAAAGAACCCGTTTTAGCATATCTAGCCACAGACGCGCCCGATTTTGCCAATCAAAATAAAATGTGTATCACCAATGAGCCCGGAAAAGGGCATATTATTATTATTATTACTACCCCTCAAAACCTCTTCCCCTTGTGTGTGTATTTCTCTGTGCGCCGTTGTATTCCCCACTCGTGGATAAACCACAATGACCAATTCTATGCCCCTTATGATAAAAGTTGGCAGGAAGATTTAGAGTTTTTGGGCGATTGTTTAGTCTTTATGCTTTTTTCTGGGAAAAACCGCATTTCTATCCAGCAAGGGGCTAATCACTTTATCCCCTTTACAGAAAAAGAAGTCCGACCTAAGGGGCGTTATACCCACCACACCCTCCTAGACTTTTTAGCCGGCAAATTAGAGCCAGAAACAAGCGCGCTTTTTGCCCCTACCCAATCGCTCTTGCCCACCTTTGGTGCGGTAGCTAAAGAGGTTTTAAATAAGGGGCGTGAACTCTATGCCTACTACCACACCCAAGAAACTTCTAACCCCAATGCAAGCCTGTATGACATCAAGGAGTTTTTTAGTGGAAGGGATGCTAAGGGCAAGCTCAACCCCCCAAGTAAAGCCACAGACACGCGCTATAAAGACTTATACGCTAGCCTGCAAGAGAGTTTAGAGTCTTTGCGCGCGCTAATCACCCCCAAAGTTTGGCAATACGGGTTTTTGAGAGAGTGAAAAGTCTGCAACTACCCCTCTAACTTCTCTTTTAAAAGCGCGTTGAGCGCGCTAGGATCCGCCCCTTTCATATTCTTTAAAATCTGTCCTACAAAAAAGCCTAAAAGTTTGGTTTTGCCGGCTTTGTATTCTGCTACCTTGTCTGGGTGTGCAGAGAGAAGCGCCTCAATGGCGTGCAGTAAAGCCCCCTCATCTTGCACTTGAGCTAGTCCTAGCTTTTCAATGAGGGCATCTACATCGCTAGGCTGGCTGGAGTCTTGGGCTAGAAGTGCGTCTAAAATCTCCTTGCCCGCCTTGCCTGAGATTTTTTTGCTATCAATGCGTTGCACTAGAGTGCCCAAAGTTTGCGCGCTCACTTTGCAATGCTCTAACTCCTGCCCCTCTAAGCGTCCTAGCAATTCTACACACAGCCAAGACACACTAGCCTTTACACTCGCTCCCATGTCAATCATCTCTTCAAAATAGCGCGCAATGGCAACATCGCTCACTAGCATGCTCGCGTCTTCAGCCTTGACTCCTAGCTCTATGTAGCGCGCTTTTTTGGCATCGGGCAACTCGGGGATTTGTTGCTCTAAGAGGGCTTGGGGGATGTGCACGCGCCTAAGATCCGGATCGGGGAAGTAGCGATAATCCGCCGAACCCTCCTTATCGCGCATAGATTGGGTGACTCCTTTGGTGGTGTCAAAAAGCCTAGTTTCTTGCACCACTTCGCGCGCATAAGTGCCCCGCTCAAAGGCTTCGATCTGGCGTTCCACCTCATAATCAATGGCTTTTTGGATGAATCTAAAGCTATTGAGGTTTTTAATCTCTACGCGGGTGTAGAGTTTGTCCTCACCCTTGGGGCGAATAGACACATTGGCATCACAGCGAAAATTGCCCTCCTGCATGTTGGCATCCGAAATGCCCAAAAAGCGCACAAGTGCGTGTAATTTTTTAAGATAACTGATAGCTTCCTGCGCGCTACGCAAATCCGGGCGACTCACAATCTCTAGTAGAGGCGTGCCCGCGCGGTTCAAATCCACCTTAGAAAATTCCCCCTCATGGATATTTTTCCCCGCGTCTTCCTCCAAGTGCGCGCGCTCGATGCCGATGCGTTTTAGCCCTGTTTCTGTCTCAATGTCTAAATAGCCCGCGCCTACAATGGGGATTTCAAATTGTGAGATTTGGTAAGCCTTAGGCAGGTCGGGGTAAAAATAATTCTTGCGCGCAAAGATGGAGTCTTGGTTGATCGTGGCATTAATTGCCATCCCAAAGGCGATCGCCTTTTTTAGTGCGGCTTCATTGAGCACGGGCAGGGCTCCGGGCAAGCCTAAGCACACCGGGCAGGTGTTGCTATTAGGAGTGTCTTTAAAGCTAGTCGGACAACTACAAAAAATTTTGGTTTGGGTGTTGAGCTGGGTATGTACCTCTAACCCGATAATGGTTTCAAACATGAAAACTCCTTTATTTGTAATTAATGTGGCGTTACAAATGTTGTATTGTATCAAGCAGAGCAAGAATACAAAATGGACCACCACAAGCAACAAAAGAATAGACAATCAGAGCAAGTAAGATAAGACCAAAAATAGACCTCATCACACCTCTCCAAGAGCCATGCTCGCTTATGTTATCTCTAAACATCGCCACAACGCCCCCTATAAGTCCAATTACCACCAAGCATACTATGAAAACTACTATATAAGGGAGTGAGGACATCAAGGCGATCAGTCCTAAAGTTAGTGGGATACCAAGCAATGCAATTAATAATAATTGCAACATCACCCACCTCTAAAATACCTTTTAAACAACCCCACACAAGTTCCTCTACAAACCTGACAATAAGATTTGTAAAAGATTATTTGTGCTCCACTGGGGCCATCTTTTCCTCTTGTGCTACTTTTTTGGCTTGAAGTTTAGGATCCATAGTCAAAACGCTGAAACTCAAATCTGCCACCTCTGGGTGGGATTTGATATAGGCGTTGATTTCCTCTAATTTGAGATTTTTGATACGCTCTAGCATGATTTTGTCATAGTTGAGAGGGAGTCCTAAATAGAAGTTGTGGAATTTGTTAGTCAGTCTTTCCCCCAAAGTTTCATTAGCTAGGGGCTCAGATCCTAGCAAAAACTTCTTAGCTCCGTCTAACTCCTCTTGAGTGATGCCTTTGTCTACAAATTCTTTCACGACTTTCTTAATTAGGGCGATGCTCTTGTCTTGATTTTCTAATTTAGTTTGTAGATACCCAGTCGCGCAGTTGATAATGCGTGAGAGTTGTATACGCATATATGCGCTGTAAGCCAAGCCCTCTTTAACCCGAATGGTGTCCATCAGGCGAGATCCAAAGCCACTAGAACCCAATACAAAACTCATCACTTTGGCTAAAGGTAATTCTTTTTCTAGGTCCTGCATATGAAAAGGGGAACCAAAGTAGATATAGGCTTGCTGGGTGTCCTTATAAATGACTTTTTCTTGGGGTTCTTTGGCAGTTACAAAATGGGGGGAGAAAAAGGGTTTATTGGAGGGGAGGGTTTCTAAAAGGGGTTTGAGTTGATCAAGAACCTGATTAGTGTCTAAATCTCCCCCCATCACAATGATCAGTCGTTCGATATCTAGCGCGTCTTCTAGGCGTTTTTTTACATCCTCCAAAGAAATGCTTTGAATGCTTTTTGGTGTGCCAATGGCTGGATTGGCTAGGGGTGTGTTGGCAAAAAGAATTTTATTAAGTTCAAGTTGGGCCAAATAGTCAAAATTGCTCATTTTAGTTAAAGCGGCTGCGGTCATGCGCTTTTGCACCTTTTCAAGTGCGCTAGGAGTGAGATTGGGTGAGCGCAAAAGATCGATCAAATAACCAACCGCCTTTGATTCATACTCTTTAAGAAAACCTAAATCGATGTGTAGAGATTCTAGGCGAATGTCCGTATCTAGTGTGATGGCTAATTGTTCCAACTGTTCGGCAAATTTTACATTGCCTAATTCTTTAGTGCCTTCATTGAGCATCGCCGCACTGAGTTTAGACAATCCGTATTTGTTCTTATCCATCAAATTCCCCCCACCAATAAACATCAGGCGGACAGCTCCCATTGGCAAAAGGTGGTTTTCCTCATAAATCACAGGGATTTTAATTCCCTTGATCTCAAAGTACTTGATGCCTTCGCCTACACGATCGCGCTTGATCACTCTTGTTTTTTCCTCTTCCACTTTTTGTTGCGTATCTTTCATCCAAACTCCTAAGCTTATTAAAATCAACACAGCCACAACCAGCAGAAACGCATAACGGACACTCTTCATGTTAGACCTTGAGTTTAATATCTCTCTAAAATTTCATAGGCCGTATTGCGTTTGGCTGCTTTACCTCCCAAATCCGCCACAAGGGCGACCATTTCTTCCTTGTCCATGCAAAAACTCGTGCCTGCCGCCTTGACCACATTCTCCTCCATCATCACACTACCCAAATCGTTCGCTCCAAAAAGCAGGGCCAACTGCCCGATCATCGCCCCTTGCGTTACCCATGAACTTTGGATATTGGCTATATTATCCAAAAAGAGCCGACTACAGGCTAACAAACGCAAATAACGATTGCTACTCGCCTTTTTAATATCGGGTCTTTCTTGTTGTAGGGGGGTGAAATTGGGTTGAAAGCTCCAAAGAATAAAGGCGCGGAATCCTCCCGTTTCATCTTGCAGGTTGCGCACACGCTCCAAGTGCTCGATCACATCCTCATTGGTGTCTACACTCCCAAACATCATGGTGGCCGTGCTTTTGATTCCGCATTTGTGCGCTTGCCTGTGCACTTCAATCCAGCGATCAGCACTGAGTTTTTTGGGCGCAATGACATGGCGCACCCGGTCGCTTAAAATTTCTGCCCCTGCCCCCGGAATGGAGCTAAGACCTGCGGCCTTCAAACGCTCCAAGACCTCAACTAAAGAGAGTCGTGAGATTTTAGCGATGTAATCAATTTCCACAGCTGAGAAGCCATGAATAGTGATAGTGGGGAATTTTTGAGCGATGTGAGAAACTAAGTTTTCATAGTAGTCAATTTTAAGCTGAGGGTGCACTCCACCCTGAAATAAAATCTGTGTGCCTCCAATAGCGATCAATTCCTCAATCTTGGTATCAATTTCTTCAAAACTGAGCAGGTAGGCATCTTTGTCTTTAAGGGTGCGTTTGAAAGCGCAAAACTTGCAATCCACAAAACAAATATTGGTGTAATTGATGTTGCGATCCACAATAAAGGTCGTGGTGTTTTCTGGATGCAATTGCTGTTTTTTAGCTAAAGCCATCCGCCCCAATTCTTTAAGGGGTTTGTGCGCCATCCATTCTAAAAGTATTTTTCTGTCCAGTCTTTGCATGTGTGTCCTTTAAAAACGCGTGCCCATAGAAAACTCAAAGCGTTGGGTTAGATCGCCAAAATTAGGATTGAAATACAAGCCCCTTTTACTACTCCAGTCGTTGAAAAAAGCAATGGGGAAAATCAAGACCAAAGGACCCATGGGCGAAATCCACTCAATTTGTAGTCCTGTAGAGGCGCGCCAAGTGCCATGTTCATAACCCGCCCCAATCACGCCATAATCTTTAAAGTTTACATCTGTAGAGAGTGCGTTATGCCAAAAGCCTCCAGATTTGCTAGGAGTTTTAAAGGTCAAAAAGCCCCAGTCAAAAAACCACGCCACGCGCATTTTAGCCGCTTTGAGCAAGCCATAACTTAACTCCACAGAACCCGTATACAGCCCATCACCCCCAACCCACATGCCCTCAGGTGTTCTGGGGGTGATAGAGGCATTTCTAAAGCCCCGAATGGTGGTTACGCCCCCTAGATAAAAGACAGAGTTTAGGGGCAAATAGTCTTCTGTGTTATAACGGAAGATATAGCCACCCTGAGTTTTAAAACGGGCAATCAGGTCAATCAGCAGATATTTTTGCAAATGGTGGTAGGCGGCAAATTTGCCATAAACTTTCATATTGCGCACATTCCCCCCCAAACCATTCCAGGAGTTAAGCCCTCCAGGTGAAGGCAAACCGGCCATTGCAATATAGTTAGAAAAGGTGAAGCCGTTTTTGGGGAAGTAGTAGTCATCTGTGTTGTCAAAGTTACTACTCAAAGTAAAAGAGCTGGTAGTGGGAGTGTGGTAGTCGCGATTCCAAAGGCCATGTAAAGGCTGGCCATTGTTACCTGTAGCAACCACCCCATTTGGATATTTAATCACCGTATTTTGGCTACTATAAAACATCTCATAAAGCGGGCTAGAAAAGCCCACGATTTTATTAAGGCTATAGGTATAGCCTAGATTCATGCTAAAGGTGTTGGTGAGCATACGCCCTGCAGTGGCGCTAAACCCCCCCCCTTGCTGGATGTAGTTGTAGCTAATGATGTAGTCGGCAAAAAGGCTTAAGGAAGTGCTGTAACGGCTGTCAAAAATGCGTGGGTTGGTCAAGGTGAGGTTACCTGAAAACATCCGCCCACTCCCTCGAATCCCATAGCTATTTCCCCCACCCCCTGTGGCGATATTAGCATACAAACTCATGCTCTGCCCGGTCCCAAAGAGGTTTTTCTCACTCACACTCCCATTGAGCATGAGTCCCCCATAACTCCCATAACCTAAGCCAAATTGGAGTTGCCCCGTGCGCCCTTCTTCTACATTGACCAAAATGTCCATCAGTTGGCTATTGACGCGCCGTTCTTCAATCTTAACCTTAGAGAAAAAGCCCAAACGGCGCAGCGCGTTCTCTGAGTTAGCCACTTTGGTGAGGCTGTAGCGCTCTTTTGGGTTGAGCCACACCTCACGGCGGATCACCCGATCGCTGGTGCGCTGGTTGCCTGAGATAATGATGTCATTGATATAAACCAAGTCCCCGGTTTCAATGCGATAAATCACCTTCACCTTGCCATGTTTTTCATCTTTATCTAAATCCGGCTTGACCACCGCAAAAGCATAGCCCTGATCGGCAACTTCTCTTTTTAAAATCTGTGCATCAGCGCGCATGTTTTCAATGTTAAAAACCGCACCCTTTTGGATTTTAATAGCTTTTAAAAGTTTAGGAATGGGCACGACAGGCTTATCAATCTGAATTTCTATGCCTGAAACGCGGTATTGAATCCCCTCTCTAATTTTGTAGTAAAGTTTGGCTTTGTGGGTAGCAAAGTTGGTGTTCAAAAAGGGAGAGGACACATTGACATCTAAAAAGCCGTTGCGCAAGTAGACATCTTGAATGCGCATCGAATCGTATTCTAATTCATTCAGGTGTAATTTCCCGGAGTTCAAGCCCCACATCCACCCCATAAAATCGCGTTGTTTGTTCGCGCTCAAAGATTCCACCACGCGGGGCTTGAGCTGTTCGCGCCCCTCATAAGTAGATTTAGTGATGTAAATGTGGTTGCCCCGATTCACCTGAAAGACAATGCGGTAAGCTCCTCCATTAGCCAAAGGTTCAAGGCGGGTCTCCACCACGCTACCGTAATAACCCTGTTGTTCTAGTGCGGCTTTAAGAATGTATTTGGCATTTTCTAATTTAGTTTCGTCATAGGTATCTCCCTTTTTGATCCCCATTTGGGTGTAAAGGGTTTCCTTTTCCTTTTCTGTGCCATAGCCCTTAATTTCTACCCCTGCGATTCTGGGCTTTTCTTTAAAGTGAAAAACAAGCTTGCCATCCTTGAAAGTTGCGTACACATCTTCAAAATACCCTTGATTATACAGGGCTAAAATCGCTTCATCAATCTTTTTTAAATCAAGAGATTCGCCCTTTTTGATCTTGACAATCTCGCCAGCAAGCATGTCGGACATATAGGAAAGATTTTCGTATTCAATACTTTTAATGCGACTCTCTTGGGCATCTAAAACACAGAAAAACTGCCCCACATAGACAAAGATAACCGCAAGAAATTTTTTAATGAGTGCTCCTAATTGGCCTAGCTATGAAGCCCGAATTATACTCTTTAAGCCTTAAGTTTTTTTCAAAACGCCAAACTAACTTCCGCTGTGCCAATGTTGTGGCTTAGAGGCTGATCGCGAAAAGTCTTACTAAGATTTGTTGCTACAAACGCGAGCCTAAAACCCTTATAAAGCAACGCGACACCTCCCTCAACTGCAAAGAGAGCGGGGGGGAGAAAGGTTACATTTCTAGTGTCCAGGCTATTACCCTGCACGAAAATATCTAAGGGCGCGTAAGTTCCACTCGCCCCCACAAAGCCATAAATGGAAAGCCTATCGCTATAGGGAAAACCCCCGCTAAAATTGGAATTGATCTTATTGGGCCCAAAGTCTGCGTCTAAATTATAACCCATGCGCAGCATCGAACCTAGTCTAAACTGCGTGATCGCATTGCCTAGAGTGATCGTAGCTCCCGGGAGCATGTCTATAGAAAAAAAGCGGGTAGTGAGCAAAGGGAGTTTGTAGAGGTATTGGTAAGTGAATTCAAAAATAAATTCATTGCGCAACTGGTGCGCCCAACCATAAAACTTCTTATCCCCGCGCATGTTATGAATCCAATCCTGTATCTCTTTAGCAAAGGCATGGGGTCCCACTGTGCCAAAAGAAAAATTTAATTTTTCTAGGACATGTTGACTGCGTTGGAATATCCCAAAATCTGCTCGAAGCCAGCCGGCATAGAGATGATCATGGGGGACTACTCCGGTGATGAGGCGATTTTTTAAACTTGGGGTGTAAATGCTCTGTGTAACAGAAATGCTAAAACGAGTCATTTTAGGAGATTTATAAAGCAGGCTCAAATAACGACTCCACGCCATCCAAGAGTGGCGGTGCGCTGCGCCCCAAAAATTATATTCCTTACTTGCATAGCCCACACGATTCCCCGCTGTGTAATAGCGATCCACCGGATACACATAGGCATCATTTTCGCTGAGAAGATCGATGTATTGTTTTTGATGAGGAGTTAGGGAAGTGGGAGTTTCTAGCAAAGAGCGCGCAGAGAGCCCCACACAAAACAGTAGAAGTAAACAAATTCTAAACATGGCATCCCTCAAGACTGCGTAAAACTAAATTGCAAGATGTGAGGATATTCTTTTTTGTTGGCTTAAGTCTTAAATTTCCCCAATTCGTGAGCAAAAACATCCGCTGTTTGGTTTAAAGAGGTGCTCGCTTGGGCGACAGCTTTTACGCTCTCTTGGTTAGAAGTGGCTAGATTCTCAATGGCATGGATTTGTTCCATGATATTTTGGGCTAATTTAGCCACCTCCTTAAAGGCTTGCACATCCTTGATAGTAGTGTTGATGATGGTTTGAATGCCTCTTACATTCTCATCAACGACACCTTGCAAACTGTGGGCGGCCTCTGAAACCTTGACAATTTCTTGGGCATTGCTGTGCAGATCTTTACTGATGTCATTCACGCTTTGCACCACGCCATTAATCACGCCATGCACTTCGCCCAAGCTAGATTGGGTTTTTTCAGCCAGTTTTCTCACTTCATCAGCTACCACTGCAAACCCGCGTCCATGTTCGCCTGCTCGGGCCGCTTCAATGGCGGCATTGAGCGCAAGCAAGTTTGTTTGATCGGCAATGTCTGCGATGATGGTCAAAACCTTTTTAATTTCTTCGGTGTCTTTAGAAGCTCGCTCTAATTTATTGGAACAATCCACGCCTAACTGGGCATTTTTGCCCAAACCACGGCTAAATTCCTCAATGGTGGTGCGCACTTTCTCTAGGGTGTGTGTGGTGTCCATTAAGTTATCGCTATTGCTTGCGGCGTTATCTGCACCTGTGAGAATATGGGCAATCACATCCTCACCATTGTGCACCACTACCTTGATACGCTGTTGTTCTTCAGTAGCGTTATTGGAAACCTCACTAGACCTATCGTGCAGGTCATGGGCGATTTGAGTGTTTTGCGTGCTATTGTGCTTGATGGTGGAAATAACGCCATGAGTTTTGTCCAAAAAAGTGTTGAAACTCTTGGAAATCACGGCAATTTCATCTTTGCCATGCACGGCTAGGCGTATGGTCAAATCGCCATCTTTGGAAGCTAAGGCTTGGATGAGTTTAGTCAGTCTTTTCAGGGGTTTAAAGAGAATGTTGAGCAGGATAAATAGCAAAATAATAGAAATAACCGTAGCGATGATAGAAATGGCAATAATAGTTTGTTGGATAATGCTTAAATCTTTGAGCACAAAATTTTTATCGCTCACCGCAAGAACCTTCCAAGAAAAGCCCGGAACAGTGGTGTAAACATAATACTTAGGTTTGCCATCCACATCACTCTCAATCAAACCATCATGGTGTGATTGAATTTCCTTAAAAATACTTGCTTTTTCGGGGTAGACTTCCAAAAACCTTTTGCCCTGTTCTAAGGGTCCAGAACCTAAAATAAAACCCTTTTGATCTAAAAAGTAGATGCGCACATCATTTGTTGAATGATCCTTAGCACTATCTTCGACATAGGTTAGAGGGATATCCGATCCCAACACGCCTTTAAAAACGCCATTTTGGATAATAGGAACAGCATAGGAAACAACAAGGCGACTGGTAAAGAGGTCTATATAGGGCTCTGTGATGATGAGACCTTGAGCATTTTTAGCTTGCTTGTACCATGCCCTCTGGCGTGGATCGTAGCCTTTGGGAATGTGTCCCACAGTTTTATAAATCCGCCCATCTTCAAAAGCAAAGTGTAAATCCGTGCTGTCCATACCATACTGCACATAATCTAAGACTTTCTGCACGGTGCGGATATCATTTAAATCCATTTTGTCGAGCTGTTTAGAAGTGTTTTGAAGCGCACCACGGATGGCATCATCCCAACCCTTGAGAGAATAGGACAACAGATCGACGGTTTTCTCTAATTGGATTTTGGCAGTCCTCGTCATACGGGAATAGAGCCTGTAATTCAAAATGCCAACAGTAACCGCAAAACTCGCAGATAGCAAAATAGCAAAAACAAGCGCAACTTTTGTCTTGAAACTCATAGCAACCACCCCAACTTTTAAGATCAAGATCATTAGATCATTAGATCATTAGATCATTAGATCATTAGATCATTAGATCATTAGATCATTAGATCATTAGATCATTAGATCATTATCCTAATGATAATATAAAAAAATTAATCTATATGATACAAACACAATTTTTAATAAAAATTACCGCTTTTATAATAAAGTAGCTCGCTCCAATTTTCCTCATATTTCCCATATTTTGGATACAATGAAAAACATGTTTTAGACTAAAGGATTTTTATGAAAGTGTATTTTTTTGCCACTTGTTTAGGAGGGGCTGTTTTTAGCCAAACCGTGCTTAATTGTATCAAACTCTTGCAAAGAGAGGGGGTTGAGGTGGTTTTTAAAAAAGATCAAACTTGCTGTGGGCAACCTAGCTATAATTCGGGTTACTACACCCAAACCCGCGAGATTGTGTTGCACAATGTGCGCCTTTTTAAAGAAAATTACCCCGTGATTGTGCCCAGCGGTTCTTGTGTAGGCATGATGGCGCATGACTATTTAGAACTCTTTGAAGGACTTCCTGAATATGAGGAGGTGAAAAGCTTTGCCTCAAGGGTTTATGAACTCTCTGAGTTTTTAGACAAAAAGTTAGATGTGCACTATAGCGATATGGGCGCACCCATTAAAGTTACATGGCATTCTAATTGCCACGCTTTGCGGGTTTCTAAGGTGATTGAGAGCGCTAAGAAGATCATCGCTCAACTCTCCAATGTGGAACTCGTGCCCCTGCAAAGAGAGGAGGAATGTTGCGGTTTTGGGGGGACCTTTGCGGTCAAAGAACCTGAGATTTCCAATGCGATGGTGCAGGAAAAAATTAAAGACATTGAAGATCAAAAGGTAGAATGCATTCTCTCAGCCGATGCGGGCTGTTTGCTCAATATCAGCGGAGCGATGGCCAAAATGCGCAGTAACACCAAAGCGATGCATTTTTACGACTTTCTAGCCCAAAGAATAGGCATAGGAGCTTAACATGATACACACCCATAGCGATCATGATTATGAACATGTTATTAACGAGAAACTGGGCGATACGCAGATGCGCACGAATTTGCGCTCTGCAATGGATACCCTTATTCACAAGCGCAAGGATTTACTCACAAGCCGTATCCCAGAATGGGAGACCTTGCGCACTATGGGACAAAACGCCAAATTAAAAGTTTTGTCCAAATTAGATACTTATCTACAACGCTTTGAAGAAAACGCCACTAAAAATGGCTTTGTGGTGCACTATGCGAGCACGGCTAAAGATGCTAATGAGATCATTTACAACTTAGCTAAGGAGCGCGCAGTTACGCGCATTCTTAAGGGTAAATCAATGGCCAGCGAGGAAATCGGTTTTAATCAGTACATGAAAGAAAAGGGCATCATCGCTAAAGAAACAGATTTAGGCGAGCTCATTATCCAACTCATCGATGAACACCCCGTGCATATTGTAGTGCCTGCTATCCACAAAAACCGCCACCAAGTGGGCAAGATTTTCCAAGAAAAACTAGGCGCGCCCTTAGAAAGTGAACCAGAAAAGCTCAATGGCATCGCTAGAGAGCACATGCGCGGGGAGTTTGAGGGCTTTAAAATGGGGATCTCAGGGGTGAATTTTGCTATCGCCAATGAGGGGGCCATTTGGTTAGTGGAAAATGAGGGTAATGGGCGGATGTGCACCACCGCCTGCGATATTCATGTAGCAATCTGTGGGATTGAAAAAATGGTGGAGAGTTTTGAAGATGCGTCAATTTTAAATAACCTGCTCTGTCCTAGCGCGGTGGGCGTGCCCATCACTTGTTATCAAAACATCATCACCGGGCCACGCAAAGAGGGCGAATTGGACGGCCCTAAAGAAGCGCATATCATTTTATTAGATCACAACCGCTCTAATATCTTGGCCGATGAAAAGTATTACCGCGCCCTCTCTTGTATCCGCTGTGGGACTTGTTTAAACCACTGCCCAGTATATGATAAAATCGGCGGGCATGCCTACTTAGCCACTTATCCCGGACCTATTGGAGTGGTGATCACCCCCCAACTCTTTGGATTGGATAATTATGAACACATCGCTAATTTATGCAGTTTGTGCGGGCGTTGCGGGGAGGTTTGCCCGGTGAAAATCCCCTTGCCTGAACTCATTAGAGATTTGCGCTGTGAAAAGGCGCACGAGGGGCGGGGCGTGGTGCGGGGCTATAAAAATGCCAAACATAGTAAATGGGAGGAATTGGGAATGAAGGCTTTTGCAAAATTGGCAAGTAATGGCACGGCGTGGCGGCTTATGCTGACCTTGAGCGGGTGGTTTGCCCCACTGGGTAAATTTGTGGGGCATTATACCCCTGTGCTCAACAAGTGGCTCAAACACCGCGAAATGCCTCAAGTGGGAGGAAGTGTGCATGCCAAAGTAAAATCTCTAGCGGGGGTGATTTATGAGTAAGCAAGTTGTCTTAGAACGCATCCAAAACGCGCTCAAACGCCATAGTATTTCTCATCAAGATATCCCTTATAAAAATATGATTGTGGACACTAAGGAGGATTTGCTAGAGGAATACAAGTATTACCAAGATTTAAACCGTGCTGAGGTGGTCGACTCTAACCCTGAAAACCTGCTTGCAGAGATAGAAAACGCCCTAGCCGCCTTTGAGAGTCAAAAACTTCTCTATGCTACAGATTTACCCTGCGATTTGGAGGCACTAGGGGGAGCTTATACAAAAATCCCCTATGATAAACCCGTAGAAGAGTTTAGGGAGGAAATTTTTAATATCGATACAGCGATCTTAAAAGCAACCTGTGGGGTGGCTAATTTGGGTATTGTGGGTGTGGTTTCCTCCCCAGCTAGTCCGCGCCTAACCTCGCTCATCACCCTCAAATGTATTATCTTGTTAGAAAAATCTAAAATTGTACGCAATTTGGCACAAGGCTTAGAAGCACTTAAAAAGGCAGGCATGCCTCAAGATGTCAAAATGCGCGATGAGGATTGTAAGCATTGCCTGCCCACTAACATGCTCCTTATTGGGGGCCCTAGTCGCACGGCAGATATTGAGTTACAAACCGTCTTTGGTGTGCATGGCCCTATGGCTGTGCGTGTAATCTTATATTAGGGAGAAACGATGCGTTTAGAACCAAATACCCTAGCCCCCGCTTTCACACTCAAGAACGCGCAGGGGCAGAATGTGAGTTTGAGAGACTTTTTAGGCAAAATTGTAGTGCTTTACTTCTACCCTAAGGACAACACCCCCGGATGCACCATAGAGGCGCAGGACTTTACTAGACTAAAAGCCGAATTTATGGCTAAGGGCGCGCTGATTTTAGGGGTAAGTCCAGATGATGCCAAGAGTCATTGCCATTTCATTGAGTCTGAAAAATTAGACATTGAGCTTTTAAGCGATCCTAGCTTAGAAGTGTTGAAAGCCTACGGGGCTTATGGCACTAAAAACATGTATGGCAAAGAAGTAGAGGGCGTGATTCGCTCTACCTTTGTGATCGACAAAGAGGGCAAGATCGCCCACGCGCTTTACAATGTCCAAGCCAAAGGCCACGCCCAAAGGGTATTAGGCTTGCTCTGATACTCTCCTTGATTTTTCAATTTGTCTATGGAGCACCATAGGCAAAAAGCTGTCCTTGCCAACATGCATTAGTAGGCATGTTTCCTTTCATAGAATTGTTCAAAAGGAGCTCTGTGGTATTCGATCTGCGCAAAAAAATGATTCTAATTGTTCTAGGTTCTTTGTGTACTTTGGTGTTGATTTTGACCATTCTAAGTCAATATATAGAGCGTGAAGTGCTCGATAAAGTTATCGGAGCTTTTAATCGCAACGCTCTGATCAAGCGCGAATTAGTGATTCAACATGATGTGTTTTTGATCAAGTCTGGAATTGAGGAATACTTTACAAGACATCCTAAAGATGTGGCTTTAAAAATGACCATTGACTATTTTAAGAAGATCAATGCGATCAAGGGGCGCGCTTATGTGCTAGCGTTGCGCAAAGATGGGACTTTAATAGTTGATAGCGTGCATCCGGAGCTAGTGGGCAAGAATGTTTTAGATGTTCAGGATAAAAATGGAGGCTTCTTTTATAAAGAATATATCCAGCGCGCTTTAAGCGATCCTAAAGGGGGTTTTTACAGACATAATCTTAAACGCCCGCACCCCTCTTCAGAAGGCGAAGACTGCGTCAGTTATTCCTATTACGATCCAATAAGCGATCTTGTGATTGTTACGGTAAGTTATGTGAGCGCCATTTATAAAAGTATGGAAAAGGCAAGGGAAAATGCCAATGCTTTGGCGACCGAAAATTTCCGCATCCTGCTTTATACAGCATTTTTTTCTACTTTGGTGATTATCGGTATTGCTTCCATACTCAGCCATGTTCTTATTATCAGGCGTTTACATGCCTTGGTATCTGTGGTGAAAGAATTTAGTCAAGACAAGGGAGACAAGGACCTTACCCGCCGCATTCGGCTTAAGGGAAATGCGCGGGATGAAATCAGTTTGAGCGCGGATTCTATTAATGCCTTTCTGGAGCGCATTTGTGTGCTCAATAATGAGATTAAGAATTGCGGTAACCAAAGCCACACTTGCGCCCTGCAACTTGGCGATGCGATGCGCCATACCACAGATGAGATGAAGAAAACAGCCCAAACGATCACGCACATTAAAAATGAGGGCACAAAGCTTTCTAACGACATTAATGAGGTGAATATCAATGTAGAGGGAGTGATCGCAGAACTGGGTAAGGCATTGGTGCTATTGGAGGAGAGTAAAAACGGCGTGCATAAATTGCATGAGGCGATTTTAGAAGACGCGCACAATGAAA
Organism: Helicobacter felis ATCC 49179; assembly: GCF_000200595.1. NCBI lineage: Bacteria > Pseudomonadati > Campylobacterota > Epsilonproteobacteria > Campylobacterales > Helicobacteraceae > Helicobacter > Helicobacter felis. Next base: position 548,250 of record NC_014810.2, on the reverse strand, counting down.
GAGAACTTGCCTTGCAAATGGAAACGCTTAATCAAAGCGCCAATAATGCAAAGAACATTTTAGAAACTATTGATGAGATCGCCAAACAAACGGATTTACTCGCGCTCAATGCAGCCATTGAGGCAGCGCGGGCAGGCGAGCACGGGCGGGGGTTTGCCGTAGTGGCACAAGAAGTTAGCAATCTAGCTACGCGCACGCAAAAAGCACTCATGGAAGTCAACACCACAATTTCAACTATTATGCAAGATGTGGATGAGGTAGGGAATAAAATGGGGCAACAAACTTTGCGTATTGAAGAGGCCAGTGCCTTAAGCGCATCTGTGCAAGAAAGTTCTATCAAAACCTCCGCGTATTTGGCAAATCTGATCGAGCGCATCAAAGAGGTTAATTTGGTCTTTATCAAGCTTGGGCACAACACGCAAGCAATTATAGGCGATGTGATTTCTGTGGAAGTGTCTGCGAGCGACACGCTTAAGAATGCTAATAAAATGGAGCTTATGATGGAACACTCTAAGAGTGTTGTCGAACAAATCTACCATAAAACCAACGAATTTAAGACGACATAAAGAAGGACTCTTTTAGTCCTCTTCTAAAATTGCTATAATTGGCCCATTTCAATAAAGGATCGCTATGATCACTCCTAAAACTTTGAGTGGCTTTAAAGACAGACTCCCCAAAGAGGCAATGGCCAAGGGAGCGGTGCTAGACAAATTGGCCAGTGTGTTTAGAAGTTTTGGATTTGTGCCCATCGAAACCCCCCATTTGGAATACGCCTCCATCTTAACCCAAGAGGAGGGGGAGATTCAAAAAGAAATCTATCTATTTAAAGATCATGGCAAAAGAGAAGTGGGATTGCGCTTTGATCAAACCATTCCTTTAGCGCGTTTCATCGCCCAGCACCACCACGCTTTAGGTCTGCCCTTTAAACGCTACGCTATTGGCAATGTCTTTAGAGGAGAGCGTGCCCAAAGAGGGCGTTATCGAGAGTTTACCCAATGCGATTTTGACTTCATCGGGAGCAAGAGCTTGCTCTGTGATAGCGAGATCATTCAGGTGATCATCGCTAGCCTGAAAGCTTTAGGCTTAGATGAATTCAGTGTGTGGATCAACCACCGCAAGATTTTAAATGGCCTATGTGAACACTTTGGTTTGCACACTCAAGAGGAAATTCACGCGCTCTTGCGGGTGGTGGACAAACTGAGCAAGATCGGTCAGGAGGGCGTGCTCTTGGAGCTTAAAGCCCTTTTTCCACAACTGCAGTTTACAGACTTGCTAAAGATTATCAACACAAAGCAAAATGGCGACCCTCTAGAGTTTTTTAAAAGCGTGGCTTATTTGAAGGACTATAACCCTACTTTAAAGGAGGGCTTGGAGGAGTTAGAGAGTCTTTTTAATCTTCTACTCTGCCTAGAGATCAATCCCGAACATTTTAAGGTAGATTTTTCCATCGCTAGGGGGCTTGGCTACTACACCGGGATCGTCTATGAAACTACGATCAACTCCCTAGCGACTTTAGGGAGTGTGTGCTCTGGGGGGCGTTATGATAATCTTTCTAAGAGCTTTAGCACCCAGAGTTTGCCCGGTGTGGGCGCATCTATTGGGCTAGATCGCTTGCTGGTAGGCTTGGAAGAACTTGAGTTGGTGGAGAGCAAATCCACGAGCGCACGAGTGTTAGTGGTGTGCATGCACCCCTCTCATTTTGCTTATGCTAGTCAGGTTGCCCAAAAATTCCGCCAAAGCGATGTGAATGCCGAACTCTACCCGGAGGTTGAAAAACTTAAAAAGCCTTTTAGCTACGCTAACCAAAAGGGGCATGAATTTGTGGTGGTTTTAGGAGAAGAAGAAGTGCGTAACAAGAGTTTGACCCTCAAGAACATGACAACAGGCGTGCAGGTGAATCATCTGAGCTTTTTAGGCGCACTGGCGATGGTGAACGAATGAAGGGCTATAATGTCGCCCTTGTAGGGGCAAGCGGAGCGGTGGGCTTGGAGATCATCACGCTTTTAGAGCAGTGGGATTTTCCTCTTAAGAGTTTCAAACCTCTAGCTAGCAAGCGGAGTGCGGGGGCAAAACTTAGCCTTATGGGGCAGGAATACGCGATTTTGCCAACCACCCATGAGAGTTTTGAGGGAATAGACATCGCCTTTTTTAGCGCGGGGAGTGGAGTGAGTAAGCTCTTTGCCCCCAGCGCGGCTAAGGCAGGCGCGTTGGTGATTGATAACACCAGCTTTTTTCGCCTAGAAAAAGACATCCCCTTAGTGGTCCCAGAGGTCAACGCGCAGGATTTAAAAGATTGCCCTAAAAATATCATCGCTAATCCTAACTGCTCGACTATCCAAATGGTGCAGGTGCTTGAACCCCTACATCAGGCTTTTGGGATCGAGCGGGTTTGTGTGAGCACTTATCAGGCGGCTAGTGGGGCGGGCAAACGGGGGATCGAAGAGTTGCAAGCCCAGATAGCAGGTAGCCAGTGCTCCCAAGTCTTCCCCCACCCTCTAGCCTTAAATGTGATTCCCCAAATCGATGTTTTTATGCCCTCTGGCTACACCAAAGAAGAGATGAAAATGGTGCAAGAAACCCATAAGATCATGCATGCAGATTTTCCCATCAGCGCGACCTGCGTGCGCGTGCCCGTTTTGCGTAGCCATAGCGAGAGCATCAGTATTCACTTCAAGCAGGCTATAGACGCTTACCAAGCCCAAGAAGTGCTTAAAAGCGCGCCTAATATCGTGCTCTTAGATGATCCTAGCAAAAATCTCTACCCCATGCCTATTAATGCTAGCCACACGGATCAAACCTTTGTAGGGCGTGTGCGATCCGACTTGTTTGATTCTAAGATTTTACACTTGTGGTGTGTGGCCGACCAACTCAGAGTCGGCGCGGCCAGCAATGCGGTGAAAATTGCCCTAGAGTGGATCAAGAACCATCGCTAGGGATAGCTTTAAGAGTTTCTAAGACCTGAGAAAAATCCGGTTTGGTGATCTCGTGGTCTTTGAGATAAGCGTTATCCACCTTTCTCCAAATGAAGGTCTTGCCAAAAAACCCCCGTTTATCAAAACTAGGGCGGAATTTTAAATCTCCGTTTTTTTGTTGCCAGACGCGCACATAGTAGGTGCGCCCATCGTAAAAATTATACGCCTTGCCGCTCTTGTATAAATTGTCTTTAACATGAGTCAACCCGTATAAGAAAACCACGCCTTTATCACTGCGATCTCTAAGGGCTGGGTTTTTATTGTAAATATCTTTACGGGCTTTAGAACCATCTGCATTGGCGATTCCATAGGCATAATACCTATCCCCATGTTTGAAAAACTCCACATAGGAACTTTTCATATAAAGGAACGATTGGGTTTTATACACTCCCTCTAAAGTGTTGGCTCCAAGAAGCACCGCTGAACTCACAAAAAACCAATAAGAATGCATTAATGAACTCACCTTATAACTTTAATTTAATCAACTCTTTAGGCACTTTGGCCACAACCTTGCGCACAAGCTTAGAATCCATGGGGCGCGTGGTGTGCGCATCATAATCCATAAAAATTCCTAGCATCCCCGCATGCATGGGAATAGCGCATGGATTAGAGTGTGCGTAGTAGGTTTGGCGATCTATGCTGGCATCATAGGAATCTTGCACCTTCAAATCTGTAATGTCGTTCCAAAGCACGAGCTCGCTCCCCTCTACCACCAAGAGAAAATCCACATACGCCCTATGCGTCTCTAAAACCCCATCTTGCGTGGGGCGATAAACGATTTCCATCGCATGCATGCCATGCTCTAGGGGACGCTTACTAGATCCTTCCTTTTGATTGCGTAAAGCCTGATGCCATGCATGCTCACTTGTAAGCATATTTGTTAGATAACTATAAAGTGTCTCAAGTTCTCTAGTTTTTCTAAACAAGTGCTCTAAAGTGTTGAGTTTACCTAAAATAGCCATTTTATCCTCCAAAGTGCGAAGTCTAACAAGAAAATCCTAATGGATTTTAAAGTTTTCTTTTGCAAAAATCGTAAAAAACTAAGGTGTGTTGTGCCATCTTTGGATTCTTTCATGGCAGGTTACACCCCCAACGATCGCCTAAGGTATTTGTGTATCAGTGTTGGAATCTTAGCTCTAGCCTTTCTTTTAGGGCTTGTGGGGCTTTATTTGATGCCTGAGAGTGTAACACATTGGAGCAAAGAAAAGTTTGGACTGCATAGTTGGGCTATCAATGTGGAACTAGGGCCGCAGATGGATCGCGATCTCTTCATTTTTAATTGGGTCTTGCACCCCTATTTTGGCGCGATTTATTACATGCAGGCTAGAGTTGCGGGGTATTGCAAGCGCGCTTGTATTTTCTTTACTTTTTTGGTGTCCACTTTTTTTTGGGAGTATGGTTTAGAGGCTTTTGTGGAGATTCCCAGCTGGCAAGATCTCATTTGCACCCCCACTTTAGGGCCTTTGGTTGGGGAGCTTTTTTTCCATGCAACCCACCATATTCACAACCGCCAAAAAAAGTTATGTGGGTTTAAGAGTTTAGGTGCTGTGGCTCTCTTTGGCATGGATTTTATTGGCTTTTTGATTCAAAATTCAGGTTTAGCTAAAATACTTGGTATTCATAATAAAAATACTTTCAAGAAAAATTAAGTAATTTTTACCAAAATGTTGTTTTTGCGTGGTAGAATGTTTGGCTCAAAAAGGTAATTTATGGAGCGTTTTGTGCAAATTTCTAGTGAAGCGGGGTTACCCACTAAGTTTGGGGAATTTCGCATCCAATCTTTTAGAGAGACAAGAGAGGGGCAGAGTTTTGACCACCTCGTGGTGTTTACCTCATATCTGTCTAGTCCTCCCCTGGTGCGCTTGCACTCAGAATGTTTGACCGGGGATGTTTTTGGATCGCAAAAATGCGATTGTGGCGAAGAATTAGCCATGGCCTTGCAGAGAATCCAAGCCCATCCACAAGGAGGCATGCTCATTTATTTGCGCCAAGAGGGGCGAGGAATCGGTCTTTTTAATAAGATCAACGCCTACGCCTTGCAAGATCAAGGCTATGACACTATCGAGGCCAACCGCGCCATTGGTTTTAAAGATGATGAGCGCGATTATGACATTGTAAAAGATATTTTAGAACACTACGGCATTCAAGAAATCTGTCTTTTAACCAATAATCCCCAAAAAGTAGAAGCTTTAAGCGCGTTTGTGAAAGTGGAGCGGCATAGTATCATTGTGCCCAGTAATTGCCACAATGCGCAGTATTTAGAAACCAAGAAAAATAAGATGGGGCATCTGCTCTAATGGTGCGCGTGGAGTTTTTGGGCCCTATTCAAGAAGCTAGCCTAGAGCTTGAAGTGAGTAGTTTGCTTGCGCTTAGAGAGATTTTAGCTCAAAAAGAAAGCCTGAAGCCTTGGTTGTCTATTAGCGCAGTCGCTCTCAATGGGGTTTTAATAGACGATCTGCATACTCCTTTAAAAGAGGGGGATCATATTGTGCTCTTGCCCCCCGTGTGTGGAGGTTGAGGGTGCTAGAAGTCTTTGATGGGGCTTTGAACACCGCTAAACTTTATAGCAAATGGGAGAGGCTTTGCCAAGAGAAAAACGCGGGGGCTTTGTGTGTTTTTACCGGCATAGTGCGGGGCGAAGGGCAAAATTTTAAAGGCTTAAGCTTTGATGTGCATTTACCCTTATTGCAGACATGGTTTAGTGCGTGGGAGCAACGGGGCTATGAAGTGGGCGTGAAGTTGTGCATGGCACATGCTAAGGGAGATGTGGAAGTGGGCCAAAGTTCTTACATGGTTGGCTTAATTTCTGCGCATAGAAAAGAAGCCCTAAACATGTACGCTCTCTTTATTGAGGATTTTAAACACAACGCCCCCATTTGGAAATACGAACTTAAGGAGGGGCAGAGGATTTATGCTCAAGATCAAAGCCACCCCTTGAAAGGAAGCGGGTTATTAGCATGAAAGAGGTTAAAGTAGGGATTGTGGTAACTAGCGATCGCGCTAGCTTGGGAGTTTATGAGGATAAAAGCGGGGTGGCTATCCAAGAGGTGTTACGCGAATATATTTTAAATCCTCTGAGCTTCGTTTATCACCTCATTGCAGATGAGCAGGACATTATTGAGCAAACACTGATCGCTCTAAGCGATGCACAATGCGATCTTATTGTTACCACAGGGGGCACAGGACCTGCGCCAAGAGATGTAACCCCAGAGGCCACACAGGCAGTGTGTTCTAAAATGTTGCCCGGTTTTGGGGAATTGATGCGCACGGCCAGCTTAAAGTATGTCCCCACAGCCATTTTATCAAGACAAACAGCGGGCATTAGAGGATCAAGCCTCATTGTCAATTTGCCCGGCAAGCCCAAGAGTATTAGAGAATGCTTAGAGGCGGTGTTTCCAGCTATTCCCTATTGTATTGATTTAATTGGAGGGGCTTACATTGAGGCTAACTCAGATCACATTCAGGTTTTTCGTCCTCGCAAGTAATGTTTAACCATCTTGATTCTCATAATAATCCCACTATGGTGGATGTCAGCTCCAAAGATCGGAGCGTTAGGGTTGCGTTAGCGTGTGGCAAAATTTGCATGAGTAAACAGGCCTATCAAGCGGTTTTAGACAATCAAGTTAAAAAAGGTCCTGTGTTGCAGACGGCGATCATCGCAGCAATTATGGGAGCCAAGCAAACCAGCGCGCTCATTCCTATGTGCCACCCCTTGCCTCTTGCAGGCATCCATGTGGATATAGTGGAAAAAGAAGAAGAATGCGCCTTTATTCTCAAAGTTAGAGTAAAATGCCAAGCACAGACGGGGGTAGAAATGGAAGCCTTAAGCGGGGTGAGTGTAGGGCTTTTGACGATTTATGACATGGTAAAAGGTTTGGATAAATCGATGACCATACAAGAGATTTATCTGGAACACAAAAGTGGGGGAAAAAATGGAGAATATTTTAGAAATAAGGAGTGAGAATGGCGTGGAAGCGGTATTTAACGAGTGTAGGGTTGGTGTTTTTATTGGCTGGTTGTGGCCCTAACATCATTGTTACCAATCAAGTGCCTTTGCGTTTAGCCTACCAAACCAGCGCGCACCAAGCCCCAATCACTAATCAAGAGGTCATTCTTCTCAAACCCGTTTTACAATACAGCGACAATATCGCTAGAGAATACGAACTTAAATTTAGACAACAAATTGTTTTGAAAATCCAAGAACTCCTTAAAAATCAAGGCTATAAGGTCGCTCTTGTAGATGTGAGCGATAAAAACGATTTGCCTTTTGCACAAAGGCGCGATGGGTATTTGGCATTAGAAACCACCGGAGAAATTGTCTTGCGTCCCGATCCCAAAACCACAGAGCAGAAAAAATCCAGCCCCGGGCTCATTTTTTCTAGTGGTATGGATGTGATGAAAGGTAATCTTGTCGCGATGGGCTACCTTAAGGTTGTGTTTGTAGAACCTCTAAGTGGGGAGTCTGTAGATTCGTTTTTGATCGATTTGAGCGAAATCGACATTAAAGAGCCCTTTATCAAGTCTAGCAAATCCGAACACACTGGAGGGTTGCTAAGTTCCCTCTACAAAGGTAAGGATAACTCCAATGATGCCATCAAAAAAGCCCTCAACACAATTTTTAAATCCGTGATGCAAAAAATGGATCAGAGCATCACCCAAGCGCGTTTAAAGACCTATGCTAAAGACATTGCAGAATTAAAAGCCCGCAAACCTTACTAATGCGTGTTGTATTCTCTAGCTCTAAAAGAGGGCAACAATTCCTAACTCTTGTGCTTGACACTTTGGTGTTTAGCCTCTTTTGCACGGCTTTTTTTGTCCTAATGCGTCTGGGTTTTATCGCCTATATGGGCATCTACAAGGGCGCGTTGGTGCACGCTAGCGCGCACTTGGATCAAATAGGACAGGTATTAGTGAGTGGTCTAAAATACGATAATCGAATTGTGGCTGCCCTTGGACTTATTTATTTGCTTTTGGGACTTCTTAGTCCGTTTAAAATCCGCCCTAAAGTGCTCCGTGGATTTGCGTATTTTGCACTCAGCTTATGTCTTTTCTTGCAAATAGCTAACATTACTTTTTATGGCATCTATGGAGATGTCTTTGATAGCAATCTTTTACAAATTTTTACAGAAAGTCCAAAAGTTATTTTGGGTATGGCCTTTACAGGTGAGTATTTTATTGGCACAAAACTTTTGATTTGGGTGTTTTTGAGTGTGCTAAGTGCTTATCTTTATCGTGTCCTTCAACCCTCATACACTCTGATTCTTGCCCTGCCTCTTAAATGGACACTTGGTGGGGCTATGTGTGTTTTGGCCCTTTTTATGCTTGTTTCCATCAACTCCCGCCTAGCTTTAACCGGCGTGTCTTTAGATTTCATTGCTCACTCCGTTCAAAATCCCTTTTTGCGCCAAATTACTCCGGGGGCTTTTCGCGATCTTTACTTAGTTTTTAAAGACTATAGAAAAAGTCATCATGTCCACTTTTCTGACTTCACTTCCAAAAGCCCTCTACAAGCAGGCATTGATTACTTTAATCTCCCCAAAGACACTAAGACCCCTCTTGATCTCTACAAGCTTTTAACCCACACGAGCCAAAATCCCAAACTCCCTACCATTACCCATGTTTTCTATATCGTGTCCGAGTCGCTCTCTTCATGGCATTTTGACCCCCAATTTGACTCTATTGGTCTCACACACGCGCTCAAAAGCCTCAATGACGGACAACATGGTTTTATTTTCCCCCTATTTTTAGAAAACGCAAAACGCACGGTGAAAAGCTTAGATGTGCAGATCACCGGACTTTTTAACATCAACGATACGAATTTCGTCAATATGGGCGTGAACATTCCAAGTTTGCCCACCGCCATTGGCAACCAAATGAAAAATCTTGGTTTTGAAAACACCTTTTATTATGGAGGCAGTGGGATTTGGAATCGCCTTGATCGCTTTACTAAAAAACAAGGCTTTGCGCATTTTATCTTCAACACATACCTACTGGATTTCGCCAAAGAACAGCTAAAGATCAATCCTAAGGCCTACCCACAACCCCTAGAGAGTAATTGGGGTGTGCATGACAATATCTTGTTTGACTACATCCTTAAAAACACCCCTATCAACAAGAAAACTTTTAGCATGGTGATGACTTTAAGCAACCACCCCACCCGCAATGTCAATCTAAAAGCCTTTGGCGTGCCTGTAGAAAAAATTGAAACCTTTGTCAAAAACTCCAATGATAAAAATATGCCAAGCGCTAACTTTTTAGGGCACATCTTTTGGTATGACAAAATCCTAGTAGATTTTATTAAAAAGGCGAGTGCTAAATTCCCCAACGCGCTTTTCATCATCACGGGCGATCATTTTGATCGCAGTTTTACCCTTGCTAAGGATAATTACTTTTGGACTAAAAGCGTGCCTTTAATCCTCTATGCCCCAAGTCTAAACCCTAAGCTTGCCACCTGCGTAGGATCGCACATCGACATTCCCGCTACGATTATGGAACTTGTCGCTCCAAAGGACTATGAATATGTGAGTTTTGGCAAGCCTCTTTTTAGCAATGAGGATTCCTCTCAAAATTGCGAACAGAGAAAACCCTTTGTGTGGGGGCAATCCAAGAATTTTGCGCTAGGTTTTGATGTCGTGGGGGCGCAAAGCCAAACAAGCAAATTAGACTTTTTGTATATGGATAACGCCCCGCTCCTGTATGTTAAGGACCACCAACGCACAAAAGGCGCAAACCTGCCTGCAGATTTGCAATTAGGCAAAGAGCTTACAGACAAAATGCAAATCGCCAATGGGCTAAGTTGGTATTTGCTTTTTAAAGGCAGGGTGATCAACCCCTAGCTAAAGATAATGTGTTAAACCCATTTGGTTGATCTTGCTGCTTGAGGAGAGCACAGCATCGTAATTATTGCGCAATTGAGAAAACTTATTATAAGTTTCGGCGATGTCCGTGCCCACCGTGTCGCCCCGGATAGCTTGCACTTGGGATTTAAGCACCTCGTTGCGTCTTAAGATATGGGCAAAGCTACGGCTATGCGCGCCATTGGTGGCGATAATCTTTTCGATGTGATCGCTCAAGTGATCTACCAACTCGATATTATTTTGAATCCCCAAATTGCGCATTTGTTCGTTGTAGTTGCCTTGCAGGGCATCGGGGCGATAAATCCCACTGCGTACAGAGTCAATCACCCCATCTAGCTGTTTAAAAAAGTTGATATGGGGTTGATCAATGGTGAGCGCATTGTTAGCGTTCAAGCGGATAGAGGGGGTGTCTTTTTTGATCAGATCTGCTGAAAAGTCATCTGCCTTAGCGTCAAATAACATGAATTGCATCAAGGTTTTAGAACGCATTTTATCTTGGATAGTCATTTGCCCATTTTCATTTAAACGCACATCCACCCGCGTGTCTGCTTGTTTTAGCAAAGATAAAAAGGCTTTCTTACTTTCTTGAGAGGGAGCTTGGGCTTGGGCTTGTTTGTAGGACTTTGCGTCTTGATTGCTATAGTCCATTGCCAAAGTGATTGCGTCCATGAGTTGGCGGTAGGTAAAATCATTGGGCTTAGTGAGAGTGGGCGTGCTGTCATTGCGGTTATAGAGTGGAATTTTATAGGGCGCGCCTCCGCTTTTGCTAGGCAATTCCAAAAATGCCCCTTGGTTTTCTAAATTTAATTTAGCCTCTAGGGGTATTCCATTGTGATCGCTGAGTTTAAGAATGTAGCTTTGCTCACCTATCTGTGTGCCCATCACCTCAGAGAGCTTGGTTGCGCCAGTGGCGTAGTCCATAGTCTTAGGGATCACTTGGGAGATATTGCCCACCAAGTGCGCTCCGTTATGGGTGAAGTAGGTTTTTTGGTATTCATTCGCATAATCTGTAGGCAGGGCTTTGACCTTTTTTCCCTTGCCATCCAAAGTTCTTAGTTTAAGACTTAGACCATGCGCGCCATCAAAGGGAGGTGTTTTGCTATCATGGGCTTGGTTTTTGATGTTTTTATCAATTAGGCGTAAACGCCCATCCTCAGAGAGTTCTACTTGCAAATCACCCCCAAAATGCGCCTTGATTGTGTTCATCACATCCTGCAGAGTTAAATCCACGCTTAAAACAATGGGTTCTAAAGGTGTGGGATCGATGGTGCCATCTTTATGATTGGGGCGTGTGCCACTAATTTCTAAAGAAGTGGCGCTAGGGCCTAAAATCTCGCTGAGTTTGGTGTTGCGATTGGCTGGGGTGTTATCTTGAGTGATAAATGGACTCGAGAGGTCTAAAATGCGGTGATCGTAGGGATTACTCACACCTTGCAAGCTAGAGAGGCTGCGATCTGTCAAAAAAGGACTTTTGACATAGCTTGTAACACGCGCGTTGCTCGTGCGTAGCTGTTCTAAATTATCCACATCCCGATCGCTAGAGATCATATGAAAATCAATCGTGGCGTTTCCGGTAGTTAGGTCCTTGATCTCAATTTCTCCCCACGCATTCAAGCTAACATCCACAACTTTGTTATCTGAAGTGTTACCATAAGCGCGTCCAATTTGATCTAGTAGATCGTTGACTGTCGTGGCATCTTCTTTTTTAGTGTAGGCTTTATCTAGGGCAAACTTTGCTTTAAAAGCACCTCCGTCAGGGCGCACCCCTTGCAAGTAAAAATATTCTTTAGAGTCATTACTGGGATCATCATCGTTATCCCCAATGAGATCGCGCAGAGTGTCCCCAGTTTGTATGAAAACTTCCTGAGGTTCAGCAGTTCTATTGAGCGCGTCCATAATATCTGGGTGCAACTTGCTTTGGTTAAACATTTTAATATTGGTAGTGATGTGTTTTTGTTTGTCGAGGTCTTTTCCTAAAAAGAGGGCCTTACCGGTTACATTGTAGGGCACAAGATTATTTGAGCTCACCAATGCGTTAAGATTTTCATCATTACCATAGTAATTTCCCTTAGAATCAAAAGGCTTACGATCCACCTTGCTGCCCGCAAAAAGATATTCGTCTCCAATGGAAGTGTTGGCGACATTGATCATATGCGCTTTAAGTTTTTCTAGATCGAGAGCAATAGCTTGGCGCGAGGTGTTAGAATGCACATCGCTAGCAGCCTGGATTAATTTTGTTTTGAATTGTTCCATTGTGCTAGAGAGTTCGCTCAACGCTTTGTCGGTGTTGAGTGTTGAAGTGTGGGCACTCTTGGCGACATCGATATTTTGATCGAGGGTGTTTTCCTCAAAACCATATTTGAGATTTTGATCATTGATATTGCTATCTTGATAGCCATTTTGAATCTTGAGCCCTGAAGCGATCTTGGTATTAGCGGTGTTGAGCTTATTTTGCAAGGTATTTTGGTAATAGTTCATTTGGTTGTAGCGACCGCTATCACTGATACGCATAACTTCCCTTTTATCTGAATTATCATAATGAACATGCAAGATGTATGCCATGTATGGCAACTTTTTTTAAGCTTTTTCGTGTTAAAATGAAAGCTAAAATTTTTGTTTTTAGGATTTTGCCATGTATGCAGTGTTTAAAAACGGGGGCAAGCAGTATAAAGTGCAAGAGGGCGATATTGTTTTATTGGACAAGCTTAGTTTAGAGCCCAAGGCGCATTTAGAATTAGATCAAGTGTTGGTAGTGTCCAAAGAGGGTGGCGTTGTTTATGGCACTCCCCTAGTGAGTGGAGCAAAAGTTGAAGCGGAAGTGATCAATGAGGGGCGGGGTAAAAAAGTGATCGTCTTCAAAAAGCGCCGCCGTAAAGATAGCAAAACCAAAAGAGGTTTTAGACGGGATTTTACCCGCGTTAAAATTACAAAGATCGTAGCATAAGGAGCAGTCAATGGCACACAAGAAGGGTCAGGGAAGTACACAGAATAATAGAGATTCTGCAGGAAGACGCTTAGGCGTTAAAAAGTTTGGCTCAGAGTTTGTCAGAGCAGGCAATATCATCGTGCGCCAAAGGGGCACCAAGGTGCATCCGGGTAAAAATGTCGGCATGGGCAAAGATCACACACTTTTTGCTTTGGTCGATGGTTTTGTGCACTTTAGCTACAAAGACAAAGAACGCAAGAAAGTGAGCGTGTTAGCGCAACAAGATCAAAATTAGATCATCCTTTTAAGGAGGGGGAGAGTAGGAGTGAATATGAGAGGCTTGTTGTGGGGGGTTTTTTGGGTTTGGTTGCTAGGGGGAATTTTGGGGGCTACCGGCAAATTTGGGGGGACTTTGATCTATGCTAGAGGCGCAGATGGTTCGAGCATGGACCCAGCCCTAGTAACCGATGGAGAGAGTTACGCCACCACAAGCAATATCTATGAAACTTTGGTGCGTTTTAAATACGGCACTACAGAAATTGAACCCTCTTTGGCAACGAGTTGGGAAGTTTCCAAGGATGGTCTCACTTACACTTTTCACCTGCGAAAAGGCGTTTATTTCCACACAACCAAATATTGGAACAAAAAAGTTGAGTTTAAAGCTAAGGATGTGCTCTTTTCTTTCAAGCGCCAGATGAAGACCAATAAGCCCTATTACAAAGATGGAAGAGGGTATGTATATTGGGAAAGCATGAATATGTCGAGCATTATCAAGGATGTCCAAGCTTTAGATGACTACACTGTCAAAATCACTCTCAATAAGCCTGAAGCTCCTTTTTTAGCGGATTTAGGTATGGATTTTCTCTCTATTTTGAGCGCGGATTATGCCAATTATCTTGCAAGCCAAAACAAAGAGGCAGAACTTTCAAAAAAGCCTATTGGCACAGGCCCTTTCAAATTTGCCCTTTGGATCAAGGATGAAAGGGTGATTCTAACCAGAAACGATCAATATTGGGGTCCTAAGGCCTACTTGGATAAAGTCGTTATTCGCGTTATTCCCAACCCCTCTTCTCGAGTGTTGGCCTTACAAAAGGGTGAAGTGTCTATGATCAGCGCGCCTAATCATAGTGAAGTCGCCAATTTAGAGAGTCTTCCTAATGTGGTGGTGGACAAAGACCCTGCGCTCATGGTCTCTTGGATCAGTCTTAACACTCAAAAGAAGCCTTTCAGTAATCGTTTGGTGCGCCTAGCACTCAATTACGCTATCAATCTTGATGATTACATTAAAGTTGTCTACGAGGGCTACGCCAAAAAGGCGGTTAATCCCCTACCACCGGGCATGTGGAGCTATAATACAGACATTAAACCTTATCCCTATGATCCAGATAAAGCCAAACAACTTTTAAAACAAGCAGGGTATCCAGATGGTTTTAGCACCACTCTGTACACAGCCTCGCGCCATAGAAAACAGGCGGCCGAGTTCATCCAAGCGCAACTTCTTAAAATAGGCGTTAGAGTTAAAGTTGAGTTTTTAGAATGGGGAGCATATCTAAAAAAGATGGCTATGGGTGAGCATGAGATGGCTTTCAGTGGTTGGCGCGCTGATACGGGCGATCCGGATAATTTCCTCTACACCCTTTGGAGCAAGCACGCCGCCTTACAGATTCCCTCACAAAATCACTCTTTCTATAAGAGTGTCGCTTACTCAGATTTAGTGACTCGCGCCAAAGGGGTAACAGATGAACGCGAGCGCACCAAACTCTACAAAGAGGCGCAGGTCATTTTTCATAAAGATGTCCCATGGATACCCCTAGTTTATCCGGATGAAATTATCCCGCATTTGGCTAGTCTCAAAGGTCTCAAGTTAACGGGGGTGCAACTTAACCGCTTTGCGAATTTTTATTTTGATAAATAAAATCGCAGGGAAGCCTCTTTGTTAAGTTTTATTCTCAAACGGATTCTTTGGACTATCCCCACCCTTTTTGGGGTAACTATCATTGTGTTTGCGATGGTGCACTTGGTGCCCGGCGACCCTGCCTTGATGATCTTAGGCGAGCATGCTAGCAAGGAATCTGTAGAGGCCTTGCGGGAGCAAATGGGGCTAAATAAACCTCTCTTAGAGCAGTATTTTCTCTATATCAACCACATTTTTCATGGCGATTTTGGAAAGTCCTTTATGTCTGGCGAGCCCGTGATTGAAGAGTTCTTGCAACGCTTCCCGGCCACTATCGAGCTCTCTTTGAGCGCGCTAATCATCTCGATCATTTTAGGGCTTTTTGTCGGCATTTTGGCCGCTATTAAACGCTATAGCTTCTTTGATTACACTAGCATGAGCCTAGCTCTTGCCGGGGTGTCCATGCCGGTCTTTTGGCTGGGTTTGATGCTCATTTATTTTTTCGGTGTCAAACTGGGTTGGTTTCCAACTTATGGGCGTTTGAGCGATCAATTCTACCTAGACGGTCCTACAGGTTTTTATCTGATTGACAGCCTGCTAGCCCATGATTATGAGGCTTTTGTAGACGCGCTCAAGCATTTAATTTTGCCTGCCACCGCTCTAGCTACCATTCCCACCGCCATTATCGCGCGCATGACGAGAGCTAGCATGCTTGAAGTGGCCAAAGAAGACTATGTGCGCACGGCTAAAGCTAAGGGTTGTTCTCCTTTTAGAGTGATCGCTATCCATACCCTGCGTAACGCGCTTATCCCGGTAACCACCGTTGTAGGTTTGATGCTTGCCGGCCTGCTAGGAGGGAGCATTCTAACAGAAACCACCTTTTCATGGCCGGGGGTGGGTAAGTGGATGGTCAATGCTCTCAACCAGCGCGATTTTCCTATTATCCAAACTTCTAGTCTCATTGTGGCGGTGATTTTCATCACAGCTAATTTGCTTGTGGATATTTTATATGCCTTTATCAACCCTAGAATAAGGCTCTCATAGTGGAACGCTTTACAGAATTTTGGGGGCAGTTTAAAAAGAATAAAGCAGCAGTGGTGGGGGCTTGGATCGTGCTTTTTTTGATCCTCTGCGCTTTGTTTGCTCCCGCACTCACCGAACATAACCCCTATGCCCAAAATGTCCAAGAGAGATTAAAAGTACCTGTTTGGGAGGCTGGAGGGAGTTCTAAACACCTGCTTGGCACAGATGATTTGGGGCGCGATGTTTTCACCCGCCTGCTCTATGGCGCGCGCATTTCACTGACGATCGGAGTGGTTTCCATAGGGATCGCTCTCTCTCTCTTGGCATTGTGCTAGGACTGGTGGCAGGCTATTTTGGCAGACGGACTGATATGATCATCATGCGCCTTATGGATTTAATGCTCTCCTTGCCCTCTATTTTGCTCATTATTATCGTAGTGGCGATTTTGGGACCCTCCCTATTTAATGCTATGTTAGCGATTGGAATCGTGGGCATTCCGGGCTTTGCGCGCATTGTGCGTGCCTCTGTCTTGGCCGAACGAGAGAAAGAATATGTCATTGCCTCTAAGGTTAATGGTTCAGGACATTTGCGCCTCATGTTTAAAGTTATTTTTCCTAACTGCGCCGTGCCCATCATCGTGCAAGCCACGATGGGTTTTGCCTCTGCAGTGTTAGAGGCTGCTGGTTTAAGCTTTTTGGGACTGGGCGCACAACCTCCCACGCCAGAGTGGGGAGCGATGCTCTTAGACGCGATGCAATACCGCAACACAGCCCCCTGGCTCATCATTTTCCCGGGTGGAATGATCTTTTTGACCGTGATGGGCTTTAACTTATTGGGTGATGGGATCATGGACGCGCTCGATCCCAAACACACGCGCTAGGGGTGGTTTATGCAAGAGACTTTGCTCAAAGTGGACAATCTTAAAACCTATTTTTTCACCGATAAGGGCATTAATAAGGCGGTGGATGGGGTGAGTTTTGAGCTTAAAAAGTCTCAAACTCTGTGCATTGTGGGGGAGAGTGGGAGCGGGAAGAGCATTACCTCGCTCTCCATTTTAGGGCTGATTGACAAACCGGGTAAAATTGTGGATGGGGTGATTGAGTTTAATAGACAGGACTTGCTCAAGCTCACCCAAAAGCAAATGCAAAAAGAGATTCGAGGCAAGAAAATTAGTATGATTTTCCAAGAACCTATGACTAGCCTTAATCCCTCTTATACGATCGGCTTTCAAATTAGCGAGGCGCTCAAAATCCACCACCCCAATTTGAGTCGCAAAGAACGCTATGAGCGCGCGCTGGCTGAATTGGAGCGCGTGGGCATTCCGCATGCTAAAGAGCGTTACAACGACTATCCCTTTAAGCTCAGCGGAGGGCAACGCCAGCGGGTGATGATTGCCATGGCGATGGTGTGCGCGCCTGAGCTTTTAATCGCCGATGAGCCCACTACCGCCCTAGATGTTACCATCCAAGCCCAAATTTTAGAACTTATGCAAGAGTTGCAAGCCACTAAGGGCACTTCGATACTTTTCATCACCCACGATCTAGGCGTGGTCGCTCAATTAGCTGATGCGGTGGTGGTGATGTATAAGGGGCATGTCGTGGAAAAAGCCAGTGCTAAGGAGCTTTTTAATGACCCGCGCCACCCCTATACTCAAGCCCTACTAAATGCTATCCCTAAGCCGGGCAAGGAGCACCGCAAAAAACGCCTCCAAACTGTGGATGAAAATGTGAACTATTTAGAGTTTCCTAGGGAGATTCGATGATTTTAAGAGCTAACGATCTATGCAAGACCTACTGCATTTCTCAAGGACTTTTTAAGCCCCCAAAGCTCATCCACGCGGTGCGCAATATCACCTTTAAGGTGCACCCGGGAGAGATTTTAAGCGTGGTAGGAGAGAGTGGTTGTGGGAAGAGCACTACGGCCAAACTCTTAATGGGAATTGAGAGTCTTAGCTCAGGAGAGATTTTATTTAATGACAAGAGTTTAACTCAATTTAGCAAAGCCGATTGGCAGGAATACCGCAAACATGTACAAATGATTTTTCAAGACCCTTATTCTAGTCTTAATCCTAGATGGCAGGTGGGAGACATCATCGCCGAGCCCCTCTTGCTCAATACAAACTTTTCCAGACAAGAGCGGCACGAAAAGGTTTTAGAGATGATGGATTATGTGGGACTTAAGCGCGAATGGATTGAGCGTTACCCCCATCAATTCTCAGGAGGGCAACGCCAACGCATCGGAATTGCGCGCGCGCTCATTATCCGTCCTAAAGTGGTGATCTGTGATGAGCCCGTTTCAGCCCTAGATGTCTCCATTCAAGCCCAAGTGCTCAATCTATTATTGGATTTGCAAAAAGAAATGGGCTTGACCTATGTTTTTATTAGCCACGATTTGGGCGTGGTGGAGCACATTAGCGATCGTATTTTGGTGATGTATCAGGGGGAAATTGTGGAGCGCGGAGATGTGGACGCGCTTTTAAGCGATCCTAAAGACCCCTACACCAAAAAACTTTTAAACGCCGTGCCCCATTTAGAAAAATCCATGCAACGCTTTTCTTGATCCATGTTTGTAGATAGTGTAGAAATTTTGATTGCTTCTGGCAAGGGCGGTCCGGGAGCGGTGAGCTTTCGGCGGGAGAAATTTGTGATCAAGGGCGGTCCAGATGGGGGTGATGGGGGTGATGGGGGTGATGTGTTTGTGCAAGTGAGCAATAACACCGACACACTGGGGGCTTTTAGAGGCAAAAAGCATTACAAAGCCAAAAATGGCGCGCCCGGAGGTCCTAAGTTGTGCAGTGGAAAAAAGGGAGAGAGTGTTACCCTCATTGTGCCTCCAGGGACACAGATTTATGATCAGCAAAGCGGGGAACTCTTGGGGGATTTTATAGAATGTGGCGTGCCGGTCAAGCTCTTGCAGGGAGGCAAGGGGGGAATGGGCAATGCGCGTTTTAAAAATGCCGTGCAACAACGCCCCACCTACGCGCAAAAGGGGCTAGAGGGGGTGGAGTTGAGCGTGCGCTTGGAGCTAAAACTCATTGCTGATGTGGGTTTGGTGGGCTTTCCTAATGTGGGAAAAAGCACTCTAATTAGCGTGATCTCTAATGCGCGCCCCAAAATCGCTAATTATGCCTTCACGACCTTAGTGCCTAATTTGGGTGTGGTGAGCGTGGGGGATTTTAAAGAATTTGTGATCGCCGACATTCCCGGAGTCATAGAGGGGGCTAGTGAGGGCAAGGGCTTAGGGCTAGCATTCTTAAGACACATTGAGCGCACGCAGTTTTTACTCTTTGTGCTGGATGTAAGTTTGGATTTAGAGGCGCAGTATCAAAAGTTGCGCCACGAATTGGGCGCGTTTTCGCCCATTCTGCAACAGCGCGCCTTTGGGGTGGCGATCAATAAAATAGACCTGCTCCCCCCTGAAGAGCTTGCTAGTGTTCTAAACGCCTTTGAAAAGAGTTTAGACCCCAAGCCCGCCTTTATTCTGCCCCTCTCCGCGCATACCACCACCAATACCGCTAAATTAGTGCAAGTGTTGGCGCAGAATTTGGGCAAAGGCTAATCTTATAAGGAGTTGGCATGTTAAAGAATCGCTTTTTAAGTCTTGTGGGAGCTTTGTTTTTGTCTGTGGGATTGTGTGGGGCAGAGAGCGCAGAAGAGGTTTTTAAAAAGGCGATGGATTACTACAGACAAAAGAATTATACAAAGGCGTTCGAATATGCCAAAAGAGCGACAGACTTGCGGAATGCTGATGGATACGATATTCTAGGTATTATGTATTGTAAGGGACAAGGCGTTAAGAAAGACCTTCATAAAGCTTTTGAATATTTTAAAAAAGCTACGGAGGGTGGAGTTGCTAGAGCTTATGAATATCTAGGTATCATGTATGAGGAGGGAGAAGGAGTGAATAAAGATTATAGAAAAGCCTTAGAGTATTACCACAAAGCCGCCGATGCGGGGGAGACTAGTGCTTATAATATTTTAGGAAACATGTATTATTCCGGTAAGGGAGTGGTGAAAGATTACAAAAAAGCTTTGCAATACTACCACAAAGCCGCCGATGCGGGGTTTGCTGTTGCTTATAATAATTTAGGGGTGATGTATACTAATGGCGAGGGCGTAGGGGTGGATAAAGAAATGGCTTATGAATATTTTAAAAAAGCCTGCAAAATGGGGTATGAATCAGGTTGCAAGAACGCCAAGAGTCTTTTGGGGGATTAGATACTTAGAATCTTTATATAGAGATTATACGCCTTGAGTTTATAGCCAGTCTTAGGCGCAAAGGGCGGATTTTGTAGCTATCTATCATAGTGAGCTACAACAAACAAGAATATCCCAAAGCATAAACTTTTTAAGAGAGAGAGTTAGGAGATTTACGCGCGTATGCCGCCTTAGTGCTACAGATAAAGGTCTACCCCCTTGACTACCATTTTTATGTTGGAGACAGCACTCTTGCCCTAGGTTTTGCTTTAAAAACTTTCTATTTTTAATTCTTTTGTGCTAAGATAAGTCCTTTTGCTTTAAGGAGTTTTGCTTGCTTCTCATTAGATTTACCTCCCCCCCCCAATAAATTAAACTTTCCTTCTAAATTTTATCTCCCTAATCTTTTGGTTTCTGCGGAGTGCCTATGATGTGGCTCATCCTTGCAGGAATAACCCTTGTTTGTGTTGTTGTGATCCAACGCTTCAAAGCACCGCCCAACACTCCTAGCCAAACTCTCCAAAGACCACCCCCTAAACAACCCAGCGCACCCACCCCCGCGTCAAGTGATTTACACGCATTTGAGATAGAAAAACCCCATGGGTATTTTGATCAAAACACTAAAAAGGAGAATAAAAACATGGAAAAGGGGCGTGAGTATGAAAATTTTATCGCTCAGGAGTATGCCCAACAAGGCTATGGGCTCATTTTTCATCGCGATCTAGGCAAACAAGATCAAAAAATTGATCTCATTGTGGCTAAGGGTGAGGAGGTGCTTTTTATCCAATGTAAAAACTGGAATAAAAAAACGGGTCATCGTGTGGGTTTGGACTATGTCCAAGAGTTTTTACAAAATTGCGATGCCCTAGAAAAAGCAGAATATCGAGGCAAAAATTGCCAAAGACTTCTAATACTCTCTAGCCCCGTGCTAGAAAAAGAGGCGTGGCAATTTATCAAGGAACACACCCAAGACCTACGGGTGGATTTTAAAATCATAGAACACAAAGAAGGAGTTAGTATGGATTACGCCAAAAAATATAGGGATTTAGTGGCCGCTTATTATGCAGGTCAGGGCTTCAATGTCAAACGATACGATGAGAGTAAAGACAATCAAGAGAAACATTTGGCATTCACCCGCATCGATTTGATTTTGCGCAAAGACAAACAAATCATCTTTGCGCAGTGCAGAAACTGGAATCCAGATGGAGAACATAAGATCGATGCCAAGTATTTAGAGAAGTTTCTGCAAGATTGCCATGGCTATCAAAGCCATTTGTATCGCGATGATTTTGAGTATTACAAACAATGCTTCTTTAAAAATATCGTAGTGCTCAATAGCTCTAAGCTACTCGTCCCCGATGCCTTTGAGTTCATCAAGAGCCAAAAGGATAAAAAAGAGCATGAGCGGGTGTTTTATGAGGTGCTAGTCCCCTCATCTAGTATGGACAAGGTGAGCAAGTATGAGAGCAAACATGAGTAAACATTTGAGGGAGAATATGGACTTTAATGAAAATCTTGCTGATCGAGGAGCATGCTAATGAGTTTTTGTAGAAATAGTTACAGCATGTCCGTGTTGATGAAAATCATCACTGGGTTTTTGGTGTTGTGGGTAGCATGCGCGCCTTTGAGGGGAAGTAATTTTGATGAAGGTATCGGCCCTCTTTTGTATGAGGGAATCAATGCGGAATCTCATCATAACTATAAGAAGGCCTACAAAATTTACCAACAAGCACATGAGTCAGGCAATGTGTTAGGCACTGCGCTTTTGGGTAAGATGTATGCCTATGGTTTAGGGGCTGAGGCCAACCCCGGTAAGGCTAAAGTTTATTTTCATATTGTGCTCAAAGACACCAAAGTCAAGCATGAATCAAGGCTTACGATCAGCTATGATCAAGCCGGAGAAGTAGGCAATGAAAGATATTCTCCCACCTTTTTGAGTGCGGCTATGATTGTGGCTAATTTAGGTTTAGCTCATCTCTACCAAGAGGGTTTGGGCATGGGCAAAAGTCCTAGAAAAGCCTTTAAACTTTATAAGCATATTTTAGTGAGGATGGGTGCCAATAGGGGCCATGGATTTATGCTAGGAATGTTCATGAACATGGCAACTTTGGGACTTTCTGGAGCAGTGGCTGGACATAGCCTTAAGTTAAAAAATCTCCCCGTTGCACTTATACAGAAACTCCCCTACATCAAAACTCTCGTGTCTCAGACCCTTTATGAGATGGGCATGGCTTATAAAATGGGTATTGGTACGGGTAAAAGCCGTAGCAAGGCTAAAGAATGCTTTCAAATGGCGATTGATTTGGGTAGCAACCAAGCCCTAGAAGCCATGCGCGATCTCCAATAGGTAAGGATACATATGTTGTTTAATTTGCACAGATTAGTGTTATTGTTAGGATTTATTTGGCTAGCGTTGACTCCTTTGAGGGCGTTTGACTTGGACACTTCGCTAGGACCGCAAGCTTTGCAAGGTTTTGAGGCCCTCCAACAACATAATGATAGAGAGGCTTTTAAGGATTTCAAGCGAGCGCATGAAAATGGCAATGTTTTAGGCACGACTCTTTTAGGGATTGCCTATATGGAGGGTAGGGGGACAAAAGTAGATTATTATCTGGCTAAAACCTACTTTGATTCAGCTTTACGGATTTTAAAGACTTGGCGCGAGGGGAGTGGAATAGGAAATATGGCTTCCTCTCTGACACCGCTACAATCTTCGACTGCTCTTCTCGTTGCCAACTATGGTTTGGCTACCATGGCAGCAAGGCTTAGGCATGCCTAAAGATCAATCTAAAGCTTTTGCATGCCTCATCTTTTAAAAATCCAATAGCTAAGGAATATACTGCTCAAACTCTTTATCAAATTGGAGTAGCCTATAAAATGGGCATTGGCACGGGTAAAAAGCGTAAAAAGGCGATCAAGTTCTTAGAAAAGGCCGTGGAGTTTGGCAATAAAGAAGCGATGCAAGCTTTAGAGGGCTTGGAGTAGTATTTATATGACATAAGTCCTAGTGGCAATTGGAGTAATCGGATTTTGTTTAAGCGCGCATGGCAACTTAGTTTGCTTTTACTTGGTGCGATGTGGCGTGTTCTGCGCGTGCACATGGGCTCTTTTGCATTTCTTGCATGCGATGAGAGCAGGCGTTAAGAATAACTATAAGGGAAAGTGTTGATAAAATTTTAATGTCCATGTGTGTTCCTAATGGTAGTAGTTGGGGTGCTGGGCTGAGAGAGTGTTTTGATATTCAAGGTCATTTCCTGAGGCTTGGAATTACTTTTATGGCTCACATGGATATTTGCAGAGGGGTTGAGATTTGAGACATTTTGCACTAGCGCGCTCTTGCTTAATGCCACTAGCTGGATAGCATCTTGCACGCCCCCTTGTGTGTGAAAAAGAGATTGGATAAAGTGGGGAATACGCCACACAAGAAAGAGCTCTAAAAGCGCGCTGATGATAACCATAAAATACACTTCATAATTGGAGGCAGAGGCGGGGATGAGGGTTTGGAGAATCTGCGCGTTATAGCAGGCACAAAGCACCATGAGGGGTTGGTAAAAACTAAGCCCCGCGCATTTTTTTAAATATAGCCAAAGAATGGGGCGCAAACTGGCAAAAAAGCCTAAGGGAAGCACCAATATTCCTAAGGCAAGCCAAAGATAAATTTCAATAGACACGATGAGGCTTAGGGCTAAGATTAAAGTAAGTAACGCCCCCTCACAGAGTAACACCCCTATTGTTAGCAGAGTGGTAGCATTCAAACTTAGCGCGCCCATTGTGTGCATGATCAACTCTAGCGTGTGGAAAGCTTGGTTGATTAAAAAGGCGAAGTTGAGGTGTGCGCCCTCCACTCCAAAGGCAAAATTGGCATGTTGCAAACTAGATATGATGATTTCCATTAGAGCGTTTGAGGGAATGAATAGCGCGCTTTTAAGATACTCGTAAAAATCATGGGGGTGTTTCCACGCGTAATTAAAAAGGGTAAAAAAGCCCGCAAAACCCGCCAAAGAAAAGAGTGTTTTTGTGGCAAACATATCGCCCAAGCGTACCCTCTGGTATGCCCAAACCATCAAAGCTAAACTTAAAACTCCATTGTAAATGAGGGGGAGGTGCAAGTTTTCTAGTATCTGATCTCCCAAACTGGATAAAAGCTGTTGTGTGGGTTCTATAAAGAAACTTAGGAGATGTTGGTAAGGCTCCACGATCGACTTTCTTGCATTCTAACGCGTTGTGTATACAAATTGGTAGTATAATCCAAGTTTTTAAATTCTGCTCAAAGGTTTTAGATGAATCCCCTGCACACTCTCTTAAAAGACTCTCAAAAACGCTTGATTGTGGACGCGCGCGCCTATGCCCATAAGGTGCTCATGCAACACAAGCCCTATCCATGGCATGACCCCACTCTTTATAGCAACTACATGAAACAGGTCGCCTCTTTGCTCAGAGCAGATGTGTTGGTGTTGCGTTTTGACAAACTCTTAGAGGAGGAGCTTAAAAATAATACCTCACTTGTAGCCAAGATGAAAGAGAAAACTCGCAGTGGTTACGCTCTCAAGGTGTTTATGGCCGATGAGGAATTGCGCACCATCACCAGCTCGCTCATCAATACCGCAACGAATATTTTGCATGTGCATGTGCTCACACAACTTCCCTCCCCCTTAGACCTCTTGAAAATGACGGCTAGAGCTGTGGGGGCTAGTGAGGAATTTGAAGAAGATCAGATCGAAAACGCGGGCATTTATTATGCCGATTGGTTGCGATCTTATAAGGATTCCAAAGTGTGCGGTCTTCTCTTTGATGCCAGAGATCATGCGTTCAATTTAGAACTCTACAAACCCATTACCAACACCGCAGAAGGGTATGGCTGGGTGGTGGGCTTTAGGGAGTTAGAAGCCCTGCATTTTGTGGGGGAAAAAGCCCCTATTCCGGTGCTAGATTCGGATTTTTGGATCGATGCGAGTGCTGGGGGGGCGTGCGCTGGGGGGGCGTGCGTGAATCGGGTGTTTTTTACAGAAATCCATCAAGACGCTGTGCCTGAGGCCGTGCTAGAAAAGCTTAAAGAATTTGAACTTACTTGAAATCCTGCATTTGAGTAACGCTGTATTGGGTAACCTGAAAACCTGTAGGGTTTTTGGGTAGGGGGGTGTTGTCAGACTTGGGAGGGGACACAAAAGCGTAGCTTAGGGTGATGTTATATCGTTTTTCATAAACAGGTTTGCCCTCATGGAAAAGCTTGGCCTTGATTTGCACATGGCTAATTTTAGAGCCCTGCACCCCCTCTAAAATAGCGATGTGGATAATTTGAATATCTCGCTGGATTTTGCTGTCCGTGTAAACACTATTTTTAGAGGCGACCAATTCCTCAAAAAGTCGCCACACCTTGCTACTGCTTTGCAGACGCACGATCTCATAGCGTTCTTGATCATCAATCCCATTAATGGACTCGCGATTGAGGATATAATGCCCAATAAGAGAGCGCACAAGAGCCTCATTGCTTGAAATACTTCCATCAGCGCGCTGGATAATGGCGTAATGCTTGTCTTGGTTAGCAAAATCTATAAAATGGTGTTGGGTTTCCTTGAGGGGCAGAAGAACAACGATGGCAATCGCTAGACTTAGACTAATCACACTCAACAAAGCCACGAGCTTATAGGCAATCGCGGTGTGTTTGCGCTCCAATCTAAAGACGCTGTTTAAATCCATGTGCTTAAAGTTAAAACCATCGATCTTAGTCTTGATCTCTTCTTCAAATTGAGCTTGTCTAGCCTCCAAACGCTCCAAGAGTTCTTTTAAAAGTTGTTCACGCAGAAAATCATCTCTCATAAGGGAATTATAATTAACCCGGGCTTAATGCAGAATCCTTATAATTTTTCCTAGCAATGTGGCATAGGTTAGGCAATTTTTTACGCACCAAAGCTTGGGATTTTTTAACCGGCACCTTCCCCAAAGTCTATTCTATGACTGAGGAAAACAATATTTTGGGGCTTTATGATGCGCACTTTATCCTCACCAAACAAGAGCAATTAGTGGGCATGGTAGAAATTGAGGGTTTGAGTTTGAGTGCTATGAGCAAGGAGGATTTAGAGGGCTATTTTGAGAGCAAGCACCATGCCTTAAGCCAGCTTGATGGGGTGATTTTGCGCATTTACACCAAACGCCGCCGTGTTCTTTTGGAACAAAACCCTTGCGTGCAAAATGCGCACGCCCAAGCCATTATCCAAAGCTTTGAGAGCAAAGCGATCTATGAGACACGCTATTATTTAATCTTTGAAACCATCACCAAGCCCATTCAAGGCTTTTTTGCGACAAAAAAACTCCAGCTCACTACTGCAGAGGATCAACCCTACGCGCACAAACTCTCCCTTTTAAACCAAGCGATCGCACAAATCCGACACACGCTTGCCAGCTTTAAACCCACTCTTTTAAGTGGTCGCGAGGTCCTTGAGTTTTACGCTTCTTATATCAATGGGGTTAGTCTTCCTCTCAAGCCCTCGCAGGGTTTTTTAGAGGATAGCTATATCGCCACTAATGTGCATTTTCATCAAA
The DNA here is from genome assembly GCF_000200595.1 of Helicobacter felis ATCC 49179. Classification (NCBI taxonomy): domain Bacteria; kingdom Pseudomonadati; phylum Campylobacterota; class Epsilonproteobacteria; order Campylobacterales; family Helicobacteraceae; genus Helicobacter; species Helicobacter felis. Next base: position 521,842 of record NC_014810.2, on the reverse strand, counting down.
ATTACTTTGTGCAAGAGAGGCACAACACGCGCATTTATAATTGTATTATTGGGATTAAGGCATATGGGAGTCAAACCATCACTTCTATAGCCCTCTCTACCTTGCTCCATCACCAAAAAGAGTTAGACATTATCTTTTCAATCAAGCCTCTGAGCACTCAAGAAGCCCTAGCCTTCCTCCAAGAGAAAATCCGCCTCACCTTTACAAAGCTGGTGCGTGCAGAGTTAGAAAATTACTATGAGCTCATCAAGGCTAAACGCCTCTGTTTGCAACAATGCGCGCTCAATATCCATCTTAAAAGCCCGGATTTAGAAACCTTAAACCAACACGCCCAAGAGGTGTTGAGTTTGTTAGCTAATGAACACTTAGTCGGCGTGGTAGAAACTTTGGGCTTGAAACCGGCGTATTTTTCTTTTTTCCCGGGGCGCATGCATCTTAATCCAAGATTGCGTTATCAAAGCGCGCAGGCTTTGGCATGTTTGGTGGTGTTTGAGCGATTCAATCGGGGTTTTAAAAGCAATTCTTGGGGGAATATGCCCTTAAGTGTGTTTAAGAATTTGGATCACTCTGCCTATCTCTTTAATTTTCATAACCAAGAAGTGCGCCATTTAGGCGTAGCCAAACACAATATCGCTAAGGTGAATGGGCACACGATGATCATCGGAGCGACTGGGGCGGGCAAAACTACTTTGATGGGGTTTTTGATGATGAGCGCGCTCAAATACGATCATCTCAACATTCTAGCCCTCGATCGCGCCTATGGTCTTTTCTCTTGCACGCAGTATCTTGGAGGGAATTACAATAGCGGGGCGCATTTTAAAATCAACCCGCTTTCTTTAGAATATTCCCAAGAAAATCACGACTTTTTGCACTCCTTTTATCAAGCCATGCTCAATCTAACGCCCCAAGACATCGCAGAAAACAACGCCATTCATAAGGCTTTGCATAGCCTCTATTCTACTCTACCCCCCAAAACCTTTAGCCTTCAAGATTTTAAAGAAACTCTGATTCATAACTCTAAACTCGCTCTAGCTTTAGAGTCCTATTGTAACCACCCCCTTTTTAGTGCCCTAGAGGATAGCCTAGAGCTTAACAACCCTCTAACCACGATCAACATGGACGCTATCACCCTCAACCCTAAGGATTTAGGACTTTTAGCCTATTACATCTTTTATAAACTTTTTCATCTGTCCTTGCATGCCAATCGGGGGTTTTTATTGTTCGTGGATGAGTTTAGAAGTTACGCTCAAAATCCAAGCCTCAATGCCCACATCAATACCCTCATCACACAAGCGCGTAAGGCAAATGGGGTTGTGGTGCTCGCTCTCCAAGACATCCATCAGCTCGCACAAATGCAAGATGCCAAGAGTTTTCTAAAAAACATGGGCACTTTGATCATTTACCCTCAAAAACATGCCCAAGACTTGAGCTCTGAGCTAGGTGTTGCTCTCAGCCAAATGGAGAGGCATTTTTTAGAAACCACCCCCCTACACGCGCGCCAAGTTTTGATCAAAAACATGAATGATGGGAGTTCTAATATTGTAGATGTCAATCTTGAAGCCTTAGGACCTTATTTACAAATCTTTAATTCTAATGCCACTCATGCCAGATATTTAGAAGAGCTTATGCGCGCCCACCCTCAAACTTGGCGCACCCATTTGCTCAAACAAACTTAAGAAAGGAGAGCGATGTTACTCACATTGCAAATTGCTGTGCTCTTAGGAGCGATTTATTTGGGCGTGCGTTTAGGGGGAATGGGTATTGGTTTTGCCGGGGGATTAGGCGTGGTGGTCTTAAGCTTGTTTCTAGGAATGCGTCCGGGTAATATCCCTTGGGATGTAATCCTTATTATCATGGCAGTTATTGGGGCGATCTCTAGCATGCAACTAGCCGGAGGGTTAGATTACTTGGTGAGCGTGGCTGAGAAAATTTTGCGGCGTAACCCTAAACACATTAATTACCTAGCCCCGCTAGTTACTTATATCCTAACTTTGCTAGCGGGCACGGGACACACTTCTTTTTCTATGTTGCCCGTCATTGTAGAAGTGGCTAAGGGGCAAAATATTCGCCCCTCTCGCCCCCTTTCTCTAGCCGTAGTTTCTTCGCAAATAGCCATCACTGCCAGCCCTGTCTCAGCTGCCGTGATCGCCATGAGCGGCTTTTTAGAGCCCTTTGGAGTGTCTTACCCTATTTTGCTAGCCATCTGTATCCCTACTACACTTGTTGGCTGTATGCTCACTGCCTTTGTCGTGAGCACCTTTTTTCCTAACGCGCTAGAAAATAGAGCTATCTCAACAACCTCCACCCCACACTCCCACCAAGAGCTCCCCAAGGGGGCTAAACTCTCGGTGTTGATCTTTATACTGGGTATTGTTGCTGTGGTGTTCTATGCGACTGCTATTTCTAAAAACATCGCTTGGATTAAGCCGGTTATTCTCCCGCGCAATGATGCCATCATCAGCTTCATGCTCACCATTGCAGCCTTGATTGTGATGGTTTGCAAACTCAAATGTAACGAACTGGTCAACACCAGCACTTTTAAAGCGGGTTTGAGCGCGTGCGTGTGTGTGCTAGGTGTGGCGTGGCTAGGAGATACCTTTGTAAAGGGCTATATTGAGCCTATTAAAGCTCTTGCTTCCTCTTTATTGGTGCACTATCCCTTTTTGCTCGCTATAGGCTTGTTTTTTACGAGTATGCTTCTTTATTCTCAGGCAGCCACGACAAAAGCCCTAATTCCTAGCGTAATTTTGGCTTTGGGCATTACCCCAGAACATAGCGAACATGTTTATATTGTGGTGGCTTCCTTTGCAGCTGTTTCAGCCCTCTTTGTCCTGCCCACTTACCCCACTTTGCTAGGGGCTGTGCAGATGGATGACACGGGCAGCACGCGCATTGGCAAATATATTTTTAACCACTCCTTTTTTGTGCCCGGAGTACTCGCGATCGGCTTTTCTGTAGCCTTGGGCTTTTTACTAGCCCCTTTATTGCTTTAAGATTGGGGGGGAGTTGGGGGGGTTTTAAACAAGGATTCTAGCATGCTCAGACCGCTCTTTTTAGGGCTCTCTTCCTCAGCCAACACATTAAAATCGATCTCATAACCAGTAAGCATGCATGCCAAACGCACATTGACTCCACTCTTGCCAATGGCTTTACTCTTTTGATCGGCCTGCAAAGTTACTAGGGCATTTTTTTGAATCTTATCTTCTAGGGTCTTTTGGCTCAATTCGATTTTAACAATGTTGGCTGGTGATAGAGCGTTGGCGATGTAAATTTCAGGCACTTCGTTATAGTGCACGCAATCGATACTCTCATTGCACAGCTCTTTGCTGATCGCATTGATGCGTATTCCCTTGACCCCCACAGTCGCTCCGATGGGATCGATGTGGACATTGTGCGAGCGCAGAGCTAGCTTAGCGCGATCCCCGGGAATGCGCGCGATCCCCATGATCTCGATTTCTTTATCTGCAATTTCAGGCACTTCCAAATGTAAAAGGGCTTCTAAGAATTTTGGCGTAGTTCTTGAGAGTTCCAAAACTAGACCCTGTTTGCTGAAGTGCACGCTTTTAAGAATAGCGCGCAGAGTGTCCCCCACCTTAAAACTCTCCCCCTTAATGCGATTACGCAAAGCCAACACTGCCTGCACGCCTTCAATCTCTACAAAGGTGTTTTGATTTTTGTCTATATCTAAAACAACTCCCCTCACAATGGTATTGAGCATGCCTTTGTATTTTTGGAAGTATTGATCTTCTAGGCTTCTTTGGATGTTAAACTCCAAGTCCTTAAAAAGGGCGTTGACCGCTCCGCGTTTCATGTCCTTTAAGCTAATTTCATAATGTAGTAAATCATTAGGTTTTAAAGAAGGGTCGTCTTTGAGGACTTCTGTCAAGGCAAGTGTATTAGTGGGGTCTGCGACAAGCCTAGGATCGTCATCAGCACACACTTCCACCACATGCAAGAGAGTAAAATCCTTATTGCTATCATCAATCATAAAATTTGCTTGCGGGTCAATGGTGTTTTTGGCGACTTTGAGAATGCTATTTTTCACCACCTCTTTAACCATTTCTAAACTCAAGCCCTTTTCATAGGCAATCAACTCTACAATGTCTAAGATTTTTTCCATCTACATCCTTAAAGTATCGGGGTGTTTTTATATAAAAAAAGAGAATCCTAGTATAGCAAAACCTTATCGATTGCGTATGACAATATGCATTGTCTGAGGATTTTTAGATTTAAATTTAGCGGGCACTGGCTTTGAAGAGGCGAGTGTAGGTTTTTGGGGTGCTAGAGAGGGTTTTTGAGTGGAAGAGGATGGTGGAGATGGAGGCTTAATTTCATGGCGGACTTGGAGCATGTTTTTAACCAAGCTATTAGGAATTTTTATTGTCTTCTGATCGATTGCTACGCCTAAAATTTGACTTCTTGTGAGTTGGGCTTCTTGGAGTGTAATAGCTCGAGCGTGCACGCCTTCATTGCGAATCTTAGCAAACTTCTCAAGCTCATTGGGCAGTTGTTCTAGGGCAAAGGAAGCACTAAATGGGGGTAACTTTTCTTTCAAATCATAAAAACTGCGGTGTCTTAAAAGATCTTGGCATGCTTTAAAATCAATGTCCTTTTTAAAAACATTCTTGCATTGCCATATGTCTTCTAGCGTTACTTTTTTATGCTTTAGTGAGCAATCTACATTTAAAATCGCTGGTTCGATCGTGCTTAAAAATCCGATGAGATCTTTAATTAAAAGATAAGATTCTTGTTCTAACACCTTGGAATACTTGACAAGCATGGTGCTAAAATCATAAAGAGGGTCTTGTTTATTGGCCTGATACTCCAATTCAGCATAAACGATGTTATCCAAGCTTTCATAGTGCAGGCTGTAGGCGGATACCCCTAAGTTGACATCGATCAAAGATTGTTTGGTGTTTCTAAAATTCTGGGTTTTAAACACATTGGGATAAAATTTTTCCTGCCTCTCAAAATAATTATGAGGCTCTTTCATATTAATGATTAGGGGGTAGTCATAATCGTTCCCATAAAGTCTAAAAGTGTGATCGCCATAATTGGGCGTGGTGAACTTAGGCAAATGCTTATCACGCACCACAATAAAATTATTGCGCTCTAACTCTCTTAAATCCGTTACGATAAACCACGCCTCTACATCGTGTTTTTCCTTTTGATAATAGTCAGGAGCTCTGACTTGATCTAAATGGCTTTGTACCGCCTCCACCTTAGCCACAAAAAGATTGTCCCAATCTGTTAAGAAAAGTTGCAAAAAATTCGTGCTGTTCACATTTTTATAAATATCTTGCAAGGTTTGGAGGAATTTATGTTCCTTGTCTTTAGACTTGGAACGAATCTTGCCAAAAGCTACCCTTTTTTCCTTTTTGAGGATCTCTAAGTGCAACTCGATCACATCTTTTTTGTAAAAAGGGTTATAAAGAAGAAGCAAATTGAAAATCATAGCAGGCCACCCTTCTTAAGAGTTATCAAAACCCCTAATACTACTAAAACCGCGCTGTAAAAACGCTTTTAAGGTAGCCTGCGCCCTAGCGCGCTAAAAAAGCCTCAACCCCCTTCTTTTTTCTCACTCTACTTCTTCGAGTTGGAGACAGATACGCTTATCCTTATAAAGTCCTGTGCCCACAGGAATCATGCGCCCTAAAACTACATTTTCTTTCAAGTCCTCCAAGAAGTCCTTTTTCATAGCGATACTAGCCTCTGTGAGCACTTTAGTGGTTTCTTGGAAGCTAGCCGCAGAAATAATGCTATCGCTCCCAATGGCCGCACGCGTGATCCCAAGCAAAACAGGTTCGGCAATGGCGGGCTCTCCTTTGAGAGATAAAACGCGTTGGTTTTCTTCCCTAAAGTGCTTCTTGCTCACCAAATCCCCCTCAATAAACTTACTATCCCCGCTGTCTAAGATACGCACTTGGCGCAACATTTGTGAAACGATGATTTCGATGTGCTTGTCTGCAATGTTCACTCCCTGACCGCGATACACCTTTTGCACTTCGCTGACAATATATTTGTGCAACTCTTTCTCTCCACTAATGCGCAAGATGTCATGACTGCTCACCACCCCCTCTGTGATCGCCTCACCCGCGTGCACAAATTCGTTGGGGTGGACCAAAATTTTCTTGCCTTTATCTACAAAATGTTCTGAACGACTTCCATCGCTAGCTTCGATCACCACCCGCTCTTTATTGCGCACAGCTTTACCAAAGCTCACGATCCCATCTTTTTCAGAGAGAATTGCGGTGTCTTTAGGCTTACTTTTGCGCGCCTCAAAAATATCTGAAACACGGGGCAAACCACCGGTAATATCCTTAGACTTAGCCGTAGCTTTGGGCACTTTAGCCAAAATATCTGCTACTTCTACCTGCGCCCCATCATTGACCATAATAGCAGTTTTGGACTCGAGAGGGTAGGTGATTTCCTCCCCTGTTTCTGCCTCAATCACCAAACATGGTTTTAGATCATTGGGGATATAGTCATTGACGGTCATGGTGCTAATATTAGTGTTTTGATCCTCAACCTGAGTTACACTTACTCCAGGAACGATATCTTGAAAATACACTTTACCTTTTATATCCGCAATAATGGGCGTGCTATAAGGGTCCCAAGTGGCAATGAGATGTTTTGCCTCCTGATTGGCTTTTACTAGCAATGTCTTGGGCTCTACAGGACTATTATCACCTGTTTCAATGACAGAACCGCGGGCGATATAGTGGCGGATCGCCTCGCGATCGTTTTCATCAGCTACCACCGCAAAAAGCCCTTTTTCAGAAACCACTGCCCCCACTTGAATATCCCTGAAGCGCTCCAAGTGATCGTCTACAAGGTTGTAATATTTCACCACGCCTTTTTCTTTAGCGTAGATATCCTGAGTGATTGGATCGTTATCATTAATCGTGATCTCTGAGGCGTAGGGGATGCGGTTGGGCACATTCCAACTATCTTTAATAATATCAGCGATACTGCCCCCCTTGTGCACTTTATGACCACTGCCATAGGGGAGGTAGATTTTACCCTCGATTTTACCGCTCACCCCAGCTAACTCATTGGGTTTAGCCACATCGCTTTTGCGCAATACAAAACGCGCTTCTTGCGCTCCATTGAGCACGCTTAAGACCACTTCTTCATGAGAGTTATCAATGCGGATTTCGCCATCAAAGGGAGCCTTGATCTTGGGTTCTACCACAAGAATCGCTGCGTTACGGCGATTAGCAATGATATTTTTTCCCTCTTTGTTTTTGTAAGTCTTGACATTAAAGAAGCGCACAAAGCCTTCATTATTGGCCACGATTTCGCGCTCCTCTTGGCTACGCGATGCGGTTCCACCTACGTGGAAAGTGCGCAATGTGAGCTGAGTTCCGGGCTCGCCGATGGATTGAGCGGCCACTACGCCCACAGCTTCCCCGGGTTTGACCATCTTGCCCTCACCCAAATTCAAGCCATAGCACTTAGCGCACACGCCTTTATGCGCTTTACAGGTAATAGGGGTGCGGATGGTTACAGATTTAATGCCCGCTTCTACAATTTTCTTAGCCTTTTCCTCATCAATTAGAGTATCTGTATTGAGCAAAATTTCATTGGTGAGGGGATCGATGATGTCTTCAACTAAAACCCGCCCAAAAATGCGCTCTTCTAAAGGCTCGATGAGCTCGCTCCCCACAGTAATATCCGTGATTTCAATGCCTTCATGTGTGCCACAATCCTCTTGAACGACCTTGACATTTTGGGCAACATCGATGAGTTTACGAGTCAAATACCCCGCAGTGGCAGTTTTTAACGCGGTATCTGCTAGCCCTTTGCGCGCCCCGTGCGTGGAGTTAAAATACTCCAACACATTCAAGCCCTCTTTAAAGTTAGAAATAATAGGGGTTTCAATAATGCTACCATCTGGTTTGGTCATTAATCCACGCATTGCTGAAAGTTGTCTGATTTGTGTTGCCGAACCACGCGCGCCACTATCAGCCATCATATAAATGGAGTTAAAGCCTTGTTTATCCTTAGCGATAGCCTCCATCATTTCTTTACCCATCACATCGTTCACTTCTGTCCAAATGTCGATGATTTTATTGTAGCGTTCCTGTTCGCTTAAATGTCCCCCCTCAGACTGCCCTTGAATCGCCTTAACCTGCTCTTTAGCATTTTCTATCAAATGCGCTTTGTTGTGGGGTGTAATAATGTCCTCTATGGAGATCGAGATTCCCGCTTGAGTGGCGTAGCGGAAACCTAGCATTTTCAAATTATCCAAGAACTGCGCTGTTTTGCCGATCCCTCCTTCTTTATAGACAAAATCTACCAAAGCGCCTATGTCTTTTTTCTTCATCACCTTATTCCACAAATGGGGTGGAACAAACTCAGGTAGAATAGATTTAATGACTAAACGGCCTGCCGTGGTTTCAAGAATATGGCGGTCTTGCAAAACCCGCACTTTAGCATGTAAATCCAATTCTTTGGCATCAATGGCTACTAAGACCTCCGCCACGCCAGAAAAGATTTTGTGTCCGCCCAACACATCCTTTTTTTCTAAGGAGAGATAATAGATCCCAAGCACCATGTCTTGGCTTGGCACAGCCACAGCCTTACCACTTGCAGGTAAGAGAATATTCATGGAACTGAGCATCAAGACCTTACATTCTGTGATCGCCTCTTGGCTTAAGGGCACATGCACGGCCATTTGGTCGCCATCAAAGTCCGCATTAAAGGCAGAACACACCAACGGGTGCAACTGGATCGCCTTGCCATCAATGAGTTTAGGGTGGAAAGCTTGAATGGATTGTTTGTGCAGAGTGGGCGCGCGGTTGAGCAAGACAGGGTAGCCATCTACAATTTCCTCTAAGCACTCCCAAACCTCATTGGTTTTCTGCTCGATCATGCGTTTAGCTTGTTTGAGGGTGGTTGCAAAGCCCTTTTCTTCCAATTTGGAGAGCAAATGTGGTTTAAAGAGTTCTAGTGCCATGTTTTTGGGCAAACCACATTGATCCATTTGTAAATTGGGACCTACCACGATGACGCTACGCCCTGAGAAATCCACGCGCTTACCTAGTAAGTTTTGGCGGAAACGCCCTTGTTTCCCCTTAATGATTTCTGAGAGGGATTTAAGAGGGCGTTTGTTCGCACCTTTAACTGCATTAGCATTGCGCCCGTTATCAAAGAGCGCGTCCACGCTTTCTTGCAACATACGCTTTTCATTACGCACGATAATTTCTGGCGCGCCCAGCTCCATAAGGCGTTTCAAGCGTTGGTTGCGGTTGATCACACGGCGGTACAATTCATTAACATCACTCACAGCAAATTTACCCCCATCTAGTGCTACTAGAGGACGCAGATCCGGAGGCAAGACTGGCAGAGCAGTGAGCACCATCCACTCGGGGCGATTGCCGGAATTTAAAAAGCTTTCTACGACTTTAAGGCGTTTGATGAGCTTCTTTTTCTTGGCATCTGAATTTGTGCCCTTGACTTCTTCTTTGAGGCTATTGAGTAGATGCACCAAATCCAATTCCTCAAGCAGGTTTTTAATCACCTCCCCTCCCATATGGGCTACAAAACCATGATCTTCATAACGTCGCGCGACACTTTGAAACTGCTCTTCATTGAGAATGTCATATTTGCATACCGGTTTGGTGTTCTCTAAATCATAGAAAGCCTCTCCGGGTTCTTGCACAATATAAGCCTCATAATAGAGCACGCGCTCTAGGTCTTTCATTTTGATGCCCAAGAGCGTGCCAATACGGCTAGGTAGTGAATTGACATACCAAATGTGCGCTACGGGAGTGGCTAGCTCAATATGCCCCATACGGAAAGAGCGCACCTTAGAGCTGGTGATCGCCACGCCACATTTTTCACAGCTTCCAATGGTCTTATAGCGAGGCTTTTTATACTTCCCACACAAGCACTCATAATCTTTGGTAGGTCCAAAGATTTTCATACAAAACAACCCATCCCGCTCGGGCTTGAGGGTGCGATAATTGATGGTTTCAGGCTTTTTGACCTCCCCATAACTCCACTCCCTGATTTTATCCGGACTAGCTAAGGTGAGTTGGAAAGAGCTAAAATCTTTGGGGCGTTCGTCTTCTTTGATGGCAATGGGCTTGGGCGCGCCAAATTCATCGACTTCATCCCCAAAAATACTAACTTCTAGGCCTAGAGATTGCAGCTCTTTAGTGAGCACATAAAAAGTCTCAGGGATTTCAGACTCGCCCACATGTTCGCCCCGCGCTACGGCTTTATAGGCGTTTTCGCGTCCTTTAATATCATCAGACTTAATGGTAAGCATCTCTTTGAGGGTATGGGCTGCTCCATAGGATTCTAAAGCCCAAACCTCCATCTCCCCGAAGCGTTGGCCTCCAAAGAGCGCTTTACCTCCTACGGGTTGCTGGGTTACCAAAGAATAAGGTCCTGTGCTTCTAGCATGCACTTTTTCATCTACAAGGTGGTGGAGTTTGAGCATGTACATGTAGCCCACATTGACCCGCTCCTTCATCTTTTCACCTGTGCGTCCATCATAAAGCTCTACTTTACCATCTGGATCAATTTGGGCGAGTTCAAAGAGGCGTTTGAATTGTTCCTCACTAATGCCTTCAAAAACAGGGATAGCAAATTTCACCCCAGAACTCCAATCCCGCGCATAGGCAAGCAAGGTTTCATCCGGGCAATTTTCTAGCATTTTGGCTAGACTATCGTTTTGGATATTGACCACATGGGCGATCTCAAGCATTTTGGCGCGCAATTTAGCAAGCATATCTTGAGTATGACTTTTGAGCAACGCGTCAATTTGTCCACCTAATTGTTTGCCCACTAAACCTAAATGCACCTCTAGGATTTGCCCAATGTTCATCCGACTTGGCACGCCAAGAGGATTAAGCACAATGTCTACAGGTTCGCCATCGGCAGTATAGGGCATGTCGGCAATGGGCACGATATTAGACACAATGCCCTTATTGCCGTGCCGTCCAGCCATTTTATCCCCCACTTTGAGCTTGCGCTTAGTGGCAATGTAAATCTTAACTTTTTTGATCACTCCATTGGGCAGAATGTCATCTTTTTCTAAAATAGAAAGCTTTTCTTCATGCTCTTGGCCTAAGATTTTTTTCTGCTCCAAGAAGTTGGTCTTAATGTGCTCAAATTGATCTTGAACAGCCTTCCTATATTTTTTGGCCAAAGAGGCTAAACCAAAGCGGTTGATCTCCATCACGACATCTTTGGGGATTTTGCTCCCTTTAGGATAAGTAATGTCATTGAGGGTAGTGCTCTCCTCTAGGGGCTCTTTAGAAAAGAGCGCGCTAATTTGCAAAAGCTCCTCTCTATTGAGCATGGTCAAGCGATCGAAATGTTCAATATCTAGCGTGGCTTTTTCCTCCTCATAGGCACTCACCGCGCGCGCATCCTTTTCATAGCCTTTTTTGGTAAGGATATGCACTCCGATCACAACCCCTTCTAAAGAGGGAGGGCAGTAAAGCGATTTGTTCACCACATGCCCAGCCTTGTCCCCAAAAATAGCGCGCAATAAACGCTCTTCGGGCGTGCTTTTCATCTCCCCTTTGGGCGACACTTTGCCCACTAGAATCATCCCAGCATTGACATAAGTCCCGATTTTTACAATCCCTCCGCTGTCTAAATGCGCCACTTCTTCCTCTTTGACATCAGGAATGTCTGCGGTAAATTCCTCAATGCCATGTTTGAGTTCGCGCGCTTCGACCTCTTTTTCATAGATGTGCACAGAGGTAAAAACATCGTCTTTAGTGATTTTTTCACTCACCACGATCGCGTCTTCAAAGTTGTAACCATTCCAAGGCATGAACGCCACACGGATATTTTTCCCTAAAGCCAATTCGCCAGAATCCATGCTAGGGCCATCAGCAATGATTTGTCCAGCTTGCACGCGATCGCCTACCTTGACAATGGGAGTTTGGTTAAAGCAGGTGTTTTGGTTGGTGCGTAGATTTTTTTGTAATAAGTAGGCATCAATATAGGTTTGCTCGCCCTCACCTAAAATATAAATGTTCTTAGAATCCACCTTTTCTACAATCCCACTGCGCGTTGCTTTGACACTTCCCCATGAATCGCGCGCAATAATGCTCTCAATGCCGGTCCCCACAATAGGAGTTTCTGCTTTTAAGAGGGGCACGGCTTGGCGTTGCATGTTGGTCCCCATCAAGGCGCGGTTAGCATCGTCATGTTCTAAGAAAGGAATAAGAGAGGCCGCCACGCCCACAAGCATGCGCGAGCTTAAATCCATCAAGGTAACCTTGTCTTTTTCGCGCATGACAATTTCCCCACTCACGCGGGTTTCTAAAAAGTCATCTTGAATATAACCCTGTGCGTCTATGCGCGTGCTAGCAGGAGCGATCACCTGCCCTTCTTCTTGGATGGCGGTTAAATAGACCACCTCCTCACTCACTTTACCATTGATCACTTTTTTATAGGGAGCTTCGATGAAACCTAAATCATTCACCCGTGTAAAGGTAGAGAGGGTGTTGATCAACCCGATATTTTGCCCCTCAGGGGTTTCAATAGGACAAATGCGCCCGTAGTGAGTGGGGTGCACATCTCTAGCCTCAAAGCCCACGCGATCCTTAACCAAACCCCCTTCACCCAATGCAGAAATACGGCGTTTGTGCGTAACTTCTGAGAGTAAGTTAGTTTGATCCATAAACTGAGAGAGTTGTCCGCTCATGAAAAATTCTAAAATCGTGCTGGTGATCGTTTTGGAATTGACTAAATCATGGGGCATCAAGCTTTCCAAAGCATTGTTCATGGTGCTCAATTTATCCTTGATGGTTTTTTGCATTTTCATCAAGCCTTCATGGAGCTCATTAGCTAAGAGTTCGCCCACCGCACGGATTCTACGATTGCCCAAGTGATCGCGATCGTCAATCTGCCCCTGTCCATTCTTAATCTTGATCAGGTATTTCATGGTGGCGATGATGTCCTCGTGGGTGAGCACGGTTACATAATCGGGCACTTTAACTTGGAGCTTATGATTCATTTTCATGCGCCCCACCATGGTTAAGTCGTAGCGCTCGGGGTCAAAAAAGAGCTGTTGCACATAGGCTTTAGCTACATCAGGGGTTACAGGATCGCCCGGGCGCATCACTTTGTAAATGCGAATAGCGGCTAAGGCACTCTCATCCTCGATTTTTTCACTCTGTCTAAGCAAGCGCAATGCGTCCGCATCGCCCAAGAAGGATTGAATCAAGGCCACATCATGCCCTAAGGCCAAGTCATTGGCGATCACAAATTCACTGATGCCTGCCTCTTGGATTTTTTCTAATTTGGAGGTTTCTAGTAGAGTGAGACTATCTAACAACACCTCCCCTTGTGCATTTAAAACAGGTTCGGCCAAGTAGCGGTTGCGCAATACATCACTAGGATATTCCACCCACTCAATCTTGCTTGCTCGAAGATCCCTAGCCTTTTTATTGCTCAGTTTTTTGTTGGCAACAACGAGCACATTACCCTTATCATCTTTGAGATCAAAATCAAAATGTTGATCCAAATTAATATCTGCAAAGGGGATATAATATTTTTCCCCCACACAGCGCACCTTTAAAAGGGGATAAAAGATACGGATAATATCCTGTTTACTATAGCCTAACGCACGGAAAAGAATGGTGGCAGAAACTTTACGGCGTTTGTTGATGCGCACATGTAAAGTGTCCTTAGCATCGTATTCAAAATAGAGCCATGAGCCACGATCGGGAATAATTTGACCGGTGTAAATGAGCTTATTGGCACTGGTAGTAGATTTTTCCTCTTTAAAAATCACACCGGGACTGCGGTGCAATTGGTTAACCACCACGCGTTCTACCCCATTGATGATAAAGGAAGTGCGATCGGTCATCAAGGGAATTTCACGGATAAAAATACTTTGTTCCTTAATATCTTTGGGACCTAGTCTCTCCTCTGTCTTGGGATCTTTTTCCCACAAAATAAGACGGATTTTGATTTTAAGAGGCACAGAGTAAGTGATGCCTCTCTCCATCGCCTCACGCACTGTGTACTTACTCTTACCATACTCGCACCCATCGTATTCCAAAGTGATGCGGTTTTGGGTGTCGTGGATGGGAAAAACGGATTTAAACACCCGCTCAATCCCACTTTCACGCCCCCCTTTAGGGTGGAGAAAAGCCTCATAGCTATTTTTCTGCAAAAGCAATAAATTGGGAACTTCCAACTCCTGAGCCATTTTAGTGAAATCCGCACGCAAGCGCTGAGTCAAGGCTGAATACTGCATGTTAAACCTTTTTGGAATATGTAAAGTTGGCATTGTAGATAAATAGCCACACGCATTTACCTAAAATGTCTGCTTTAGCAAATACGCATGAAAATCCCCTTCATTCCCCCTCCAAAAACGACTTACTTGATTTCAGCCTTCGCTCCGACTTCTTCAAGTTTTTTCTTAATACTCTCGGCTTCTTCTTTATTCACACCCTCTTTAAGCACATGAGGAGTTTTTTCTGTGGCTTCTTTAGCTTCTTTAAGACCTAAGCCGGTGATTTCGCGCACCACCTTAATAACCTTGATCTTCTCAGCCCCAGTTTCAGCGAGCACGACACTAAATTCAGTTTTTTCTTCCACCGCCTCAGCTGCTACGCCCCCGCCTGCTCCAGCTACAACTGTTGGAGCAGCACTCACGCCAAATTTTTCCTCAAACGCTTTCACCAATTCAGAGAGTTCTAAAACACTCAAACCCCCGATATAATCTAATAGCTCTTCTTTGCTAATTGCCATGCTAATCCTTTATGCTTCTTCTTTTGATTTTCGTAGATTGTCCAAGCCAGTAACAAAATAACGCGCCGGCGCGCTCCAAACTGACAACAACATACCGATGAGTTCTTCTCTGCTGGGAAGCTTAGAGACCGCTTCGATATGCGTGCCATCAACCGCTTGTTTTTCATACAAGCCACATTTGACGCGGAAATGGTCCTTATGTTCCTTAGCAAAACCTATCACTAATTTAGAAAGGGCGATCTGATCTGTGCCCCATACAAATAAATTAGTTTCTTTGAGCTCCAAAGACTCTAATTGTGCTTCCTTGAGCGCAAGGCTGGCTAGAGTGTTTTTGATCACCTGCACACTAACGCCCTGCGCGCGTGCGGCACGGCGTAATTGCTCCAAGTGTTTCACGCTCAAACCCTTGTAATCGCACACGGCTAACGCCTCCATGTCTGCGAAAGCACTCTTCAGCGTAGCGACTAACTCTTGTTTTTGTTCCTTATTCATGGTTCCTCCTTTCCGACTTGACTTCCACAAGGCACCCCAAAAGGGCGATTAAACCTTAGTCCTTGTTTCTTCAGTCTAAGATCAACTACTTAATATCCATTAACTCTTGGGCATTGAGCCGCACGCCCGGAGACATGGTCAAAGACACCACACTATTGCGGATGTATTTCCCCTTAGAGGTGCTGGGTTTGAGTTTATTGACCGCGCGCACCAATTCGAGCATATTTTCTTTAATTTGCTCGATTCCAAAACTCACCTTGCCCACAGGAGCATGCAAATTCCCCTTTTTATCCACACGGAAATTCACCTGCCCGCTTTTGGCATTGCTCACGGCTTTTTTAATATCCATCGTAACCGTGCCGGTTTTGGGGTTGGGCATCAAGCCTTTAGGTCCTAAAATACGCCCTACTTTTCCCACAACTGCCATCATGTCTGGGGTAGCAATCACCATGTCAAAATTGGTATTCCCATTTTTGATTTCTTCGGCCAAGTCCTCACCCCCGACCACATCAGCCCCCGCCTCTCTAGCCTCATCTAACTTAATATCCTTAGCAAAAACCGCGACACGCACTTTTTTACCTGTGCCATGGGGTAAAACCACTGCTCCGCGCACCATTTGATCGGCGTGTCTTGGATCTACTCCCAAGCGCAAAGCCATTTCGATGGTTTCATCAAACTTTGCAGAGGCTAAGGATTTGACCACGCCAACGCCCTCATCTAGGCTATAAACTTTCTCTTTCTCAAATTTACTAGCTAATTTCTCTAAACGCTTTGCTACCTTTGCCATCTCTATCCTTCTACTTCAATGCCCATGCTCTTAGCACTGCCCATCACAATGCGTTTTGCCGCTTCTAAATCTGTGGTGTTGAGATCCTCTAGCTTATTTTTGGCAATCTCTTCGACTTGTTGCATGCTCAACTTACCCACTTTGTTTTTTAGGGGATTGTCCGCACCCTTCTCCACTCCACTTGCTTTTTTGATAAGGTCAGTCATAGGAGGCTTTTTGGTGATAAAAGTAAAGCTTTTGTCCTGATAAACCGTGATGATCACGGGAATATTGAAATTCCCCATGTCCTTAGTCTTCTCGTTAAACGCTTTACAAAATTCCATAATATTTACACCCCTCTGCCCTAGAGCAGGCCCTACGGGTGGAGAAGGATTTGCTTTTCCTGCAGGAATTTGTAATTTAATCTCGCCGACAACCTTTTTTGCCATGCACTCTCCTTAAATGATTTTTTCAACTTGAGAATAAAGAATCTCAATCAAGGTGTTGCGCCCAAAAATAGACACATTCAGTTTCAACTTGCGGTGTTCTACATCGTATTCTTCCACAGTAGCGGTGAAATTGGCAAAGGGACCTTCGATGATGCGCACCACTTCGCCCTTTTCATAGTAGATCTTAGGTTTAGGGGCAGCGCGATTAGTAATTTTTTCTAGGATATTGCCAATGTCTGCATCGCTTAAGGGCGTGGGTTTTTTGCTCTCCCCAATAAAGCGACTCACCCTTGGGAGAGATTGAATCTTATGCCATAGCACCGTGTCTAAATCTACCTTGATAAACACATACCCGGGGTAGAGACTGCGTTCTGTAACTTTATTTTTACTTTTTTTGGAAAGCTCGATCACATCCTCAGTAGGTACAATCACCTCTTGTACGCGATCTTTGATATTGTTTTCATGCACCATGTTCTCAATGGCTTTTTTAACCGCCTGCTCGCTACCTGAGTAGGTTTGAATCGCATACCATTCCATACCCATTCAAAACCTCCTTTTAAAGAATGCTAGCGACAAAGAAAGACAAAACAAGATCGATTAAAGCTAAAAATAGCGTGATAATGCTCACCACTACAAGAACAGAAATGATTGCATTGCGAATCTGTTCCTTGAGTGGAAAGATTACCTTTAATAGCTCTTCTTTTGTCAGTTTATAATAGGATAGCCACTTTTTCATTCTACCAACTTTTTTTAAGTTTACGCATCCTCATGGCAGGCCAGGAGGGACTCGAACCCCCAACAATCGGTTTTGGAGACCGGTGCTCTACCATTGGAGCTACTGACCTTCACCCCCTCCAATACCCCCCCTTAACTCTTGAGTTTAACCTCTTTATGTGTAGTGCGCTTATTCTCCCTAGGGCAGAACTTTTTGAGCTCCAGTTTCTCCGTATTTGTCTTGGCATTTTTGGTTGTGCTGTAATTAATTTCTGCACAATCCGCACATTTCAAGCCAACTTTGATTTTCATGCTCAACCCCTACTCGAGGATCTTAGTAACCACACCTGCGCCCACAGTTTTACCCCCTTCACGGATGGCAAATTTAGTGCCCACTTCTAGCGCAATAGAACTAATGAGTTCCACCACGATTTTAGTGTTATCTCCGGGCATGATCATTTCAGTGCCTTCAGGCAGAGTAATAGAGCCAGTTACATCGGTGGTGCGCACATAGAATTGAGGGCGGTAGCCGTTAAAGAAAGGAGTGTGTCGTCCGCCTTCCTCTTTGGAGAGAACATACACTTCGCCTTCAAATTTCTTATGAGGAGTGATGGAGCCGGGTTTACAAAGCACCATACCGCGGAAGACATCTTCTTTTTTAGTACCACGAAGCAATACGCCCACATTGTCGCCCGCTTCACCTTTATCAAGTTCTTTACGGAACATTTCCACGCCGGTAACGGTGGTTTTTTGGGTGTCTTTAATGCCCACAATTTCCACTTCATCGCCAATTTTGACCACACCGCGTTCAATCCTACCAGTTACAACGGTGCCACGACCTGCAATAGAGAACACATCTTCTACAGGCATCAAAAAGGCTTTTTCAGTGTCGCGCTCAGGGGTGGGCACATAACCATCTACTTGTGCCATCAAATCCAACACTTTTTGACCCCATTCGCCAATATTGCCAGTTTTGGCTTCTTCTAAGGCCTTAAGTGCAGATCCAGCGATGATAGGGGTGTCGTCTCCGGGGAAGTCATAAGCACTCAAAAGTTCGCGCACTTCCATTTCTACGAGGTCTAAAAGTTCTTGATCGTCCACCATGTCTTGTTTGTTCAAGAACACTACGATATGAGGAACACCCACTTGGCGTGCCAATAGAATGTGTTCACGGGTTTGGGGCATAGGACCATCAGCCGCAGATACAACGAGAATTGCGCCATCCATTTGGGCTGCACCAGTGATCATGTTTTTCACATAGTCGGCGTGTCCGGGGCAGTCCACATGGGCGTAGTGGCGGTTTTCTGTAGAGTATTCAATGTGAGAAGTGGCGATGGTAATGCCTCTCTCTTTTTCTTCGGGGGCGTTGTCGATATTGTCGTAATCTTTGAGTTCAGCTAAACCTTTTAGGGATAGTACGGCAGAAATCGCTGCGCTCAAAGTAGTTTTACCATGGTCAACATGCCCAATGGTACCCACATTGACATGGGGTTTGTTTCTTTCAAACTTTGCTTTTGCCATTTGTGCTCCTGTATATAAATTTTTAAAACCTGTTTAGGGATAGCTACTGGAGCCCATAAGCGGAATTGAACCGCCGACCTCTTCCTTACCAAGGAAGTGCTCTGCCCCTGAGCTATATGGGCGACCCTGGAGCGGGAAACGGGACTCGAACCCGCGACCCTCAGCTTGGAAGGCTGATGCTCTAGCCAACTGAGCTATTCCCGCGCTGGTGGTGAGACGTGGATTCGAACCACGGAAGGCGAAAGCCAGCAGATTTACAGTCTGCCCTCGTTGGCCACTTGAGTATCTCACCTAATGGAGCTGGCTAAGGGACTTGAACCCCCAACCTGCTGCTTACAAGGCAGCTGCTCTACCAATTGAGCTAAGCCAGCACTAACACAAATTTCGATTATAACACTTTTTATATCTACTTGTCAAGAGGTTGCTAATTTTTCTAGCATGCTGAAGACAAAGCGCGCGCTGGTTTGGGAACTTTGCGCCAAAAAGCGATCGAAATCCTGCGGGGCTTCTCCATTGGCATTATCGCTCACACTGCGCAAGACACAGAAAGGCACACCAAAATTCGCACACACAAAGCCCACACTCGCTCCCTCCATTTCCACCACATCCGCCCCAAAATCGCGCACCAATTCCGCCTTGCGTTCTTTGGAGCTGATAAATTGATCGCATGTAGCCACTATCCCGCTTTTAAGCTCTATACCCAAATCTTGGGCTACGCTCTGAGCTAGGGCATTTAGTTTAGAATTGCTTTCCACAAAAACCATACTCTCAGGAATAAAGCCTATGGGATGCCCAAAGGCGCACAAATTTACATCCGCTTGGCAGAGTTTGGTCGCTAATAAAAGATCGTTAATCTGCAAGTGAGGGGCAAGCCCCCCAGCCACTCCGCTAAAGATAAGTTGTTGCACTCCATAGCGTAATAACATCGTGCTGGCAGTGGTAGCGGCATGCACCTTGCCAATCTTGCTATAGGCTAGAACGATGCGCATGCCCTTAAAAGGAATGGTATAAAACACATTCCCTCCGATATTTTCCTGCGTGTGCGTGCCAAATAATTCTAAAAAAGGGGCGATCTCCTCAGGCATTGCGCCCATCACGCCGATGACTTTTTCCATAAATATCCTTGTTGCAAAGGGCGTATTCTAACATGGTTTTTTTAAATTCTGAGTGTTGTTTTCATTTTGTGCTACAATGACACGATCAATGTAAAAGGGACCATCATGCAAGGCGTTTTAGAAAGAGTGCAGGAGGCTATTACAGCCATCCAACAAGGACATCTTATTATTCTTATGGATGATGAAGATCGGGAGAATGAGGGGGATTTGGTCATGGCGGGGGAATTTAGCAACCCAGATAAGATCAATTTCATGGCTAAACACGCGCGCGGACTCATCTGTGTTTCGCTCACTAAAGAACTAGCCCATCGTTTTGAGTTGCAACCTATGGTACCTCACAATGACTCTAAACATGAGACAGCTTTCACGGTCTCCATAGACGCACGCCAAGCTAAAACAGGCATTTCGGCTTATGAGCGATCTTTGACCATTGAATTACTATGTGATGAAAAGACCAGCGCGCAGGATTTTGTGCGCCCCGGGCATATTTTCCCTCTCGTGGCTAAAGATGAGGGGGTTTTGGTGCGCACAGGACACACAGAGGCAAGCGTGGATTTATGTAAATTAGCCGGGCTAAAACCGGTGAGCGTGATTTGTGAGATCATGAAAGAAGATGGTTCGATGGCACAACGGGGGGATAAGTTTTTACTTGATTTCGCTCAAGAGCACGGGCTTAAGATTCTCTATGTGTCGGATTTAGTCAGCTACCGCCTTCAAATGGAAAATCTCGTGCATCTTGCCTACAGCGCGCCGGCGTGTTTTATGGATTACCACTGCACTTATATTAAACTTATGGATCACCTCCAACGCGAACACCATGTTTATCAATTTGGCAACCCTGCCGTGCCTTTAGTGCGTTTCCATGTGGTGCAGAACGATTACGCGCTCTTGAGCCAGCCCGAGCAATATAACTTCTTTCTAAAAGCCCTGCAGACATTGCAAACCCAAGGGGGTTATCTAGTGTGCATTAACCCCCAAGCTAA
Organism: Helicobacter felis ATCC 49179; assembly: GCF_000200595.1. Classification (NCBI taxonomy): domain Bacteria; kingdom Pseudomonadati; phylum Campylobacterota; class Epsilonproteobacteria; order Campylobacterales; family Helicobacteraceae; genus Helicobacter; species Helicobacter felis. Next base: position 501,066 of record NC_014810.2, on the reverse strand, counting down.
GACAGATACCATGAAAAGTTTTGGGGTGGGGGCGTTGATTTTAAAGAGTTTGGGTATCCAAGATTTTAAGCTCATCACCACTCAAGATAACCCTGAATATACGGCTTTAAAGGGCTTTGGCTTGAATCTGCTAGAGACTTTGCAACCTTAGCATTTGCAAAAAACCCCTTAGTGTTTTAGCTCCTTTAGGAGCCAACAAGAAGTGTCAAAACCCATATTGCAAGCCTTTTGGTAGTATTGGCGCGCTTTTTCTATGTCGCGCTTGACACCTTTACCATGTGCATACATAATCCCCAAATTACTGTAAGCTGCAACCTCCCCCATATCTGCTGCCTTTTGGTAGTATTGCATGGCTTTAGCGTAATCTTTTGGGATGCCTTCATCACCCTCATACATCAACCCCGCATCGAGATAGCCTGCTGCATATCCCATGTCGCCTGCTTTTTTGAAGTATTGCAGGGCTTTTTTATTATCTGGCTTCACAGCGCACCCGAATCTATCGCAATCGCCACCCACATTATACAGATAGCCTAGATTAAAATAAGCCTCCGCATTCCCCAAATCTCCCGCCTTTTTGTAATAGAACAACACCTGCGCATAATCACTAAAACCACTATCATAGTCGCTATATAGATCCCCCAAACCGACATAGCCCTTAACGCTTCCTAAATCTGCCGCTTTTTGAAAGTATGTGAAAGCCTTGTCATAATTTTTGCGATGGTAAGCCTTTTGAGCTACAGAGAGGTATTGTTTAATTTGTTGGGCTTTTGTTGGGTTTTCATGGGCAACAACACTTCCCACACAACATAGACTAATAAGAGCTATTTTAAGGATGTTTTTAGCAATGCGCGTCATCTTTTTTCTCTTTAGGTCTTGCGCGCGATTAAGAGCCCAAAATTCACCCATTTAAACAGCACCTCTACATGTTTAAAACCCGCTTGCTCCAAAAGAGCGGTGTTTTCCTGCAAACTATAGGGCACGAGCACATTTTCTAAAGCTTCGCGCTTGAAGCTAATCTCATTGAGGCTATAGCCCTGTGCTTGTTTGTAAAGATAGTAAAGCTCGATCATTTGTTTATCTAAAATGCGATCCAAGCTCATCATTTTCTCTGCCACTACCAAAACCCCCCCGGGCTTTAGGGCTTGGAAAATACGCCCTATCAAGGTTTGGCGTTGCAGGGGGCGGATAAATTGCAAGGTGTAGAGCAGGCTGACAGCTCCGGCATTGTCTAAAGAGGTGTGTAAAAGGTCTTCACAGCGCCAAGTTACATGAGAGTCCTGTAGCTTTTCTTGTGCTTTTTCTAGCATGCTTGGGGCGTTATCTACGCCCACTAAGAGGGTGTCTTGGGGGAGCATAGGGGCTAGAGTGGCTAAAAAATTGCCCGTAGAACAGCCCAAATCATACACCACGCCCTCCAAATCTTGGGCGACAAAGTGGCTCGCTAATTTGAGGGTTTCTTGGTAGTGGGGGATGGAGCGCTCCAGCATGTCATCAAACATGCCCGCCACTTGGCTGTCAAACTCAAAGCGTTTTGGCAGGGGCGCACAAAAGAGGGTATCTTTCAAAGTTGGGCTAGTCCAAAGACCGGAGAGCTAGGACTAGCATAGGCTTTTTTAGGAATGCGCCCGGCTAGGTAACTTTTGCGCCCAGCTAATACGGCAAATTTCATGCTCTCTGCCATCACCACCGGATCGCTAGCCAAAGCGATCGCCGTGTTGGTCAAAACCCCATCTGCGCCTAGCTCCATTGCAATGCTGGCATCGGAGGCACAGCCCACGCCCGCATCCACAATCACGGGCACTTTTACAGCCTCCTTAATAAAGCCAATGTTGTAGCGGTTTTGAATCCCCAGCCCGCTCCCAATGGGGGAGGCTAGAGGCATCACCGCGCTCGCTCCGGCATCTTCTAGCTTTTTAGCCATAATCGGATCGTCATTGCTATAAGCGAGCACACAAAAACCCTCTTTAGCCAAGACCTCACAGGCTTGCAGAGTTTCAAGCACATCCGGATAGAGTGTTCGATCATCCCCGATAATTTCTAGCTTGATAAAATCAATCCCGGTAGCTTCCCTGACAAGCCTAAAAAGGGCGATCGCCTCTTGAGCGGTGCGACACCCCGCGGAGTTGGGCAAAAAACTAATACCCGTATCTTTAAAGGTGTCTAATAAATTTTCGCTATTGGGGTCGGTGATATTCACCCGGCGCACCGCCACAGTGATCATCTCCGCCCCGCTAGCTAGGGTCGCCTGCTTGGTGGTGGCAAAGTCTTTATATTTTCCACTCCCTACAATCAGACGGGAGTGGAAATTTTTAGCCCCAATACTTAAAATGTCTGCCATTAGGCTTTCTTATGCACGAGCTCGTTAATGTAGTGATCCACAGAACCCAAACCCTCTTTTTTTGCCCATTCGTAGCATTTAGACACAAAGTCCCAATTCACATGAGCATAGAACTTTTCCAAATACACGGGACGGGCGTTTTTGTGATCGATGTAGTAGGCATGCTCCCACACATCTACGACTAAAATGGGGATTTTATGCTCGGTTACTGGTGTATTGGCATTGCTGGTTTGCACGATCTCGATTTTTTGGGTTTGGGGGTTATAAACTGCCCAGTTCCAACCTGAGCCAAAAAGAGTGGTCGCGCTTTTAATAAAGGCTTCTTTAAAGTCTTCTAGCGAGCCATAATCGGCGATCAAAGCTGTTTTAAGCTCCTCGCTCATAGGGGTTTCTTTAGGACTCAAGCAATCCCAATAAAAATCGTGGTTGTAAATCTGAGCAGCGTTGTTAAAAATCCCCCCTTTGGACTTGGTCAAAATGCTAAATAAGCAACTATCTTTAAACTCGCTATCTTGGATCAAGTTGTTGAGATTATTGACATAGGTTTGGTGGTGTTTGCCATGGTGGAACTCAAAAGCGGTAGGGCTTAAAAAATCCCCCATGCTATCCTTGCTATAGGGCAGTTGGCGTAAAGTAAACATGACATCTCCTTCAAATTAAATTGAGCGCACATTATAACACCAGATTCTCAACAAGGGACCAATATCGCATCTAAGAGACGCGCGCTTTGCTCGGGGAACTCCAAAATAGGGGTTTTTAAGGTCGTGTTGAGGTGCTCAATGTAGGGTTTGCAGATCTGAGTGTAGGCGCGTCTATCGCGCACATTGATGAGCATGTGGTGAGAAATTTTATGGGCATTGAGATATTCTTGATTTAAAAGGAGATTGTTGAGCATGCCTAGATGATCGGTATTGACAATCAAAAGTCTTGCCTTAAGAAATAGGCAAAGATCGATGATCTTATTTTTGGCATCTAAGGGGGCCAACAACCCTCCCACACCCTCTACAATGAGCAGATTGCAACGCTCCTGTAGCATGTCAAGTTTTCTTTTAATTTCCTTAAAATCTATCACAATGTGGGGTTCAAAACGAGTCGCCACAAAGGGACTAGCTCCTAAAACATAGCGACAAAAACTAATGTCTTCTAAGCTTAAATGCGCCTCTGTTTGTAAGTTTTCTTGTAGAAATAACTCTGCATCGCTCTCCTCTTCTGAATTGACACCGGTTTCAATGGGTTTAGCTAAGAGAGTTTTGATTCCACGCGCCTTACACAACCTAGCAATTTCTAAAGACAAGGTGGTTTTGCCCACGCCCGTATTGGTTGCGCTCACAAAGATAGGGGCATACATTCAAGAAATCCTTTATACATTTCTAACGCAAAAGCTTAAGCTTATTTCTCTTATAATGGCTTTAACAACTATGTAAAGGTGGCGCATGCTAAGGGTGCTTTTTGGAATCAGCGACACACAAGAATGCAGGACTGGATTAGAGGCAACCCTCAAACTCTTTAAAAAGCTTAAAGATGTCCATTTAACACTTGTGCATGTGAGTCCAGAGGTACTCATTTACCCAGAGAGTGGGATTATGAACTATAGTCAGGCTGAAGTCATTGCCCACGAACAATCCAATCAATTGTTGGAAGAATTTAGTGAGCTATTAAAACAGGAGGGTATTGCATGCGAAGGCTTACTCAAAGTGGGTAGTCCGGTAGATGTGATCTTGGAAATGGCGCCCGGTTTTGATCTCTTGGTCATTGGTGCAAGCGAATCTTCTGCCTTTTACAAGATTTTTGGTTCTCATCAAAATAGCTTTATTGATAATTCTCCTATTCCTGTTTTAGTTGCCAAATGAATTTTAAAGGTCGCTAATGCCCTCCATCACTACAAGGCTTTATCGTATTATTAATTCTGCTACTGCTTTAGCCACTAAATTAGCGCACCACTATGTTACAGTCGAGCACATCTTCTTGGTCATGCTCAATGATAAAGAGGTGCAACACTTCTTAAAACAGCTTGATATGGACATTGTGGACGCTAAACAGATGGTACAAAACTACCTACTCGAGCATGTGCCCTCTTCTGTAGACACAGAGAATCGCAAACGGCCCAAGCAAAATAAGGAACTTTTTGATCTCCTCTGCGCGCTAGATGATTATGCCAAAGAGTCACATTATCGTGTCATGGATGTCCAAGATTTCTTGCTCGTTTTGTTGCAGGAAAATAGAAGCTACAGTGCCAAAGTTTTGACTTCTTTTCAAATTGATGAAGTGCGCATCTTAGAACATCCCCCCCTTTCTTTTTCCAAAGAAAAAATCTCAGCCTTGCAGAAGTTTGCTAAAAATCTTAATGCATTAGCGCAAGAAGCGCGTATCGATCCGGTTTCTCATAGAGATAAAGAAATTGCTAGGGTGATTGAAATTTTGGGACGGCGCAAGAAAAATAACCCCCTACTGGTGGGTGAGCCGGGAGTTGGCAAAACGGCGATTGCCGAAGGACTTGCCCTCAAGATTGTCCAAAAAGAGGTGCCCTCTTTCTTGCTAGAGCGCACAATTTATGCTTTGGATTTAAGCGCGATGGTCGCTGGGAGCAAGTATAGAGGCGAATTTGAAAAACGGCTTAAAAAGACGCTAAGAGAATTGCAACGGGATAAGGGAAGTATTCTATTCATTGATGAAATCCATACCATATTAGGAGCGGGAGCCTCTAGTGCTGGCGCATTAGATGGGGCAAATATTTTAAAACCCATGCTTGCTGATGGGTCTTTGAGCTGTATTGGCGCGACCACTTTTGAAGAGTTTCGTTCTGTTTTGGAAAAAGACAAAGCCTTTTGCCGGCGTTTTAGTAAAATTGATATTTTAGAACCCTCCAAGCAGGATTGTTACGGCATTTTAGACAACCTCTCAAGCTATTACGAACGGCATCACCATGTGCGTTATAGCAAGGAGGCGCTCAAGGCTTGCGTAGATCTTTCAATGCATTATTTGCATGAAAATTTTCTCCCAGATAAAGCCATTGATTTGATGGACATGGCCGGTTCATTTAAAAAAATTTACGCCCCAAGCACCAAAGCACCTTTGATTTCCAAAGAGGATATAGAAAACGCCCTCTCTTCTAAAATCGCCATCCCTAAATCTCATATCAGTCTTGAACACAAAAATCATCTTAAAAATTTGGAAGAGCAACTTAAAAAAGAGGTTGTTGCGCAAGATGGCGCCATTGAACACCTCGTAAAAGCCATCAAAATCCACGCCTCCGGCTTAGTTGGAGAGCAAAAACCTATTGCGAGTTTTTTATTTGTAGGACCTAGTGGGGTGGGCAAGACAGAATTAGCCAAAGCCCTAGCCAAGCACATGCACTTGCACCTAGAACGCTTTGACATGAGCGAATACAAAGAAGCCCATAGTATTTCCAAACTCATTGGCGCGCCCTCTGGCTATGTGGGCTTTGATCAAGGCGGACTTTTAGTCAATGCGATTCGCAAACACCCTCATTGTGTGCTACTACTCGATGAGATCGAAAAAGCCCATCCAAACATTTACGATTTACTCTTGCAGATCACAGACAACGCTACGCTTACGGACAATAGCGGGCGCAAGGGGGATTTTAAACACGCAATTTTGATTCTAACTTCCAATGCCGGTAGCGATGCGTTGGGGTCTCTAGGATTTTTAGAGGATCGTAGTCATAAATATAGTCGGGCTTTAAAAGATTTATTAAGCACTGAGTTACGATCCCGCTTAGATGCGATTTTGACCTTTAACCCCTTGACTTTAGAGCATTTGGAGCGCATCGCACGCAAAGAGTTCCACAAGCTAGAAACCCTTCTAGCTCCTAAAAATATTACTCTCACCCTAGATAAAAGCGTGGCCACACATCTAGCCTCTCTTTGCCTCAAAGACCCTTTAGGAGCGCGGGTGATGCAAAAGTTAGTGCACGATCATATCAAAGTTAAACTCAGTGATGCAATTCTCTTTGGAGGTCTCAAAGAGGGAGGAGGCATACGAGTTTCTATGAAAAAACAAGAGATCTGCCTTACCTCCAAGCAGAAGAGTCATAAAAAAATTCGAGATACCTAAGGAATTCGATGCTTTCCGTTTCTGTTCTTTATACTAAAATCCACCGCGCAGTGGTAACAGATGCAAATTTACACTATCAGGGCTCTATCACCATTGGCAAGCACCTGATGCAAGCGGCTAAACTCCAAGAATGGATGCAAGTAGATGTGGTTAATATTAATAATGGGGAGCGTTTCAGCACCTATGCCATTATGGGCACAGACAATGAAATTTGCGTGAATGGTGCGGCTAGCCGCAAGGTGCAAATTGGCGATCAGGTGATTATCCTTGCTTATGCACAAATTCCCCTCGATCATGTTTCTGCGCACAAACCCCATGTCGTTTTGTTAGACAATAACAACACTATCTTGCAAAAAGAGGATTGATTCATGTTAGATTTTAGTCAATTAGGTGGGCTTTTATCCCAACTTCAAGATCAGCTAAAAGATATGGAAGAAAAAAATAAAGATACAGAGTTTAACACCAAGAGTGGAGGCGGACTTGTCAAAGTTAAGCTCAATGGCGCGGGGGAAGTGTTAGATATTCAGATTGATGATAGTCTTTTGGAGGATAAAGAAGCTTTGCAGATTTATTTAATGAGTGCGTTAAACGAAGCCTACAAGCAGGTGGAGGAGGCGCGCAAAAACTCGGCCTTTGGCATGCTCGGTGGTTTTAATCCTTTTGGTGGCAAATAGATTTTGACGCTCAAAAATCTTTCTCTTGCCTTTGTGTTTCTTATGCCCTTGGGGGCTTATAATTTTTCACAATGCGTGCGTTACCATCACTTGGCCACTCGAGGGGACAGCCTCTCACTAGAGTGGCAAAAACACCAGGTCGCATTTTTGCGATCTCTTACACCTCCTAAAGGGGTAAAAATTCTCAAAGCCGATCCTTTTATGGGTTTTTACCTCATCAACGCGCCCAAAACTCGATTTGCTTACCACCTCTTAGATATGGACTCTAGGGCCTATAGGTATCCTTTGGCAAGTGTCAAACAAGACGCGCTTCTAGGCAAAATTTTAGAAAGACAAAAAGGTTTTTTAGACTTTGCTAAATTCTCTGCACCCGTGCCCACTAATGCGGTGGTGAGTAATATCTGCTATCAAATTTATGGCATAGGGGTGGGTGGCCACTCTTTTATAGAAACCAAGTATCTCAAACGCTTTTTGGCGCAAAAGACACCTTATTATGGGGATATTGGGGTGCGTGTGGGGGAGGGGATGGTTGTGGAGCGCATCGATCCTTTTTTTGCGAACAACCCCTTTGTGGAGCGGGATGTGATCATAAGTATCAATGGAGAACACATCGCCAACCCCAATGCCTTTGAGTGGGTGGTGAGCAACTTGACCTATGGAAGTCTTGCACATATAAGCATCAGACGAGGCGATACACTCAAAGAGTTTAAGGTCAAAGTAGGCCGCCGTTATGGAGGCTTTTTACTGCCAGATACCTTCTTAGAGCGTTTTGGAATTGTCCTAGATGACAAGCTCACTATCACACAGGCGCGCCATCTTCGCTATCCTCTCAATGTGCTTAGAGTCGGGGATCGCATCAAATGGATCAACAAAAGGCCGGTATTGGTCAACTGGCTTCCCCCGCACCGCGCCTTGCAAAGAGCCTTGAGTGCGGCCTCTATGCAAGGATATATTGAGATGTTGATCTTAAGAAAAGGACTTGAAATTTATGTCCGTCTCTAAAGTCTCCTTAAGTTTTTATACTCATGTTTGTGAAGCTTTTGAAGAGTATCTCCACAAAGCTAAACCAAGATTAGACACCTTCCATCCTTTTTTTGAAAAAGCCTTTTGGGAAATGCTAGAAAATGGAGGCAAACGCTTTAGACCTAAACTCTTTTTGGCGGTGCTCTGCGCCTTTGAAGAGAAGATAGAGACTATCCATGCGTGTTTTCCTATAGCTCTCGCTTTAGAAGTGCTGCACACCTATTCGCTCATCCATGACGACCTGCCTTGTATGGACAACGCCGACACACGGCGCTACCACCCTACCTTGCATAAAAGCTATGATGAAACCACCGCAACCTTAGTGGGCGATGGACTCAACACTTATGCTTTTGAGTTGTTGGCGACTAACTCCCTACCCGATCGTCTCAAAATTTCTTTAATCACCACTCTAGCCCAATGTGGCGGGATTGGAGGGATGGTTTTAGGGCAGGCTTTAGATTGTCATTTTGAGCACCAAACCCTTAATCTGCAACAGCTAGAAACCCTACACACCCTAAAGACCGCTAAACTCATCGCGGCGAGTCTAAAAATGGGCGCGCTTATTGTCTGCGATTCTTTGGAGACAGATATAAGTCATTCTCTCTTTACTTTTGGGCTAAAACTAGGGTTATTTTTTCAAGTGCGCGATGACATCATCGATCGCACCCAAAGCCCTGAAGAATCGGGCAAAAGCACTCAACTAGACACCTTTAAGAATAACTATGTCAATCTTTTGGGGCTTCAAAAAGCTCAAGATTACTTGCAAAATCTCAGAGGGGAATTATTAGAGGCCTTGCAGGCGTTCCCCACTGCTCTAGCTTTCTATCTACAGATTTTGCTTAAGGAATTGGCATGAAACCTCATATTTTGCTGACCAATGATGATGGTTATGAGGCTAGAGGACTTTTAGCTCTCAGAGAGGCACTAAGTGCTGTGGCTGATGTTATGGTGGTCGCTCCCAAGAACGAGCGATCGGCGTGCGGGCATGGAATTACCATTAGTTTGCCTTTGCGTATTGAAGAGATTGGGCAGGATTATTTCCGCGTGGATGATGGCACACCTAGCGATTGTGTGTGTTTGGCAATCTCCATGAGCCAACGCCCTTTTGATCTGATCATCTCAGGCATTAATCATGGTTCTAACATGGGTGAAGATGTGCTTTACTCAGGCACGGTAGCAGGTGCGATTGAGGGCACTCTGCATAAAATCCCCTCCATTGCCCTCTCTCAAAGCATTCAAGATCGCTCTAAATTTGCCCGGCACGATTTCACGCATGCGACCCAAGTCGCCCTAGAATTAGTGCAGCGTTTTTTACAAAAAGGTTTCCCTTTTAGTCTCAATGCCCGCAAATTTCTCAATGTCAATATTCCTCAAGGTGCCCATAGAGGTATCAAAATCACCCAAAAGGGCAGACGACTTTATACTAACAATGTCCACCTCAAAACAGACCCTAAAGGCAAGCAGTATTGTTGGTTGGGGCTTAATCCTTTAAAATGGGAGGATAGAGAGGGAGATCTAAGCGATTTTGAGGCGATCGCTCAAGGGTTTGTCTCCATCACCCCCATCACTCTAAATCTAACCAGTTATGCTGACTTGCAAACTCTGCAAGAATGGCTATAATGCGCAAACTTTGCAAACTTTGTAGTAAAATGGGAGTGTGAGGATATTTATGCGAATCTATCATTTTTTAGCTGTGTCGGTGCTCGCCATGTTTTTATTCACCGGTTGCCACCGCCTTAACATGGGCTATTTCTCTGAGGTGCGCGGAGATTATGCTTTCAATTATAATTCGCCCATTGTTGTGGTGCATGACAAAGAGGACATGGTAAGCTCCTATTATCTTTCCTTTATCGTCTACGAATTGCAACAACTAGGCTTCTACAATGTCTTTAAAGCCCAAGACTTCCCCCTATCCCAAGCTAAAAATGTGATCTATGTGCATGTGGTGCGCAATATCTCAGCCCTGCCCGTTTATACCTACAATTACACCCTCATCGATCACGCTAGAAGCAATCGCTGTTACTGGCATGGGGGGCAGTTTTACTGCTCAAAAGTCCCTACAGATTTTTACGCTGTGAATGGGTATTCTGTCTATTCTAAAATGCTGGTAGGGTCGCATTTTATCTTGGATTGGTGGGATAATGTGCTCAATAAACGCGTGCTTTACATTGATGGAAGCGTGAGTGGAAACACTTGTGGCTATAACCGCCTCTATGAAGATTTGATTGAGAGCACCATTAAGCGCATCGATTTCACCCGCTCGGAGCATTACCGCTATTATGGCCGTTTGCCCCTCTACATGCCCTGTTATAAGCGTTAACATGCAAATCCGCCGTCTATTTCATTTCTGCGCTAGCCATATTGTCAGAAACTGCAGTTCTAAACGATGCGCGACTAGCATACACGGACACAATTACCAAGTTGAGGTTTTTTTAGAAGCGCATCAGCTTGATAAAGCGGGCATGGCTCTTGATTTTGGGATTTTTAAAAACGAGATAGCGAGTTTTATTGATTGCTTTGATCACGCCCACCACTTTTGGAACAAGGAAACTCAAGACCTCCAAGACTTCATCACCTCAACTTGTGCGCGCTATGTTAAACTTAGTTTTAATCCCAGCGCAGAGCATTACGCCCTGATGTTTCATCTATTCTTAGATGCGATTTTGCGAGCCACAGAGTTGCACAATGGTGAGGTTGTGTCTGTGTGCTCTGTGCGCGTGCATGAAACTTCTTATGGCTATGCTCAAAGCTTTAGTGAGGATCTAAAAAATCCTAATCTGATGGATTCTATCTCTTTAGAGAGCGTGCAATTTTCACACGGGATTATAGAGGAAATGCCTAACCCTCGTCTTTTAGAGCAACTTAAAACCTACCACAACACCCTAGAGTGCGCCATCTGTCCGCCCAAAAAACCCTTTTCTAGCTCTCCACCCTTAGCCCAAATATGACCTTGCCCTTTGTAGAGAGCTTTTATAGTTTGCAAGGGGAGGGCTCATGTGTGGGGCAACCGGCTATTTTTATCCGGCTGGGGGGCTGTAATTTTAAATGCACCGGTTTTGGGGTGCAAAGCGATATTGAGGGCAAAAAAGTGCTAGGCTGTGATAGCGCGTATGCGATCTATCCTAATGCTAAGTGGCAATATCTCAACAGCACACAAGAATTATTAGACAAACTTCCCCCTTTTAATTCGAATCGTCCCCCCTTGATCGTGCTTACCGGGGGTGAACCCTCTTTGCATTTTAAAAATCCCATTTTGTTAGAAGCCTTAGAGATTTTATTAAAAAGAGGGCATGGAATTTGGGTAGAGAGCAATGGGAGCGTGTTTTTTGACTTTAACCCGCCTTTAGATTCTTTGCATTTCACCCTAAGCCCTAAACTCTCCTTTGCTCAAGAGAAAACCCCCCTAAAACCCCTACAACATATTTTAGATCACGCCCTTGAGGTGGTGTTTAAATTTGTGCTGCACTGCCCTACAGATGTAGATGAGGTGCAAGTTCTATTAAAGCAACTGCGCTTTAAAAAACCCCTTTTGATCTATCTTATGCCCCTAGCCACCGACATGCAAACTCTGCAAGAGGGCTTAAATAGCTTGGCGGGTGTGTGCTTGGAGCATGGTTACTCTTTAGGGCAGAGGTTACACATCCAGCTTTGGGGCAATGAGGCGGGGCGTTGATGTTAGAAGCGTTTCGCGCCCATATTGAGGCTATCAGCAGGGAGGATGGCACACATCAATTTAGCCTAGATAGCCTGCTCACTATGGGAGATGGCGCGCGTGCGTTAGAATTATTGCACCAAGCCTTGCAGGAAAAAAGACAGATCATTCTTGGGGGGGATTATGATTGTGATGGGATGAGTGGGAGCGCTTTGGTGCTTTACTTCTTTAAAGAGGTGCTAGACCACCCGTATGTTAATTATATTATCCCGCGCCGTAATACCGATTGCTATGGCATGAGTGTGGAGCTTTTTGAGCAATACGCTTACAAACGCCGTCTTGTACGCACGCGCTATATTCGCGGACAACCCACAGGAGGGCAAGCCCTAGATTTTAATCACAGCCTTTTTATCACCATTGACAATGGCGCAACCATCCCTGATAGCGTATGTGATTTTTTACACGCTCACAACACGCCCTTAATCCTGAGCGATCACCACGAATTTTTAGAGGGGCGTATCCCTGCTTGCGATGCCTTTGTGCACCCGCTCTTAAGCGATGATCACCCCTTTAAGGGTATTAGCGGGGCATGTGTGGGCTATTTGCTCATGCTCGCCTATGCCAAACACTACAAAGTAAAAATGCGCTTGGATCAACTGCAATACATGCAGGTTTTAGCTGGTCTTAGCACTATTGGCGACATGATGGATTTAAGCGCGCCCTATAACCGCCAACTTGTCCAACGCATGGATCACACCCTAAAAACCCAAATGCCAAATTCCATTAAAGCCCTTTACCAAGCCCATAAATACCCCACCCCCTATAAACTCAGCGCGCTCGCTTGGGACATTATTCCCCTGATTAATGCCGTAGGCAGGCTTGATGGCATTGAGGGGTTTTGTCATTGTAATTTGGTCGTGGATTTGCTAGCCAGCAAAGAGGCTAACCCGGATTATGCTCTGCTTTTAGTGCAAACCAACCAACAGCGCAAAGAATATATTCGCACAATCAAAAAGACCTTAAAGCCCACACAAAGCGGAGGGCTTGTGCACGCGGGCGGGCGAATCCCAAGAGGCTTACTTGGCATGCTTGCTAATCAATTCTTAGAGGGCGGAGGGCATGTGTCCTTATGTTGGCGTTATGAACAAGAGAGTATCGAAGCGTCTTTGCGCTCCAAAGAGGCGGATTTAATGGAAATTCTTAGCCAGCTCAAAGAAAAAGGGATTGATGTGCAGGGCGGGGGGCACAAACAGGCTTGCGGAGTGGTCTTTGCTCGCCAAAATGATTTTCAACAAGCCCTAGAGTTTTTAGGCACGCTTTGATGCTCTTTAAAGTTCCTAGTTTAGAGATTTTTTTTAACCCAGAGTTTATCGCTCTTTACAAACGAGGCGAACCCTACGGAGTGGGCAACCCCACACCTTTATTTGAAGTGTGCGCGCCTTTAAAATCATGGCGTTTTCTAGGCAAAACCCAACAACATGTAGAACTTGTCTTAGAAGATGGTGCTGCTTGTTTGGTGTGCAAGTGGTGGTTTTGCCCCTCTGAACACCATAGCCTTTTTCAAATAGGTGTTCCACTCTGCCTAATAGGAGAGTATGATCCTATCGATCAAGAACTCAAATGTGTGCGCGTAGGCGATCCATCCTTGCCCTCATGAATTTTCTTAACCATCAAGAAACCTGAAATAGGAATAATCTTTGCTTTAGTAAGGTAATTTTTCACTAAAGGATCCCCATGCTTCGATCGCTATGGTCTGGCGTTAATGGAATGCAAGCCCACCAAATCGCTTTAGACATTGAAAGTAATAATATCGCTAATGTCAACACCACCGGCTTTAAATATTCCCGCGCTTCTTTCGTGGATATGCTCTCTCAAGTCAAATTGATCGCTACTGCCCCTTATAAAAACGGCCTAGCTGGACAAAACGATTTCTCTGTAGGTTTAGGTGTGGGCGTGGATGCCACAACTAAAATTTTCTCTCAGGGCAATTTACAAAATACAGATGTCAAAACAGACTTAGCTATTGAGGGCGATGGTTTTTTTGTGATCAGCCCTGATCGCGGTGTTACGCGCAATTTTACCCGTAGTGGGGAATTTTTATTCGATGCAGAGGGCAATTTAGTTACCACAGGGGGTTATGTGGTGCAGGGTTGGGTGCGCGATCCTAAAGACATGGGCTCTAAGGGAAGTGAAACAGACATGCTCAAAATTGACAACACTAAACCTTTGCAAAATATCCGCATCGATCCGGGCATGGTTATGCCAGCGCGCTCTAGTAGCAAAATCTCTATGCGCGCTAATTTGAATGCGGGCAGACATGCTGAACAAACTGGGGCAATTTTTGCCCTCGATTCTTCGAGCAAAACTCCCTCAGATGGTGTCAAACCCCAATACGATTCCTCAACCAACTTGACCCAACTTGCCGAAGATGTGGGCTCTCTTTTTAATGAAGATGGCGATGCGTTTTTACTCAATGAAGATCAGGGGATTTGGGTGAGCTATAAAAACTCCGCCATGACTAAAGCCATCAATGTTTCCAACTCTAACAGCACTCTTGAGCTTAACGGAACTAAAATCTCCTTTACTAACGACTCTGCTGTAAGCCGTATTTCTAGCTTAACAGCCGCCCAAGAAGCCATCAACGCCGTTAAAGATAAAACGGGGGTAGAGGCCTATATTGACAATGGACAATTACGCCTAGAAAACAATAACAATAGAGAGGGTGATGAACATGTCAAAAACATCATCATCACGGGCGCGGGCACGGGGGCTTTTGCCCAATTTGCTAAGGGGGATCAAGACATCACCGCCTTTAGATACCGCTACACTGAAGGTGTAAAAGCCGACCCAACTACAGGGCAGTTTAAAACTACTGAGGATTTGCGCGCGCTCATGCAAAGAGATGCCAATATCGTTAAAAATCCCAAGCTCAAGGGCAATTATAAAGATTCAGCGGCTTCTGTTTCTGTGGTGGTGAATAAAGATGGGATGTTTGAAATCACCAATAAAGATGATGGTAACCCCACTAGAGAAGATTTAAGTATCTTTGTTACCAACTACGCCTCAGACAAAGTAACTAGCAATGTCTTGTTTGGGAAAACAATGGGCGCGCTCAATACCGCCTCTTTAATTGAGGGTGGGGTGTCTACGGCTACCTCAAAACTTAGCCACGCTATGCATGCAAGCAGTATCGATTTGGTGGATAGCTTGGGAACTAAACACACCCTGCGCTTAGAGTTTTTCAAAAGCGGGGGAGCTGAATGGCGTTTTAGAGTGATCGTGCCTGAACCGGGCGAAATTGTGGGGGGATCGCCCGCACGCCCTAATGTCTTTGAAGAGGGGCGTTTGCACTTTAATAAAGATGGCTCTTTGGCTGGCATGAATCCTCCCGTCTTGCAATTCGATCCTAAAAATGGCTCTAAAGCCCCCCAACGCATCACTCTTAGTATGGGCACAGCTGGAGGCTTTGATGGAATCACCAGTGTAGATAAGATTTCAGAAACCTATGCCATTGAGCAAAATGGCTACCAAGCAGGGGATTTAATGGATGTGCGCTTCAATGGGGAGGGCGCGCTCTTGGGCTCTTTTAGCAATGGAAAGACTCTAGCCCTTGCTCAGGTAGCCATGGCTAGTTTTGCCAATGATGCGGGCTTACAGGCTATTGGAGGAAGTGTGTTTTCAGAAACGGGTAACTCGGGCAAGGCTTTGATTGGGGCGGCCAACACAGGGCGCAGGGGCGCAGTTTCTGGCTCGAAGCTAGAGTCTAGCAATGTGGATTTGAGTCGGAGCTTGACTAATTTGATCGTGGTGCAAAGAGGCTTTCAAGCCAACTCCAAAGCGGTAACCACTTCCGATCAAATTTTAAACACCTTGCTCAATCTTAAACAATAGGGCTTAGTGTGCATGAATACTCCGTAGTTTCCTCTTTAATGGATTTGTGTGAGGCGCATGCGCGCAAGCACAACGCCACCAAGATTGAGCGCGTGGTCGTGAGCATTGGGGAACGATGCGCGATGGATAAACATCTGTTTATGAGCGCGTTTGAAACTTTCAAGGAGGAATTAGAGATTTGCAAGGATGCGATCTTGGACATTGTAGAAGAAAAGGTGGAATTAACTTGTCTGGCATGTGGGCATGTTTTTGTGCCTGAGAGATTGGACTATGGCGCGTGTGAGCGGTGCAAAGGAGCGGTGCGCATGAGCAAGGGGACAGAGATGAAGCTCCTTACCTTAGAAATGCTATGAACGATTCTATTTTTCAGGAATTTATCCAAAAAGCCCCCGATATTAAGGAAAAATGGGAGATCGTGCGTCTTTTTGAGGAGGAACGCCAAAAGTTTCAAGAAGAATTACAAGCTTATGAAAATGAGATCGCTCAAGCGCGTAGCGCGCTTAAAGCTCTGCGTTCAGAATTAATGGAAGCCAAAAACCATCTCAAAGATTTAGAAAACCGCCACCAAAATAAAAAAGAAGAGATCAAAACCCTCCAGCAAGAACTTTTTACGCACAAGGTGCAACGGGATTTAGTGCTCAAACAGAAAAATAGAGAAGAACGCTTAGAGCAAGATGAGGAGCTATTACCCCAGCCGGTGAGCTTTGTAGAGATTTATCTTAAAGATCGCAGTGTGGCCAAGGCGCGCCCAGCCAAGCGTTTTTTTGGCGATCAGCTTTATCGCAAATACCGCGTTCTTCTGCGTGAAAATAAAGCCCTCAAAGATCGCATTTTTGAGTTAGATTTAGAAAATAGCACGCTCAAAATTGAGCTCAGAGACATCAAAACCAAAGAGTTTTTGAGAGCAAATGGCTATTTAGAAGAGGAGTCCTCTAAGGGGGATCAATGAAAATTTTAGTGAGCGCGCTGGAAGTGAGCGCGAATGTGCATTTAAAGGTTTTGCGCGCGCGTCTTAAAGATGTCGAATGGTTGGGCATTTATGAGCCTATAGAACCTACCGATCGCCCACTTTTTAGCCCTAAAAATTTTGCCGTGATGGGTTTTAAAGAGGTTTTGGGCAAACTCTTATTTTTCTATAAAATGTTGCAAAAAATGTGCCTTTTAGCCCAAGAAGCCGATGTGATCTTATTGATGGACTCCTCTTCTTTTAACATCCCTCTAGCTAAACGCATTAAAAAAAAATACCCCCAAAAGCCCATTATTTATTACATCTTGCCCCAAGTGTGGGCGTGGAAAAGTTGGCGCGCAAAGACTTTGGAGCGTTATTGTGATAAATTGGGCGCGATTTTACCCTTTGAATTGCAACATTACCGCGAAAAAGCTAGTTATGTAGGGCATCCGCTCTTAGATGAGATCGCTTACTACAAGGACACTCCACAAGGAGAGGGAGTCGTGTTTATGCCCGGGAGCAGAAAACAAGAAATACGCGCTCTCTTCCCTATCTTTGTAGAGGTGGCTAAGACAATTTCACAGAAGCGTATCTTGGTCGTGCCGGCGCATTTGCAAGAGAGCGACTTAAAGGCTCTCTATGGCGCGAACTTGGATCTCTTTGAGATTTCTTACAACGCGCATGAAAGTTTGTATCAGGCTAGCTTTGCTTTTATTTGTAGTGGCACGGCGACTTTAGAAGCTGCGCTCATTGGTACGCCCTTTGTGTTAGCCTACAAAGCTAAAGCCCTAGATTTTTTCATCGCTAAACACTTGGTAAAACTCACTTGTATCGGACTTGCCAATATCTTTTATAACGCCCTGCACCAAGAACCCCCGGGGAGAGGAAAAACTATGCTCCATCAAGAATTTATTCAAGAAGATGTCAACCCTGCTAATCTTTTAGAGGTGTATACGAAGATGGATAGGGCGCATTTTGTGCAGGAGGCTAAAAGATTGCGCGGCTATTTAGTTAATGGGAGCGCTACCCAAATTGCCACTTGGATAGAGGAATACAGACAAAAAACCTAGGTCAATTCTTGGAAGTGTGGTTACCCACAAGGCGGGCAAACTCTTTAAAGATATATAGTCCATCGCTAGGTCCCGGACTGGCCTCTGGGTGGTGTTGCACGGAGAGGATAGGAGAATTTTTGTAAGCTACCCCCTCAATCGTGCCATCAAAGAGATTTTTATGTGTGATGGTAGCGATACTGGCCAAACTCTCTGGGACACAATAATTATGATTTTGTGCGCTGATTTCTATGCGCCCGGTGTGGCAATTTAGCACGGGGTGGTTGCTTCCGTGGTGGCCAAATTTGAGCTTGTAGGTGGGATGACCATGCGCCAAACTTAAAAGCTGGTGTCCCAAGCAAATCCCACAAAGAGGGATGCCCGCCTCAATCAAGAGCGCGATTTCTCTTGTCGCCTCTTTAAGTTTAAGTGGATCTCCCGGCCCATTAGAGAGCAACACGCCCCCAATCAAGCCTTGTTTATAATCCTCCAAAATGCGTTCTGCCTTGCTCTCATGCCCATAGAGACGCACGCCCAAACCCACTGCCCCCAAATTATTTAAAATGCTCTGCTTGATCCCAAAATCCATAACCCCAATATGTTTCTTGACGCGTGTGAGGGGTTTATAATCCAAAGTGTGAAAATCATAATGCCCGTGCGTTGGGGGTGTGGCTTTGTGGGAAACCATAGGAATTACATTCAAATCACGCAAACGGGGCGTGTTTTTTAAAATTTCCTCTAGCGCACTTTTTTCTATAGGAGTTGTAGAAATGGCTAGCTGCATCGCCCCCTCATCACGCAACATCCCCACAATGGCGCGCGTGTCCAAACCACAAATGCCCAAAATCTGTCTTTTTTGTAGCCACGCGCTCAAACTTCCCTGTGCCCTAAAATTAGAATAGACTCTAGGGGCATGGCGCACCAAAATCCCGGAACAACAACTAGAGGATTCTAGGTCTTGATGATTGACTCCTACAACTCCAATCTCAGGCGCGCTAAACACTACAAACTGGCCATAATAACTAGGATCGCTAGCAATTTCTTGGTAACCACACATGGCCGTGTTAAAAACTGCCTCCCCCACAGCCACGCCTAAAGCTCCAAAACTCTCCCCCTCAAGAAAAAGTCCATTTTCAAAAAGCAAAGAGGCCATTATAAAAAGCCCCTACGGCGCAATTCTTCCTCATACATGCGCTCAAATACCAAGTCGTAAGCATCGCTACCTACAGGAAGTTTGCGCTTGTAATGCTTGATTTTTTCAGCCACTTCTAACTCCACACTCTCATACAGCTTGGCGTAAGTATCCATAGACTTAAAAATAATGTTGCGAATCATGTTTTCTGAAACCGAAAACATCAGTAAATCCGCATCCAAGATATTCTCCAAGATCGCATGGGAGAGCGCATTACAGCGATCCTCCCAACCTAGCACAAACTCTTCCTCTGAGGCTAATTGTTTTTTAATTTTCCAAAAGAGTAGTCTCTCATCCATGCGCATAAACTCGATTTCATCTAAATGTTCTTCTAAAATCTCACGCGCGCGCGCATCAATATGCGCTTCTTGTGCGACATTTTTTTGGAGCGTGTCCGCAATGATGCTTGTGATCTCCTCAAGAGTGCCTCGCAATTCTAGCAAAGGGGATCGTGCCAAATCTTGGGCAATTTTGTGTACAATGTAACCGACATGATTAGATTTTAACCTCATAGACACCATCCTCTAAAACCCTAATTCTAACCCATGCTTGCTCAAAGATCACTGAGAAATTTAGGCAAAAAAAAGCTTAAAGTCTAAGCTTGCAGATTTTAGGGCGAAACAATCAGAAAATAAAGCGTTTTATCTTACAAGGAGAGTTTGCTCTCCTAGTTCATTGATTATTTAATATCGCCTTTTCTAGCACCTCTTGGGCTTGGGCTTTGTTGCCAAAGCCTTTCACCTTAACCCATTTGTCTTTTTCTAAGTCTTTGTAGGTTTCAAAAAAGTGCTTGATTTTCTCTAGGGTGATGGGAGGGAGATCCTCTAGGCTTTGGATTTTAGCATAGCGTGGATCGATTTTTTCCACCGGCACTGCTAAAAGCTTTTCATCTACCCCGCCCTCATCTTCCATAAACAACACCCCAATTAAACGGCATTTGATCACACTGCCTGCTTGCAGAGGATCGTCATTGAGCACCAAAATATCAGCTGGGTCGCCATCCCCTCCCAAAGTATGGGGCACAAAGCCGTAATTAGCAGGATAAACCATGGAGGGGTAGAGCACGCGATCGACCACCACCGCACCGCTGTCCTTATCTACCTCGTATTTCACTTTAGAGCCATAGGGGATTTCAATGATCGCGTTGATCGCATCGGGATTTTTACCGGTTTTAATGTGTTGGATTTGCATAGTTGTCCTTATAAATTGGTTTTAATGTAGTTTTCAATGTCGCTCACAATCTCTTCAATGCCCCGTTCGCCATTGATTTCTTGATGCACCTCAAGGGCTTTATAAAACTCTAAAATACTCTCCAAAGGCTCGCTATAAACCTGCATGCGCTTGTTAAAGACTTCTAAATTGTCATCATCCCCTCTTGAGCGTCCTAAAACCCTCTCCCTAGCCACCGGCTCGCTCACCTTGACCTCTACAACGCCCTTTAAGCGCACTTCTTCTTGGGCTTTAAGCATGCGATCCAGGGCTTGCATCTGTTCCACACTGCGCGGATAGCCATCAATGATAATCACATCTCTAGGCGCGCTTTTAATCGCGCTGATAATGGTATCAATCACAATATCCAAAGGCACGAGGTCGCCCTTATTGGTAAATTCTGCAATCCGTTTTCCGCGCTCTGTTTGTTGCGCGATCTCTGCGCGCAAGAGATCGCCGGTGGAATAATGCACCATTTGCTCGCTATTGCGCTGGGCAATAAGCTGTGCGTCTGTGGTCTTGCCACTCCCGGGCGCGCCGATGATCAAAAATAGGTTTTTCATGAATGTGTCCTTTTTGGGTTTCTTAAGCGGATATGCAATTCTCTTAATTGCTCCTCAGAAGCCTCGCTAGGGGCTTGGCTGAGCAGGCAAGTGGCTTTTTGGGTTTTGGGGAAGGCGATCACATCGCGGATACTGGGCACTTTGGCAAGCAACATCACCAAGCGATCGAGTCCTAGAGCAAAACCCGCATGGGGAGGTGCGCCGTATTTCAAAGCCTCTAAGAAAAAGCCAAATTTTTCTTGGGCTTCTTGGGGGCTAATGCCTAGTAGTTCAAAAACTTTAGCCTGAGTCTCTTCTTTGTGGATGCGCACACTTCCCCCGCCCAACTCTACCCCATTGAGCACGATGTCATAGGCGATCGAGCGCATTTCTTCTAAATCCGTGTTCTCTAGGTCTTTGGGCATGGTGAAAGGGTGGTGTGCTGCGCTGAGTTTCCCCTCCGCACTTTCAAACATGGGGAAATCCACCACCCACAAGAGATTAAAGACATTTTCATCTATCAATCCCAAATCCTGCCCCAATTTCAGGCGCAAACGCCCCATGTAATCCCACACGACTTTTTTAGCCCCCGCGCCAAAAAAGAGAATATCCCCTACCTGCGCCTGTGTGCGCGCCAAGAGCTCTTCTAAACGCTCAGGGCTTAAGAATTTCACCAAGGGACCCTTAGCTCCCTCAGGCTTGATCTGCAAATAAGCCAAACCTTGCGCGCCAAAGCTGCGCACGAAGCTTTCCGCCTCGCTCAAATACTTACGGCTACAAAAGCTATCCCCCCCGGGCACGCACAAAGCTTTAAAGCGATTTTTCTTAGAATCGCTAGCAATGCTCCTAAAAATCTCGTTACTGCTATCCACAAACAGATCGCCCACTTCCACAAGGGGTAACTCAAAACGCAAATCGGGCTTGTCGCTCCCGTATTTTTCCATCGCCTCCATATAATCCATGCGCTTAAAAGGAGTGGATACTTCCACGCCCACACTCTTAAAGACGGTTTGTAGCAGAGTTTGAGCGACTTCTAGCACATCCTCTTGGGTGCAAAAACTCATCTCTACATCCACTTGAGTAAATTCAGGCTGGCGGTCCGCGCGCAAATCCTCATCTCTAAAACATTTTACGATTTGATAGTAGCGATCCATCCCCGCGACCATTAAAAGTTGCTTGAAGAGTTGAGGGCTTTGGGGCAGGGCAAAAAACGCACCATCATGCACACGGCTAGGGATTAAAAAGTCGCGCGCGCCCTCTGGGGTGGTTTTAGCCAGCATAGGGGTTTCGATTTCTAAAAAGTCTAGGTTATCCAAACAATCGCGCACGGCTTTAGCCACACGGCTACGCATCTTAAAGATTTCATAACTCTTAGGGGAACGCAGGTCCAAAAAGCGGTATTGCAGGCGTAAATCCTCATTCACACTCGAGTCGCCTATAGTAATGGGGGGAGTCAAACTCTTATTTTCAATGCGCAAACTCTCTAGCACGACCTCAATTTTTCCGGTTTTAAGTTTGGGGTTTTCCAAGCCCTCCCCTCTCAAGCGCACGATTCCATGTGCGATCAACACGAACTCATGGCGCACGAGATTAGCCTCTTGGTAAGCTGGAGATTGCGGGTCGCAGACCAACTGCACCAACCCGCTTTTATCGCGCAGATCGATAAAAATTACCCCCCCATGGTCGCGGTAATTATGACACCACCCGCATAACTCTACGCGCTGCCCTAGCAACGCTTCGCCCACTTGGGCACACAAATGTGTCCTTAACATGGTTGTTCCTTTATCATTTAAGCTTGCAAATACGCGTGTAAGAGTTCGCGGATTTCATCCGGATGGGATTTGATCACAAACCCATCAGCATGCAGAGAATCGGCGAGTTGTTTATTGGATTCACTGCTCATAGAAGAGTTGATAATCACGGGCAGGTGCTTAGTGCGTGCGTCTTCCTTGATGCGCTTGAGCACCTCAAAGCCGGAAACAAGGGGCATTTCTAAGTCGGTAATCACCGCCCCCACGTGATTTAACATACCCTCTTCAAAAAGCCGTTTGAGCAACGCTTCGCCATTGGGAAACGCCTCATATTTGAGTTTAAGGCTTTCGACAATCCGCTCTAAATTTTTCATAGCTACTTGCGAATCCTCGGCAATCAAAATCAACTTATCGCTTTTGATGGCTTCTACAAATTGCGTTTTGAGCTGATCGAGTTCTTGCAAATCGGGGAAAGTGTCTATAAGCATGCGTTCCACATCTAAAATCTGAATCACGCGATCCTGCTCAAAGCGCGTGATCGCGCTCACCTTGCCCCCCGCTCCAAAACCCTGTTTGTCCCCCACGCTAATATCCCCCCAACTTTTATGCACAATGCGCTTGATGGCAAAGATTTTCAGTCCCACCACACAGCTAGAAAACTCGCACACGATGACTAGATTTTCCTTGCTTTGCACAGACACATCGCTCAAATCGCGATCAGGATTACTAGCTTCGTAATGCAACCAACGATTAATATCAATGAGGGGCACGGATTCGCCTCGAATGGTCAAAAATCCTAGCATCATGCTCTCATTGCCCCCCACAGTCTCGGTTACATCTCCATCATAATAAATGATCTCGCGGATTTTAAAAATATTGATCCCATAGAGTTCGGCATCATTCTTGCTATCATCACTAAGGGTGAAACATAAAAACTGCGCCTCATTATTCAGGTGCAAGGAAATAGTAGAATCCACATCGCCAATCAAGCCTATCCTTTATCTTAACCTAAACTCCGCTACAATGCCCGCCATTATAGCAAAGACTGGACAATGATACAAACTTTTCAAGACTACCAAGCTTGCGTAGAACGCGCCTGTCAATACGCCCATCACTACTATGTATTAGATGACCCGCTCGTTAGCGATTTTGAATACGACACGCTCTACCAACAAATCCAAGATTACGAGCACGCACACCCTGAGCAAATTTTAGAACACTCTCCTACCCAACGCGTGGGGGACGCTCTGCTCTCTTATTTGCCTAAACACACACACCTAGAGCGCATGTGGAGTTTGGATAATGTTTTTGATTTAGAAGGTTTGCAAACTTGGATCGCGCGTATTTTTAAGGTTTATCCACATGCCCGCTTCACCTGCTCGCCTAAGCTCGATGGGGTTTCTCTCAATCTCTTTTACGATCAAGGTAAATTAGTCAGTGCTACCACGCGGGGCAATGGCATTGAAGGCGAGCTTGTAACCCATATAGCTAAAACCATCCCCTCTATCCCTTTGCGCATCGCTCCCACAGAACCCCTAGAGATTCGCGGAGAGGTAACCATTGAGAACGCAGATTTTGAAAAGATCAATGCAGAGAGAGCAAAGTTAAACCAGCCCCTTTTTGCTAATCCACGCAATGCTGCAGCGGGGAGTTTGCGCCAGCTAGACCCACGCATCAGTGCCAAGCGCAAGCTGAGTTTCACCCCTTGGGGCTTGGGGCGTTGCGCCCCCACTTTGCCCAGCTTTAAAGCCATGATGGATTGTTTGCTAGAAAATCACTTTTTACCCATGCCCTTTAGCCTGTGTGGGAGTGTGGAGGAAATCCAACAGGTCTATACAGAACTGCATGCCCAAAGAGAGCGCGCCAAAGTGGGCATGGATGGCATGGTGGTGGTAGTGGATGATTTTGCGATGCAAAAAGAACTAGGTTTCACCCTCAAAGCCCCGCGCTTTGCCATTGCTTACAAATTCCCCGCTCTTGAAAAACACACCCGTTTATTGGAGGTTATTGCACAAGTGGGGCGCAGTGGGGCGATCACTCCGGTAGCGCGCTTAGAACCTGTCAATTTGGACGGCGCACAGATCGCGCGTGCGACTTTGAATAGCTACACAGACATCCAGCAAAAAGACCTCCAGCTCAATGATATGGTGGTGGTGCTTAGAAGTGGGGATGTGATCCCTCAAGTGATCAAACCCTTAGTGCATTTGCGCGATGGCAGCCAAAAACCCATCATCCCCCCCAACCACTGCCCTAGTTGTGAGAGCCTCTTAGAACAACAACCTCTTAATATCTGCCCTCAATGCCACTTGCCTCTTTTACTTAAAGATAAACCCAATTTTTGCCCCTCTTGCGCGCGCTTTGCTCCCCATGCCCACCTCAAAAACGCGCGCTCTTGTCCTTCATGCGCGCAAGCACTAGAATACAAACCCTTTTGTTACCGCTGTAACTTGGATTTGAGCGCCCACGCGCGCGCTCTCTGCTGTGTTAATCCCTCTTGTAGTGCAAAATTGCATGCTAGCTTGGTTTATTTTGCCTCCAAACAAGGACTAGAGATCGCCGGATTGGGGGATAAGGTGGTCAAACAACTCTTAGAAGCCAAATTGATTAGCCAAATTAGCGATCTCTACACTCTACGCCTAGAGGATTTGCTCCAATTAGAGGGTTGGAAGCATAAACGCGCCCAAAATCTGCTAGATGCCATCGCCAAAACTAAACACGCTCCTTTGTGGCGTTTCATTAACGCTTTGGGGATTGAAAATATCGGTAAGGGAGCGAGCAAGAAGCTCGCAGGTATTCTAGGCTTGGAGGTGTTTGATCAAGATTATAGCGGGTATCAACGCGCCTTTAAAAAGATATTTCAGGGAGCTAGAGAGGATCAAAAGGGGGATTATAAAAGCGCGCGCGCGTTTTGGGAGTTTGTGCAGACCCATAGGGCAAAAATCGCGCATTTAATGCGCCTCATTGAACCCACCATTGCAGAAAAGCGCGCTCCTCAGTGTGGATTTTTTCAGGGCAAGGTGGTGGTTATTACGGGGAGTTTTTCTATTCCTAGAGATGCGTTAAGGCAATATTTAGAAGATTTAGGCGCAGAAGTCAAGGGACATTTGAGCGCTAAAACCGATTTGCTTTTGTGTGGGGACAAACCCGGAAGCAAGTTAGAAGAGGCCAAAAAACACAACATCTCCATCATGGGAATTGACGCGTTGCGCGTGCAATTTAAGAAAAGCACACCCCCCCCTCCTTTTACTCTCTAATCCTTAGTTATCCTCTGCACTGATCTTATAGCCATAGAAAGCAAAAAAGATAATATAAAAATAACAAACTAGAGGCACAAGATAGGAAGTGATGATGCCCATATAGTCTGCGACAATCCCTTGCACAGGGGGCACAAGCGCACCCCCCACAATGGCCATACAAATTACCCCAGAAGCTTGGCTTGTAAATTTGCCTAAATTTTTAGTCGCCAAAGAAAAGATAGTGGGGAACATAATAGAGTTGAAAAGTCCAATGGCAAGTAGGGCATAAACTGTCAAGAGATTATCAAAGGCAATCGCCAAGGCAATCAATAACACATTCATCACGGCGTTAAAGCCCAAACATTTATTGGGCGCGATTTTTTGCATGATCGCACTCCCAAGAAAACGCCCAATCATCGCTCCGCCCCAATAAACACTGATATAGGTCGCCCCTACTTTGGCTTCCATACCGGCGACTTTTTCCATAGTAAGGATTAAAAACGACCCAATAGAAACCTCTGCGCCCACATAAAAGAAAATCGCCAAAGCTCCTAGCACCAAATGGGAGTATTCAAAAACGCTTTTTTTACCATCGTGGTTTGCTTCACTGATTTTTTCAGCGCGATCGCGCACATCTGGAAGTTTTAGCAGATAAACAAGAATGCCTAACAAGATCAACACCCCGGCAATCATCAGGTAAGGCATTTGCACAGATTGCGCGTCTTTGACCTTATCAACAATGTGAGTGGTGTCCGCAATAATAAGCGATGCCCCAAAAATAGGCCCTAAGGTCGTGCCTAGTGAATTAAAGGCCTGCACCAAAGTGAGCGCGCTCGCCTCTTTGCCCGGAGCCAACAGAGTCACAAAGGGATTACCTGCAGTTTGCAAAAGCACGACTCCACTAGCCAAAATAAAAAATGCGCCTAAAAAGATAGGGTAAGAGGCAGTAGAGGCAGCGGGGTAGAATAGAATGCAACCCAAAGCGGTGAGCAAAAAACCCCCCACCACGCCTGCCGGATACCCGATCTTATCTAGGAGTTTTCCAAAAGGCCCTCCAGTGATGAAATAAGCCCCAAAAAAACAAAGTTGCACTAAAGCCGCTTCAAAATGGTTGAGATCGAAAATTTTTTTGAGATGAGGAATGAGAATATCGTTTAATACTGTGATAAAACCCATAGCAAAAAATAGGGCTGTCAGCGCGCCTAACGCAAAACCATTACTCTTTGTCTGCATGGAAAACTCCTTTATTATAAGTTTGGTAGAGATGGATGAGGTGTTTAGTGGAGCTATCATGGGGCTCATGGGCATGCCCCTCGCGCAGTTGGAGTAAAATGTCTTTAGCAAGCTCTTTACCCAGTTCTACGCCCCATTGATCAAAGCTATTAATATCCCAAATCGCCCCCTGCACAAAAATTTTATGTTCATAAAGGGCTACCAAACTTCCAATACTCTTAGGGGTGATCGCATTGAGTAAGATCATATTGCTAGGGCGATTGCCTGAAAACACCCGATGGGGCGCGATAACGCGCGCGCGCTCGGCCTCCATGCCTTTGTCTAGGAGTTGCTGATAGGCTTCTGTGTAATCCTTGCCCTTCATAAATGCTTCTGCTTGCGCAAAGACATTACTTAAAAGGATTTCATGGTGACCGGGCAAATTCCCCTCTTTGCTCAAAGAAGCGATAAAATCAATGGGGGTTAAATGTGTGCCCTGATGGAGCAACTGAAAAAAGGCATGTTGGGAGTTGATCCCCAAATCACCCCAAATGATGGGACCCGTGTCGTAATCCACCACCTCGCCCGCTAGCGTGGTGCGTTTGCCATTACTCTCCATGTCCAGCTGTTGGATAAATCTAGGAAAATAGCGCAGATACTGATCGTAGGGCGCGATCAAATGACTCCCTGCATCAAAAAAATTTACATACCAAATTCCTAACAGAGCCAAAATCACGGGCATATTTTCTTCAAAAGGAGCGTTTTTAAAATGCCGATCCATCTCGTAAGCCCCCTCTAGCAGGTCTTGGAAATTCTCCTTACCCAGATAGATCATAATGGAGAGCCCGATGGCTGACCATAAACTATAACGCCCTCCCACCCAATTCCAAAACTCAAACATATTTTTGGTGTCGATTCCAAAATCTTGCACGGCTTGTTTGTTGGTAGAGACTGCTATAAAGTGTTTAGCAATGTGGGCTTCATCATGGGCATGGGCTAAAAACCACGCGCGCGCACTCAAAGCGTTAGTCAAGGTTTCTTGGGTGGAAAAGGTTTTAGAGGCGACAATAAAAAGCGTGGTTTCTGGGTGGATTTTATCTAACACGCTTTGGATTTGAATCCCATCCACATTAGAAACAAAATACATATTTAGGCGCGGATGGGCATAGTGCCTAAGAGCCTTACACACCATCAACGCCCCCAAGTCTGAGCCTCCAATCCCAATATTGACCACATCGGTGATCACCTGATTGCTATAGCCTAGCCAGCGCCCACAACGCAGAGCATCGCTAAAATCTGCCATGCGCGTGAGTACATCGCGCACTTTGGGCATCACATCCTCCCCATCCACTACCACACTCTCCTGAGATTGGTTGCGCAAAGCTGTATGCAACACCGCACGCCCCTCTGTGGCGTTGATCTTTTCCCCTGAAAACATCGCCTCAATCTTGCGCTCTAGGCCGCACTCTTTGGCCAAATCCCATAAAAGTTTTAAGGTCTCGTCATTGATGCGGTTTTTAGAATAGTCTAAACAAAGACTACCCACTTTGAGAAAATAACGCGTGGCGCGCTTGGGATCGCGTGCGAACATATCCTTCATATGCATTTCTTTTAAATGCTCAAAATGCGCGTTCAATGCCTTAAAAGCAGGTAGTGTTGTTAGACCCATGGTTAACCTTTCAGATTGTTTTGACCTTTAGATGGTTGTCTAGGGCGACAGCTACACCCTTGATTCCGGGATACTGAGATAGCACCACATACACCGGAATAGCTGCCAAATACGCCGCAAAACGCCCCTTATTTTCAAAGCGCAAGCGGAAGGGCGAGGTTTTAAAATAATCAATGAAGCGTGGGATAATCCCCCCACACAAATACACCCCCCCGCGCGCGCCCAAAATCAAAGCCATGTTAGAGGCCACCGTGCCTAAAATGGTGCAAAAAATATCCAAAGTCAAACGGCATAGGGGGGATTTGCCACTCAGGGCCTGCTGGCTGATGAGCTCAGGGGTCATCTTGCTAATTTTAATCCCCTCACGATCAGCCAAAGCGGCATGGATGAGCACCAAGCCTGCCCCACTTAAAAAACGCTCGGCAGACACATGCCCGTATTTTTTGCGCGCATACTGCCAGATCATAATCTCGGTGTCATCAAAGGGCGCAAAACTCACATGCCCACCCTCGCCCGCTAAGGCTGTGTAAGAGCCATCACAGCAGGGAATGAGCGCGCTCACCCCTAATCCCGTGCCCGGTCCTAAAACCACCTTAGGCGCGTCGATCCCGCACACATTCCCCCCTACCTGTAGCAACTCTTCGGGGTCGATTTTAGAAATGGCATGGGCTTGAGCGGTAAAGTCATTGATCAAAATCAATACTTCCAATTTGAGGGCTTGGCGGGTGGTTTCGATGGAAAACGCCCAGTGGTGGTTGGTCATCTGCACCCAATCGCCCATCACGGGGTTAGCGATGGCAATGGCTGCGTATTTCACAGAGGGGTTATTGACTTTAGCCAAATACGCCTTGATCGCATCTACCACGGTGTTATAGTCCTGACAAGCCAAAACCTCAATGGATTCGATTTTATCCGGGGCGACTTCTAGGCCAAAGCGCGCGTTCGTGCCTCCAATGTCGGCGAGCAGACGGGGGTAAGTTTTATCGGGCGTAGAAGACATTACAGAGCACCTTTTTAGAATGTAAGATATAGGAAATGGGAAGTTTGGGGTTGATCCCCTTGGTGGCCTCATCAAAAACTCTGCGTTTTTCCTCTCCAGAGATGAGTAACCAAGTTTCTTTACAACTTTCTAAAGCGTGCAAACTCATGCTAATGCGCTTGTGGGGAGCGTTTTGCGGTGTGGTGAGCACGAGGGGCTGGGTGGTGCTTAGGGCGTGCTCGTATTCAGATGCTTCAGGAAAAAGCGAGGCGGTGTGTCCGTCCAAACCCATGCCAAGCAGTGCCAAATCGGGTTGTTGGTAACTCTCTAGGGCTTTTTCTAAGATCGTTTCAGGGGGCAGACTAGCGTCTGTAACTAAGGGCGTAAAGGGTGCTTTGATGTTAAATTTAGAGCGCACCTTATCTAAAAAATGCCTATGGATCAAAAGCGCGTTGCTATCTTTGTGATCGGGGGGGACAATGCGATCATCAACTAGGCTCAAGGTGCAACAATCCCAAGGCACATCTTGTTCTGCCAAACACTCTAAAAAGGGAATCGGACTTTTGCCCCCTGAGAAGGCAAGGTGTGCGGTCTTGTTGTCAAGATCGCACAGGCTCTGTGCAAACGCATAGGCTAGCTTGGCATAAATTTCTGCACTAGAGTGCTCTATAAACTCAAACACGATCTTCCCCCTTTGCCCATGTGCGCCCCTCTCTCTCTAGCAGTTCAAAGGCTTCTTGTGGTCCAAAGCTTCCGGCTGGGTAGAAATACAAGGGAGTTTTATTGGCTTGCCATGCCTGCAAGATGGGATCGAGCCACACCCAAGCGGCTTCTAGCTCGTCTTGGTGGTTAAACGCGCTTTGGTTGGAATCAAACGCGTCTAAGATGAGGCGTTGGTAAGCGTCCATGCCACTTTCTAGCGCGCTTTGTAGCACGAGGGGAGTGCTGGCATGCAAATTTAAAGAAATAGCAGGGTTGGGCTGTATCCTAAAGACAAGAGAACCCCCCCCCTTAAAGCTAACCACCACTTCCACAAAAGAGTCTCCCATGCGCTTGCCCGTGCGCAGATAAAAGGGCACACCCACCCACTCAGAGCGCGTGATCTCTAGTTTGAGCGCGACAAAGGTTTCTGTTTGGCTTTGCGGATTGACATGGGGTTCTTGACGATAGCCTATGAAATCCCCATGCGCGCTATATTGAGCGCGAATCACTTGCTTGGCTAAGTGCTGGGATTCTAGGGGTTTGAGGCTTTGGAGCAAGGAGAGTTTAGCTTGGCGGATTGAGTTGGCATTGAGGCTAGCAGGCAGGGGCATGGTGAGCAAGGCTAGCATTTGGAGCATGTGGTTTTGGAGCATGTCGCGCAACGCGCCCATAGGGTCGTAAAAGCCTCCCCGACTCTCCACCCCCAGAGTCTCACAAACGCTAATTTGCACATGGTCGATATAATCTTTACTCCAAAAGGTTTGAAGTAGAGGATTAGAAGCGCGTAAATACAAGAGATTTTGCACACTCTGCTTGCCCAAATAGTGATCGATACGATAAATTTGGCTCTCTTGGTAGTGCTGGGCGATACTCTTGTGAATGGCGCGCGCAGAGTGTAGGTCTACCCCCAAAGGTTTTTCTAACACGATCTTCACTTCAGGTGCGTTCAGCCCTACTTGGGCTAAATGCACACAAGCGGTGGCGAAAAACTCCGGAGCGATAGAGAAGTAAATAAGGGTATTGGGATGGAGGGGGCGCGTCTTTAAGACCTTAAAATCCTCTGCCCGAGTTAAATCCATCGCCACATAATCGATCTGTTGGGTAAAACTCTCCCAAGAGGCGGGATCGCAAATCTTAAGGCGCGCTTTGACCTTGGTGTCCAGCGTTTGCAAAAATTCCTCACGGCTAAAGCGCGAGCGTCCTGTAGCCAAAATACTAGGGGTTAATAACCGATCTTCATAAGCCCTATAGAGCGCGGGGAAAATCTTGCGTAAAGCCAAATCCCCCGTTGCACCCAGCAAAATAAAATGACCCTCACGCATATAAATCCTTAGGCAACCCATCTAGCACATGGGATATTTTTACCAAAAAGATAGCATACTTTGCGCATGCACAAGACACACAAGGATTATCTATGGCATTAAAAGCTCTCAATCATGTTACAAAACTTATCATGGAACGCAGCAAGCCCACCCGCCAAGCCTACCTAGAGCGCATCGCCCAGCATCAAGGCAAAATCGCGCGTAAAGACTTGGGTTGTGCGAATTTGGCGCATACTTACGCTAGCCTGCCTCCCCACCTCAAAGACACCATCAAAGACACCCAAAGGCGCAATTTTGCGATTGTCTCGGCATATAATGATATGCTCTCTGCCCACCAGCCCTTTAAAGCTTACCCGGACCTCATCAAAGAGGAGCTTTTAAAATATGGCTTGAGCGCGCAGTTTGCCGGAGGCGTGCCGGCGATGTGCGATGGGATCACGCAGGGCTATGAGGGCATGGAGCTCAGTCTTTTTTCGCGCGATGTGATCGCGATGAGCACGGCGATCGCTCTTAGTCATAATGTCTTTGATGGGGCGTTTTACTTGGGCGTGTGTGATAAGATCGTGCCCGGCTTGCTCATTGGGGCGTTGCATTTTGGGCATTTGCCTAGTATTTTCGTGCCCTCGGGTCCGATGAGTAGCGGGATTTCTAACGCGCAAAAGTCTAAGACACGCGAACTCTTTGCACAAGGCAAAATCTCACGAGACGCGCTTTTAGAGAGCGAAATGCAATCTTACCATTCTGTGGGCACTTGTACCTTTTATGGCACAGCCAATTCTAACCAAATGATGGTCGAGCTGATGGGCTTGCACTTGCCTAATTCCGCCTTTATTAATCCTACCACCTCCTTAAGGCAGACCTTAGTCAAGGTAGCCGCTACCCACATGGCAACCCATAAGGTCAAACCCATCGGGGAGTTGCTGAGTGAAAAGAATATTGTCAATGCTATGGTGGGCTTGATGGCAACAGGGGGTTCAACTAACCACACCATCCACCTAGTAGCCATTGCCAAAGCTGCCGGGATTATCATTAATTGGGATGATTTTGATGCCATCTCTCAGATGACCCCTCTGCTAGCACGCGTCTATCCTAATGGTAAAGCCGATGTGAATCAATTTGAGGCAGCTGGAGGCTTGGCGTTTGTGGTGCGCGAGTTGCTAAGTGCCGGGCTCTTGCATGAAGATTGTGAGACGATCATGGGAGAGGGGCTAGAGGCTTACACTAAAAACCCCTATCTCATAGAGGGCGCACTCACCTACCAAGAGGGGGCACAAGAGAGTTTAGATACCAACATTGTGCGCCCTATAAAAGAACCTTTTAGTGCAGATGGAGGCTTGAGAACGCTCAAAGGCAATTTAGGGCGTGCGGTGATCAAGGTTTCTGCTGTTGCTCCAGAACACCAAAAAATCCAAGCCCCCGCGCTCATCTTCCACTCCCAACAAGAGTTTTTAGAGCGTTTCAAACAAGGGGATTTGAATCGCGACTTTATCGCCGTATTGCCCTATCAAGGACCGCGCGCCAATGGCATGCCAGAATTGCATAAACTCACCCCCATTTTAGGCACTCTGCAGGATCAGGGCTTTAAGGTGGCGTTGATCACCGATGGGCGCATGAGCGGGGCATCGGGCAAAGTGCCTGCAGCCATTCACTTGAGCCCGGAAGCTCTGTTAGGCGGGGCGATCGCGCTTTTGCAAGAGGGCGATGAGGTGCTTTTGGACGCACAAGAGGGAGTTTTACAAGCTTTAGTAGAACCTGAAGAGTGGGAGAGCAGAACGCCCAACCCCGTCCCACGCGATCACTTTGGAAGTGGGCGCGAGCTTTTTGCTAGCTTTAGAAGTGTAGCCACCAGCGCAGAGAGCGGGGCAACCAGTTTTGGAAAACGAGGAGAATAAATGCAAGCACAAGAAATTTTAAACACCGGTCCGCTAATTCCTGTCATCACTTTACAAGACCCTAAATGGGGTGTGTCTCTGGCTCAAGCCCTTTTGAAGGGGGGAATTAAGATTTTAGAGATCACTTTGCGCACCCCCGGCGCGCTAGAGGGGATTGCCTTGATTGCTAAAGAAGTGCCTGAAGCCATCGTAGGCGCGGGCACAATTTTAAATGTATCCATGTTAGAGCAAGCCCAAAAAGCAGGGGCGCGTTTTGCCATCAGTCCGGGGATCAATGCCAAATTTGCACAGGAGGCTAAGAGTGTGGATATCCCCTTGATTCCGGGAGTAGCGAGCGCAGGAGAACTGATGTTAGCTTTAGAATACGGTTTTAGTGCGCTCAAACTCTTCCCGGCTGAAGCAGTGGGGGGGGTGAAATTGCTCAAATCCTTTAGCGGTCCTTTTGCGGGCGTGCAATTCTGCCCTACGGGGGGGATCAGTTTAGAGAATATGCGTAATTATTTAGCCCTAGAGAATGTCGCTTGTGTGGGGGGCTCATGGCTCACTCCTCAAGACTTGATGGCAAAGGGGCAATGGGATCAAATTACCCAAATTGCTAAACAGAGTGTGGCACAGGCGCGTTTGCTATAATAACAGCATGAAACAACCCATAAATACAAACCCCCATTTGGTTTTGCGCGCTTCTGCAGGAAGTGGGAAAACTTTCGCATTGGTTTTGCGCTATGTGGCTCTTCTCTTGCAGGGAGTGCGTGCTCATGAAATTTTAGCCATCACTTTCACTAATAAGGCTGCTGCTGAAATGCAGGGGCGTGTGCTCAAAGCCCTTGAAGAATTGCTAATAGATGCCACAAGCAACCCTGTAGAGTTTAAAAACCCCGCCCTTTTGCAAGCCCTGCAGGACACTTACGGACTTGATTTAGGTTTCATCGCGCCCCGCATTCCTGCAGTTTATGCGCGCTTTATACAAGATAAGCCCCAAATCATGACCATTGATGCTTTTTTTCAAAGGGTGTTGCGCAAGTTTAGCCATTTTGTGGGAGTGAGCGCGCAGTTTGTCTTGAGCCACCTAGACCCCCAAGAGAAACTTTTAAGTTTTATCCAAGCCCTTAAGTCTAAAGACAAGGAGAGTTTGAGGCGTTTTTGCGCGCATGTTTTGAATGCGAGCAAAAGTTTTAATGCCACAGAAGCCTTAAAGTCTATTTTGGACCTTTATTATAGTGGCGTGCAAATGCAAGTTTCACAGGTTGGCGTGCTCAACTTATCCGCCTTAAAAGAGGAGATCTTAGAGCGTGCGCGAACACTCCAAGCACAAATCCACCAACGAGTCCCCACTCAAAGGGCTAAAGATGCGCTCAAGTGCGCGAATCTCCAAGAAGTGTTTTCTTGCCATAAGCCCATCACAGAGGGCGCAAGCTATTACTATTTTAAAAAGTATGGGCTTGAGGACCTCAATTCTGATTTTGAAGCCCTTAAGGAGAAAATCATCTCCTATTACAAATGGCAAGAAATCCTAATATTCCAAGAGGTTGAGCGTTTTTTAGACCTCTATGCGACCCACACACACAGCCCTACCCAATTAGACTTTAACGCCATCGCTCTAAAAACACATGCCCTCTTAGCAGGGAATTTGGTAGATAGGGATTTTTTCTACTTCCGTTTGGATGGGCGCATTAGCCACATTTTAGTGGATGAATTTCAAGACACCAGCGTGTTGCAATACCAAATTTTGCAACCTCTGATTGCAGAAATCAAGGCGGGCAGAGGGCAGAGTTTAGCAGATCGGAGCGTGTTTTTCGTGGGCGATGTCAAACAGAGTATTTATGGTTTTAGGGGGAGTTATAGCGATCTCTTTACCCATGCGTGCGCGGAATTTTCTAGCAGCGAATTAGACACCAATTACCGCAGCGATAAAGCTGTGCTTGACTTTGTCAACGCCACTTTTTCTAAAAAATTTGAGGGACAATACAGCGCGCAAAAGGCACATCCAAAAGCTAAAGAGGGCTTTGTCAAAGTGTGTAAAGTCCATGATCTCTTAGAAGCCCTCTGTGCTGAAGTGTGTGCCCTGCTAGAGGCCAAAGTCCCTCCTCAAGAAATCGCTATTTTGTGCTTTAAAAACCAAGATGCGATCACCATTAGAGATTTTTTGCTCCAAAGCCCTCAGCCTTCTTTGCAAGGTGTGGCCTTGATAAGCGAAACAGACACGCGTCTTTTGGCCCAAAGAGAGGCGAAAATTTTACTACACGCCCTCAAGCACGCCTTAGTGCCCCAACAAAATAAACCCTATCACATGGCTTGCATGGCCAAACTCTTAGGCTTGCCTCTGCACACACCCCTGCAACTCCCCCCCTTTAACTCTAGTCTTAGTGCCTATCTTTTAGCCACCATGCGCGCTTTCCAACTCTACAGCGATCCTGCACGCCACTTACTAGAACTCTCACTCAACCAACATGACATCGAGCAATTTATCGCAACACTTGAAAAAGAGGCGCTAGGTTTTAACCACACGGCCACACAGGGAATCAAGATCATGACCATTCATAAGTCTAAGGGCATGGAATTTGGGCATGTGATTGTGGTCGAACCCTTTAGTAACAAGAGACCGGACACTTCTAAGTTTTTCACCCTCTATGATCAAAAACGCCTCAGACCTTTTTACCGACAAAAATACAGAGAAAATTTTGATTCAGAGTATACCAAAGCCTTAGAAACCCTTAAAAAGCGCAATGTTCGCGAAGATCAAAATGTCCTTTATGTGGCTTGCACACGCGCCAAACACAGCTTGATTGTGATTCAAGACTCCCATAAAAGTGTTTTTAACTGGGAAGAGATGCAAGTAGGCACTATTACGCCTGCGCAAACTCTCACTTCTCCTCAAACAACAGCATCTAACACCCCTGCGCTCTTGGAAAATCAAAAGGCTTTTGGTAGACAAAACGATCACCTGCACAAGCAAATTTCTAGCTCTCCTGATGCGCTAGCCCTGCGTTTTGGCCAAGCCCTACATAAAGCGTTAGAACTTCACTATGGCTATGGAATTGCCTTAGCGCAGTTACAACCCTACTTACAACACCATTTTGCCTTTATGAGAGTGGAAGCCTCCCAAGTGCTTAAGCGTTTACAAGCCTTGCAACAGGAACAAACTTTTCAAGAACTCTTAGAGCGCGGAACACCTAGTGTAGAACTCTCTTTTAAAATCGATCAAAGCGTGTTGCGCATGGATATGCTCATTAACAATCCTCAAGAAAAACAACTATGGATTTTAGACTATAAGAGCGGGTCTACCTACTCCCATACACACCAGCAACAAATCTTAAGCTATCAAGAGAGTGTGCAACGACTCTACTCCGACTACTCCGTGCAGGCCACTCTCATCTACGCCCTGCAATCGGGCATACAAATACGCCCCATCTCTTCATAAGGACAGCGATGACGCAACCGCCTAAGAACCTCTTTTTAGACTTTGTTAAGAGCGAATCCTTTGGGGGGATTTTTCTTTTTATTAGTGCCGTGTGGGCAATGATCTATGCTAATTCCTTTTTATCCTCTTATTACTTTGAACTGTGGCACACCAAAATAGGCTTTAATGTGGGCAGCTACTTTTTTGGCTTTTCCATCCACCAGTGGATTGATGATGTGCTCATGGCAATCTTTTTTCTCTTGGTAGGACTAGAGATCAAGCGCGAGGTGATGTATGGGGAACTTTGCGGATTCGCGAAGGCAGCCTTCCCCGTGATCGCCGCTTTGGGGGGTATGATAGTTCCCGGACTCATTTATCATAGCTTGAACATGGGCACTTCTAGCGCGCATGGCTTTGGGATTCCTATGGCTACCGATATTGCCTTTGCTTTGGGGGTGATCTTGCTCTTAGGCAAGCGTGTGCCTCCTGCGCTTAAAGTGTTTCTAGTTACTCTGGCAGTGGCAGATGATTTGGGTGCGATCGTGGTGATTGCGATTTTTTATAGCTCCAATTTAGACATGACATGGCTAGCAGGATCGGGAGGGATTTTGCTCGTGCTCATCGCACTGAATAAATTTGGGGTGCGCTATTTGTGGATGTATCTACTCTTGGGAGTGGGGCTATGGATCACCACGCATAATAGCGGGATTCACGCCACCATTGCCGGGGTCGCGCTGGCTTTTACCATACCCATTAAGATCACCCAACGCAAGCAAGTCGTGCATAGCTTTAGCGCGATGATGGAGAGTTTTAAAAGTGCCTTTAACCCCCACACCCACAGCACCAATAAGCCCCTAGATCAAGACCAGCGCGACATTCTCTACACCTTGCAAGACGCTACTAGAAACCTGCAAAGCCCTTTAGAGCGTTTAGAACACGCTTTGCACCCCTATAGCGCGTATTTCATCATGCCCTTATTTGCCCTAGCCAATGCGGGGGTGGCCATCGGAGGAAACCTCAATTTCAAGGTAGATGAAATTCTATGGGGTGTAATCTTGGGCTTGGTTTTGGGCAAACCCATAGGAATTTTTATTATCACTTTTTTAGCTGAAAAACTCAAAATTGCTAAACGCCCCGATGGGGTGAGCTGGGCGCAGATTTTAGGCGCAGGGATGCTTGCAGGCATTGGCTTTACCATGTCTATGTTCATGGCTAATTTGGCTTTTGACAATAAGGACGCGATGGAGGTTTCTAAGATTGCTATCTTATTAGCTTCGCTTATCTCAGGTATATTAGGCACTCTCTATTTAGTGGCGATCCACAAAAAGGGCAAATCTTAAAGCCAAAGCTTAAGTAAAGTTATTATAATCCAAGTTTTGAATCTCACAAGGGAGTTTTATGAACCAAACTAAGGAAATCCTGACCTCCATTTTGCCCCTCTTGGTGCTCTTTGCGATCTTTTATTTTCTAATTATCCGCCCCCAACGCGTGCAGGCTAAGAAACATAAAGAAATGCTAGACAATCTCCAAAAGGGCGATAAAATTGTCTCACAAGGGGGGCTCATCTGTGAGGTGATCAAACCTGAGGCTAATTTCTTTAAGGTGAGGTTGAACGAAGGTTTAGAGGTCAAACTTGCTAAAAATTATGTGGCGTATAAGCTAGATGAGGAGAGCCCCAACAATCCGGTTTCTCTCAAGAAAGAGGCGCAGTAGTCTTTGGGGCGGGTGTTTAACGCGCGCTTACTGATCTTTGTGATCGCGCTGGTCTTTGGCGTGGGACTCTCTTTACCTAGCCTCTTGCAAACTAAGGGACCCAAGATCACCCTAGGGCTAGATTTAAGAGGGGGTTTAAGCTTATTGCTAGGGGTGCAGATCGAGGAAGCCCTTAAGAATAAATACACCTCTATAGCCACCTCGCTAGATTATGCGCTTAAGGCACAAAACATCTTGGTAAAAGATTTGCGCTCTTCTCTGCAGGGTGTGGAGTTTGATCTGCTAGACCCCGATGAAACTAAAGCTTTGGATAAAATCTTAGAGGATTTTAAAAAGGATGGGGCACAGGTCGAACACGCCCAAG
This sequence comes from Helicobacter felis ATCC 49179, assembly GCF_000200595.1. Taxonomy (NCBI): domain Bacteria; kingdom Pseudomonadati; phylum Campylobacterota; class Epsilonproteobacteria; order Campylobacterales; family Helicobacteraceae; genus Helicobacter; species Helicobacter felis. The sequence continues at coordinate 462,236 of NC_014810.2, read as the reverse complement.
AACACTATACCCTCTCTTTGAGTTTTGAAAAAGCGCAGACCTTCCAGCAACAAACCCTTTTGCAGGTCATCAACACCATTAGAAACCGCCTCGATCAATTCGGGTTAGCCGAGCCCACCGTGCTACAACAGGGTAAGGACGCGATTCTAGTGCAATTGCCCGGGATCAAAACTCTTGCTGAAGAGCAACGGGCTAAGGACTTGATCACCAAATCCGCCCATTTACAGATGATGGCAGTGGATGAGGAAAAAAACCCCTACTTAGCAGAATTGAGCCCGGAGGAAATCCACAAACTAGGCGATGTGGTTTTGCCCTATGCGCCCCAGAGTGGGGGGCGGGGTCAATTGCTCTTAAGAGCCATCCCAATCTTAGATGGAGAAATGCTTACAGACGCGCAGGTGGCTTATGATAAAAATAACCAACCCGTGGTGAGTTTTAGCCTCGATTCACGGGGAGCTAAGATTTTTGGGGATTTTTCCGGGAACAATGTAGGCAAGCGCATGGCGGTGGTCCTAGACAATAAGGTCTATTCTGCGCCCTACATCCGCGAGCGTATCGGAGGGGGGAGCGGGCAGATTAGCGGAAGTTTTAGTGTGGAACAGGCTAGCGATCTAGCTATCACGCTTAGAAGTGGGGTTTTGAGCGCGCCTATCAGCGTGCTAGAAAAGCGCATCATTGGACCCAGCTTGGGGGCAGATAGTATCCGCACTTCTCTAATTGCCCTAGCTGGGGCGTTTGTATTGGTCATTGCTTTTATGATTTTCTACTACTCTATGGCTGGAGTGATCGCTAGCGTGGCATTGGTGGTCAATCTCTTTTTAATCATCGCGGTGATGGCACTCTTTGGGGCAACCTTGACTTTGCCGGGTATGGCGGGGATTGTGCTCACTGTGGGCATGGCAGTGGATGCTAATATCATCATCAATGAGCGGGTGCGCGAAGGACTTAGGGGGAATGAAAGTGTAGCCCAAGCCTTGCGTTCAGGCTATGCCAACGCTTCACGGGCAATCTTTGACTCCAATCTCACCTCTTTAATCGCCTCCTTCTTGCTCTATGCTTATGGCACGGGCTCGATTAAAGGTTTTGCGCTCACCACAGGCATAGGTATTCTAGCCTCGATTTTAACCGCCATCATTGGCACACAAGGCTTTTACCAAGCCATCGCCCCCAAACTTTCTAAAAAGAAGGGGCTTTATTTTTGGTTTGGGATCAGCTTGAACACCCACCCTAAATCTCCCAAAAAGGTTACACATGGAGCTCTTTAAACGGGTGCGGGTTTTGGATTTTATGAGCTATGCCCGTTTTACTCTGCCCTTTTCGGGCGTGCTCGTGCTTGTCTGTGTGTTTTTGATGTTTTTCAAGGGGTTTAATTTAGGGGTGGATTTTGCCGGGGGGAGTGTGGTGCAGGTGCGCTTTGAGAAGGTGGTTAGCGTAGCTAAGGTGCGCGAGGTGGTATCGACCCAATTTAAAGGCGTGCAGGTGAGCGAGTTTGGCGCGCCTGAGGAGATGGTGATCAAAATCCCCCTTTTAGCCACCCAACAGAACACAAAACAAGATTTAGGCGTGCAGATCAGCCAATTACTCCACCCTTTGGGGAAGTTTGAAATCCGCAGATTGGATAGCGTGGGACCTAGAGTGGGAGATGAGCTCAAAGAAAAGGGGGTGTTATCGCTGGTTTTGGCAATCATCGCGATGATGTTGTATGTGAGTTTCCGTTATGAATGGCGTTTTGCTCTAGCGGGCGTGCTAGCTCTAGCGCATGACACTTTGGTTACTGCGGTGAGTGTGATCGTGTTCAACATCGATCTCAATCTAGAGGTGATCGCCGCTTTGCTGACCTTATTAGGCTATTCGATCAACGACACCATTATTATCTTTGATCGTATCCGTGAGGGCATGCTAGCGCGCAAGCAACAGGATTTAAACCCCCTCATCAACCAAGCCATTTCTAATACCCTGAGTCGCACCCTTTTAACCTCGCTCACGGTGTTTTTCGTCTTAGTAGTGCTCTATCTCTTTGGTTCTAAGATTTTAATAGGCTTTTCTCTGCCTATGCTAGTGGGCACAATTGTAGGGACTTATAGCTCTATCTTTCTAGCACCTAAACTTGCGGTGTTACTGGGCTTTGATTTGAGCCGTTACCACGATAACGAGCTTAAAAAACTCAAGCGCAAGCAGGAAAAAGAACGCCTGCGCCAGCTTTACGAGCATGGGCGTGTCTAAAGGAGAAGCATGGACTGGGGTCGTGTCGCCTTTGTGATCTTTAGTTTGGGAAGCACCACTTCGTTAGCTGGTTTCTTGTATGAACCCAATGTCGTAACACTTTTTACAGCCTTAGCCTTAAATTTCATCACTGCAACTCTAAAAATTGGGGTGCAAAAACGCTTCGCTTCTGAACTCTTGGGAGGCTCCATCGCAGCCCTCTTGCACCTCATTCCTGCCTTTATCTTTTTTCAGATTCTCAATAACCCTATTTTTGCCTACATGCTTATCATTGGCGCGTTATTGAGCAATGTTTTTTGTATCGTTGTGTTGATTATCGATGGAAGTAAACCTACAGACACGGAGTATTGATGCAAACTTATAACGCACATGCCATAGAAGCCAAATGGCAGAACATTTGGGCACAAAGTGGGGTATTTGAACCTCTTAAAGACTTTAGTAAATCCAAAAAATACATCTTAAGCATGTTTCCCTATCCTAGCGGGGCAATTCACATGGGGCATGTGCGCAATTACGCCATTGGGGACGCGCTAGCGCGTTATTACCGCCAAGTGGGCTATAATGTCTTGCACCCAATGGGCTTTGATGCCTTTGGCATGCCTGCAGAAAATGCGGCAATTCAATATGGTATCCACCCCAAACAATGGACTTATGAAAATATCTCTAAAATGCGCGAGGAATTTAAGGCTTTAGGATTTTCCTTTTCTAAAACACGAGAATTTGCTACCTGCGATCCCAACTACACCAAGATCGAGCAGGGCTTTTTTTTACAAATGTATGAAAAGGGTTTGGTCTATCAAAAAGAAGCATGGCTGAATTGGTGTCCTAAAGATCACACGGTGCTAGCTAATGAACAAGTGGTAGAGGGGAAATGTTGGCGTTGCGATACCCCTGTGGTGCAAAAGCAAATGCCCCAATACTATCTTAAAATCACCAAATACGCCGAAGAACTTTTAGCAGAACTCAAAACCTTAGAAGGGCATTGGCCTAGCCAAGTCTTGCGCATGCAAGAAAACTGGATTGGCAAATCTCAAGGTTTAGCCTTCCACTTCGCCCTAACCCCTGCAAGCATGGCCATTTTACAAGACCAGCACGCCCAAATCGAGGTCTTTACCACTCGCATCGACACCATTTACGGGGTTACCTTCCTCGCTCTAGCTCCCGGGCACTCTATTGTGAGCGCACTTTTAGAGGGCAAGCATTTAGACCCTGCCAGTGAGCAAGCCATTGTAGAAATGCAAAACACCAATGCGCGCACCCGTGCCTTAGAAAAAAAGGGGGTTTTATTGCCCTTGCATGCCCTGCACCCTCTAACCCAAGAGCCCATTCCCATTTATGTGGCTAATTTCGTGCTAGAGAGCTATGGAAGTGGCGCGCTCATGGGTGTGCCTGCTCACGACTCGCGTGATGGCGAATTTGCTACTTTGTTAAATATCCCCATTAAACGAGTGATTAATGAGGAAGGGGTGTTAGAACATAGCGATATTTACAACGGACTTACTCCAGAGCAAGCGCGCAAGAAACTAAGCGATCTCTTTGAGGAGCAAGGCTTAGGGCAACGCATCACTCACTACCGCCTGCAAGATTGGGGAATCTCGCGCCAACGCTACTGGGGTGCGCTCATCCCGATGGTGCGCTGTGATCACTGCGGACTTGTGCCCGAAAAGCACGCAAACCTGCCTATCTTGCTCCCCGAAGATGTAAAAATTGATGGAGAGGGCAACCCCTTAGAAAAACACCTAGATTTTAAGGCATGTTTGTGCCCTAAATGCGATCGCCCCGCTCAAAGAGAGTGCGATACGATGGACACCTTTTTCCAATCTAGTTGGTATTTCCTGCGCTACGCTACACCCAAAGAACTTTGGGACACACAAGCCTTTGACCCCCAAGAACTCGCTTATTGGTTAAGTGTGGATGAATACATCGGGGGGGTGGAGCATGCGATCTTGCACCTGCTCTATGCGCGCTTTTTTACTAAGGTGTTGCGTGATTTAGGTTATCTAAAACTTAATGAACCCTTTACTTGCTTGACCACGCAGGGAATGGTGCTTAAAAACGGGGCAAAGATGAGCAAGTCTAAGGGGAATGTGGTCAGTCCTCAAGAGATTGTAGAAAAATACGGCGCAGACATCGCGCGACTCTATATCCACTTTGTCGCCCCGCCCAATAAAGAACTCGATTGGAATGACAAAGCCCTAGAGGGTAGTGCGCGCTTTATTAGACGCTTTTATGAAAAATCTTTTCTAGCCCAACCTCACACCCAACGCCCTACACTAGAAAACCTAAACCCTGCAGAAAAAGAAGCGCGCGCTAAAGTGCATTTAGCCCTGCAAAAAGCCCATGCCATCTTTGAGAAAAAACAACCCGGTTACCCCTTTAATACTCTCATTGCCGCGTGCATGGAAGCCCTCAACGCTTTAGAAAAAACCACTAACCCCGCTCTTTGGAGCGAAGCCTACTACATCTTAACCCATATCTTAGAACCCTTGATTCCCCATGTCTGCTCTGAGATCGCTGAGAGGCTTTTCAAGTGCCAAAACTTCCAACCCCAGCAAGTGGATTTACAAGCCCTAGAGCAAGACAATATTGAGATCGCCATTACTATCAATGGCAAAAAGCGCGCCAGTATGATCGTGGCTAAGGATTTAGATCGCACCGCCCTATTAGTCCAAGCTAAAGAGCAGGCGCATAAATGGTTAGAGGATAAGGAGATTCTTAAAGAAGTGGTCGTGCCCTCTAAGTTGGTGAATTTTGTCTTGCGATGAGAATTTGGATTGTAAGCTTGATCTTTATTTTGGGGGCATGTGGGTATAAACCCATTGCCACCTTTGCAGAAAATGCGCTAGGGCAGGGGATTTTTGTGCGCCTCGTGGTGAATCTGCCCAACCCGCGTAACTCCGTGCAGTTTAAGGACATGCTCAATCGTATCATTGTGCAACGCTTTCAAAACACCTTGACCAGCGAAGAGAAAGCCGATTCGATCATCACCATAGAGATCACGAAGGTAATAGACACCTCCATTAGCCAAAACCAAGAGGGTTTTACCACCTTTTATCGCGCGACTGCCTATGTAGATTACACTTACGACAATAAAAAAGGGGTGGTCAAAAAATTTAGTGATAGCGGGTATTACAACTATGCGGTATCCTTACAAAACCCCCTCACCACTTACAATAACCGCCTCTATGCGATCTCTCAAGCTCTCACCCAGACTTTAACCCAATTTGTCGCCCAAATCGCCTACGAGGGCAAGTTGAACAAATGAATTTAAACGCGTTTTTAACCTCACTGGGGCAGGAATACATTCCCTTTGACCCCGCGCGCTTTCCTAAAATCTATGCGCGTTTCTTGGAGCACTTTAGCGACAACATACCTAAAATCCAGATTGTAGGCACCAATGGCAAGGGGAGCACGGGGCGTTTTCTGACTTTAATGTTAGAGCAAGCCGGCTTTAGGGTGTTGCATTTTACTTCTCCCCATCTGCTCACCCTCAACGAACGCTTTTACAAAGATCGCGCTTTAGCAAGCGATGCAGAGTTAGAACACGCCCACGCACGCCTGCAAGCACTCCGCTTAGACCCCAAGATCAGCTTTTTTGAATACATGACCTTGCTTGCCCTCATTCTTGCGCAAGATTGCCATTATTTGGTCGTAGAGGCAGGATTAGGGGGGGAATTGGATAGCACCACGCACCTACACGCGCGCTGTGCGCTGATCTTTACCCCTATAAGCTTGGATCACACCGATCGCTTGGGCGACACTTTAGAGCAGATCGCTCATACCAAATTAAAAGCCCTCTGCACTCTTGCCCCCAACACTCCTATTATCTTAGCCCTCCAAGAGCCCCAAATTACCCAACAAGCCCACCAAATGGCACGAGAACACGCCTTGCATCTGTTTCCCGTTAGCCCCCCTCAAGAGATCGCCACAGATTACGCCCACCAACACCACTACCCCCCCTTTTTAGCCCAGAACTTCCAAAGCGCGCTCACCACTTTAAAAGCGCTTAACATTCCCTACAGCCCCATTCCTGCGCTCAATTTAAGGGGGCGTTTTGAGCGCCTAGACGATCGTCTGATCTTAGATGTAGCACACAATGTCAGTGGGGCGCAAGCCCTTAAATGCGCCTTACAGGCTAGCTTTGGGGATCAAAAAATCCACTTGATCTATCATAGCTACGCTAGAAAAGACGCGCGGGGTGTTTTGGCGTGTTTAAAACCTATCATCGCACAGGTGTGGGTTTTGGAATTTGAAGACCCTCAACTGATGGACACCCTAGAGCTCGCAAACATTTTAGAGGATATGGGTATAGCGTGGGTGCGCTTTAGTTGGGAGGCTTTTGAGGCGATGCGCGCGCCACTTTGGGTGGTCGGGGGGTCTTTTAGTGTGGTGCGCACCTTTTTAAGGGGGTATGATGCAAGATAAACTCGTGCTGACCATCATCGATGAGGGCGGTTCTAAACAGCTCAGACTTTCTAAGAATGTCAAGTTATACGCACTTGTGGTGTCTTTGGTCGTGTTTGTAGGGGTCGTGATTGGAGGTGTGGGCTTGGCGTTGCTAGTCAAACGGCTAGGGAGAATGAGTTTAGAAAAAAGTATTGTAGAATCCCGACACCAAGAGCTTTATCATAAAAATATGCGACTCAAAGAGGAGTTGCGTCAAAAAAGCCGCGAGATCGCCATAGTGAGCCAACAGATCAAGAGTTTAGAGCGTATTTTGCATGTCCAAAAAGGCAAGAAGCTTGATTTTGAAGTTTATAGCCATGTTAATTTACAAGCCCTACCCATGACAAGCAAGACCCTAGCTCTAACTCTTATTCCTAATGGCATCCCTCTAGCCAGCTACACCCATAAGAGTTTTACCCCTCCTCCAAAATACCACGCTGGCTATGAATTTAGCGCGCCTGCTAAAACCCCAGTTTATGCGAGCGCAAGTGGCATTGTAGATGTGGTGCTTTTGAGCAAACAAGGCTATGGTAATTTGGTGCGTTTAGAACATGCCTTTGGGTTTAGCTCCATTTATGCGCACTTGAGTCAAATTGTGCTCAAGCCCCATAGTTTTGTGCAAAAGGGCGCGCTTGTGGGTTATAGCAGCGCGCAAGGATTGCATTATGAAATCCGCTTTTTAGGGCAGGTGGTAGACATGCCCTCTTATTTAAATTGGAATTTAGGCAATTTTAACGCCCTCTTTGGAGATCCAGACATTAACTGGAAAAATCTTTTCTACAGCATCCAAGACATCACACAAACCCAAGATTACCATAATCCCAACATGGAAGACTCTCATGTGGCTCAATAAACGCTTAATTCTAGTCTTCACCTATCAGGACGGGAGTAAGTCGATCAATGTGCACGCCATTTATAAACAGATTGCCTATTATGGATTGCTTTTTTTACTCAGCGTGATCTTGTTTTTAGTGTTTGTGCTCTATGTCTTTGATCGCGAGATTGGGAAAACGCGGGCACAAACTAGGACTTTACGCACCGAGCTTGACAAAGGTCTAAAAGCCCATGCGCATCTCAACGAGGAATTGCAAAATTATTTAGAAGATTTATTATTGGCAGGGGAAAAAGTCAATGATCTTGAGGAGGTTGTAGGAGTGCAAAACCCTCCAGAAGATAAAACCCCTTTGAGCGCGCGTTTAGATGTAGCAAGTATCACGGGTGCGCAAAAGAGTTTTATCATGCGCTTTATCCCCAATGACAACCCCCTAGAATCCTATAGACGCGTTTCTAGCCCCTTTGAAAAGCGTTACCACCCCATTTTACACCGCATGAAAAACCATACCGGCGTGGATTTGAGCACCCCCATAGACACACCGGTATATGCGAGTGCTAATGGTGTGGTGGGGTTAGCTGGCAATGGGTGGAATGGGGGTTATGGACGGCTCATTAAGCTTTATCACCCTTTTGGGTTTAAAACCTATTATGCTCATTTGCATAAGATTGTGGTCAAAAATGGGGAATTTGTCAAAAAAGGGCAACTCATTGCCTATAGCGGGAGCTCTGGGATGAGCACAGGACCGCACCTGCACTATGAAGTGCGTTTCATGGATAAACCCATCAATCCCATCCACTTTATCCGCTGGAACATGAAAAACTTTGATTTTATCTTTACACAGGAAAGGAACATTGCATGGCCATCTTTGCTAGCGACAATAAACAACCTACTAACGGATCCGCGACTATCATCGCACAAAGCACAAAATTTAAAGGCGAAGTGAACACTGATTGCCATTTACACATTGATGGCGTGATTGAGGGAAGTATCCAATCTAGTCATACGGTTGTTATTGGTAAAAATGGAGTTGTGTTAGGAGATATTACAGCTTCTAGGCTAGTTGTCAATGGTAAGCTCAATGGCAATGCCCAAGCTGAAGTGATTGAAATCATGCCTTTAGGCATTGTGGATGGTAAGATTGTAAGCTCCGAACTCATCATCGAGCGCAAGGGAATTTTAATTGGAGAAAGCCGTCCCAAAGAAAACGCCCACCCATTACTAGAAAATAGGGCGGATTCTAAAGCTTGATTCAAGCTAGCCTTTATCAAGCCCTTTTAAAGGGGTTTAAAAGCGAGGTTTTGATCGTGCAAGATGGCGCGCAGGCGCGCCAAGCCTCTCAAGTGGTGCGTTTCTTTGCCCCCCAAAAAGCCCTCTTTGTTTTCCCAGAACTTAGGGCCCACTACTTGGATGACATGCGCGCTTTTAGTGCGGAAGTCAGCACGCTTTTAAGCCAATTACGCCTCTTTTACCAAGCTAAAGAGGCTAAAAAAGATTGCTTGCTCATCACCCCCTTAAGCGCGATTCTCCACCCCCTCCCCAAACCCTTTTTATGCCAAAGTTTCAGCATCCAAGCTTTAGAAGCCTGCCCTTTATCTGAGTTACAGACACGCCTACGCGCCTATGGCTATGAATTTGTGGATATGGTGGAATTGCCCGGGGAAGTGAGCGTACGCGGGGACATTATAGATATTTTTACTCCCGGATCATCCAAACCCCACCGCTTGAGCTTTTTTGGAGAGGAATGCGAGGACATCAAAACCTTTGATCTAGCCACCCAGTTAAGCGACCCAGAACTCTTAGAGTGTTTAGAAATCCCTCCTGCACTCTTTAGTCTCACCGAGCAACAACGCACCACCCTTTTAACCCGCCTAGAGAATTTGCAAACACATAGCCTAGTGCCCGATATTGCCTCTTTGGGTTGGTGGGTGTTGCAAGACTTCGGAGTGTATCTGTGGGAAGAATACAGCGCGCTTTTAAGCCCAGAGGCGCACCAAGAAGCCCAAGAATACGCCAGTTTAGAAAGTATTGCGCAGTTAGAAAAAATCCTAGCTTTGCCCCAACTTGAACACCCTTCTGGATGTGCAGATTTAAAACTACCCCTAAAAAATCTCGCTGATTTTTGCGCTTTGCACCCTGAGCATTGCATTACGCTTCTGCACCGCGCCCATGCGAGTTTGCCCCCTTTGGAGTCGCCTGTAGAGTTTATCCTCTCGGATTGTGTGTTGCACTTTAGCACCCCTACTAAGATTTTTATCTCTTTGCACTCCTACCCCAAACCCCCCAAAGCCAAACCCCTAAACTTTGCTTTAAGTGAGCTCAACAGCGGGGATTTTGTGGTGCATGAAGACTATGGGGTGGGGATTTTTCAAGGATTGGTACAACAAAATATTTTGGGGAGTGTGCGCGACTTCATCGCCCTAGAGTATCAAAACCACGATCGCCTCTTTGTGCCGGTGGAAAATCTGCACTTATTAGAGCGTTACATCGCCCCCAACACGCCCACGCTGGACAAACTAGGCAAGGGGAGTTTTAGCAAGCTCAAAGCCAAAATGCGCGCGGAGCTTCTAGGATTGGCTGAGGATATTATCAGCGCGCACGCCGCGCGTATGTTGCTTGAAGGGGTGCAAATTACCCCCGATCCCACCCAACTAAAAGCTTTCCACCACGCGCGCCCCTTCAAGCTCACGCTAGATCAAGAACGCGCCATAGAAGAGGTCTTAGGCGATCTAGCCAGCGGGCATGTGATGGATCGCCTGCTCAATGGAGATGTGGGTTTTGGTAAAACTGAAGTCGCCCTTGTGGCAATCTTCGCCCTCGCCTTAGCAAAACGCCAAAGCGCACTCTTTGTGCCCACGACACTTTTATCCAACCAGCATTATGCTAGCCTGCAAGCCCGTTTAAGCCCCTTTGACATCACCATTGCCAAACTGGATCGCTTTAGTAGGGATAAGGCACGCATTCTAAAAGACTTGCAAGAGGGGCGTATTGATGTGGTGGTGGGCACGCACGCGCTTTTAGAGGCAAAGTTTAAAGATTTGGGGCTGGTGGTGGTCGATGAGGAACATAAATTCGGGGTCAAACAAAAGGAGGCGATCAAGGCTTTAAGCCAAAATGTGCATTTGCTCAGTATGTCCGCTACCCCTATTCCTAGAACCCTAAGCATGGCTTTAGCCCAAATCAAGGACATCAGCTACCTAGCCACCCCTCCAGAGAGCAAACCCCCAAGCCGCACCTTTGTCAAAGAAAAAACCCCTGCCTTGCTCAAGGAGATCATTTTAAGGGAACTGCGGCGCAAGGGGCAGGTATTTTACATCTATAACCATATCCAAAGCATGCCTTCTGTGCAAAAGAGCCTACAAGACCTTTTACCCCATCTTAGGGTGGAAATTTTGCACTCTAAAACCCCTGCCGCTCAAGCGGAAAGCTTGATTTTAGAGTTTGCACAAGGGGGCTTTGAACTCTTGCTTTGCACTAGCATTGTGGAATCGGGGATTCACCTGCCCAATGCCAATACGATCATCATCGATCACGCCGATAGTTTTGGATTAGCCGACTTGCACCAGCTAAGAGGGCGTGTAGGGCGGGGCACACATGAGGGATTTTGCTACTTTTTGGTAGAGGACAAACAAGATCTAAGCCCAAGCGCGACTAAACGCCTGCTTGCCTTAGAGAAAAACTCTAGCTTAGGGAGCGGGGCGCATATTGCTTTGCATGACTTAGAAATCCGCGGTGGGGGGAATCTGCTAGGGAGTCATCAAAGCGGGCATATTAAAAGTATTGGCTACGCGCTGTATGCGCGCATGCTCGAAGATGCCCTGCAGGAAAAGAGTGGGACTATGCAGGCGCGATCCAGTGTAGAGCTTAAACTCGCCGTGAGCGGGTTTTTAAACGCAGAGTTGATCACTAGCGATGCTCTGCGCTTAGAGTTGTATCGGCGTTTGTCCCACTGCCAAAGTAGCGCGCAAGTGGTGGAGATCGCACACGAAATAGAAGATCGTTTTGGGACACTGGATAGCATGAGTGCGCAGTTTTTAGCCATCATACGCATTAAAATCTTGGCTAACCAACTTGGCATCCCCAAGATCACCCAGCACCAACAGCATATCACCCTGCACCTCCCTAATCCCGTGTATCTGCAAGCCCCCAGTAAGGACGATAACGAGGTGCTCAACACTTTGCTAGGGTATTTAGAGCGTGCTCAGGTGTGTTAATCCTTAGCCGGACTTTTTAAGTTCCCTATCTTGGCGCGTAACTTTTGCTCCGATTCGCTTAAGCACTCTGCGCTCTCTTTAACCAACATGATCACACTGCAATCATCAAAGGTTTTTTCTTTAACCTTTGTTTCTAGTAAAATTTTTAGGGAATCTTGCACTTGATCGCGCATGCCCGGTGCGCGCGCGACATTCATATAATCTTGCAATACGGTTACTAAGGTGCGCTCTTTATTTTTATAAAAAGACTCGCCCGCCCCATCAGACATCAGCACAAAGCCCGTAAAATTCTTATCGCTCAATTTGCCCTTAAACACTCTCGCACTTAAAGGGGCATCCTTAGAAGTGGTGAAAGTGGTTTCATTCCCAAATTCGCCATTGTCCGGGTGGCTTGCCACCGCTAAAGTGCGATCTTTTAGCACCCCACAGATACCATCGCCCAAGTGCAATAACAAAAACTCATCGCCCTTAATAGCCACTGCAAGCAAAGTAGAGGCGAGATCGTGCAAATCGCAGGCTTTATTTTGGATCACCTGCTGGAGTCTTTGGCAGTTATTCTGCAGTGTAAATTTAAAGCGCGGAACAGAGGGGCTAGATTCTTGAAACTCTTTTTTAAAGCGTTCTACGAGCGCTTTTTCCGCCTCAAAGCCTTTTTCTAGGTCATTGATACAAGAATCAAGGGGGAGGGCATTGAGGGCGCGTAAATCTTGGACGCGCCAAGAAGTTTGTTCTTGGAGCTGTTGGACACACACTTGTAAATCAACACAGCAGCTCCCCAAAGAATCCAAGCGTTGTTTTAGCGTTTTCTCTAGGGTTGCCACCTCGCTTTGAAAAACTTCTAGCCGTTTTTGGTGCTCTTGCATGTTTTGAAAATCGCGCGCCTGTGTTTCTAGGGTTTTGATGTGATCTAGAAGGGCATTGTATTTGGGTGCGATCAAAACCTCTCTATGCCTTATATCACCAAAATGTGTCTTTGAAACTTGCCCGGGCAAGCTCAAGCTTAGGGCTTTGAGATCAAGATTAAGCTGTTTGCTTTGCGCAGCGTAATCCTCATAGAGTTTAAAGTCTTTTTGCAAATTTTCTTTTTGGGTTGTAAACAAGATAGCTTGCAGAGTTGAAAACTCATAGGGCGCGCTTAAACTATTTAACTTGGTTTGGAGTTTGTCTAAATGCTCGTTTAAATTCTCCTCTAAGTGCAACACATCGCGCTTTAAATCTTCAAACTGCCTTTTTAGGCGCGCGCGTTCTTGCTCTTTGGTATGAATCTCATTTAAAAGATCGCTTTTATAGGCTTGTGTGGTTTTGTTGGCTTGCTGGATTTGCGCCCTGATTTCCTCAAGATGCCTCCTAAGCTCTTTGTGTCTGCTCTTCACAATGATTGATAAAGAGTCTAAACTTTCCTCATCCCATTCCTTAAAATCAACTCTTTCTATCTTGTCTAAGAACGCTTTATAGCTCTCAAAACAGCGCACAATTTGTTGTTTTAGGGTGTTTTTATGGCTGGTGATCGCTCTTTGTATCTGCTCTAAATTGTAGTTTTTGAGGGCTTTAGAGGGCATGGTTAGTGGCGTGGAGCTGGGTCTAAAAGGAGAGATATTTTCTAAGGTGTGGAGCACCCTCTCAGACTCTGCTTGAGTGTCGCTTCCTAAACCCACTAAGTCCAAACACGATTGCAAAAACCTTTTAAGCCCCCCTTTGCGCTTGCTTTTGGCTTTTTCAGTAGCCTTATCGATCTTATCTTTGATGGTATAGTATTGTTTCTCTATGGGGGCGAGCTGTTTAAATAATTCTTTAAAACTCTCTTCACTAAAGAGTGCCCAGTGCGCCCTCTTAATTTCCTCCTCTAATTTTTCAAGCGTGTCTTTAAGTGGGCTAAACTTAAGTTGGTAAGCCTCCCCGCTAAAGCCTCCCTTTAAATTCTTAATCTTATCCCCCATGCCTGTTAGGGCTTGTTGGATGGGTTGCTGGGCTGTTTGTTTGCGTTTTTCATGGTTTTGATGGGTGCGTTCTTGTAGAGTTTGCAGAGTGTCTACTAGGGGCAAGCGGTGTTCTGCTTGCCAGTTTTGAATCGCTTGGATTTCCTCTAAAATGGCTTGAAAAATGCCTTCAATATCGCTTTTATCGCGCTGGAGCGCGTTTGTTTTTTGGATAGACAATTCTTGTAAGGTTTGTAATACACGATCTAAAAGCGCAGTGCTTACCTCTTTTTGGTTGGGCATGTTGGTGTAGCGCGTGAAGTTTTCACGCAAGTCTTGTGTAACGACCTTTAGCGTCTCCTCTGCGCCTAAATGGGAAAATTTAGCCGAGCCCGCCCCATCGGCAAGGGCGATGATAGCCACTTCACTGGGGTTGCAAGTTGTGGGCTCAGGGGGGTCAATCTTATCTTGGCAGGGAATGGGTGGGTCTTCTAGCTCATGCCCCCTGCCCTGCACGGCAGCCCCGATAGTGTGCCAATTTTCAGACATTCATTTCCGCCCAATCATCCATAGGGGGCATCGCCACTGTTTGCCCGGGGCGTGATTGGGAAACCACGGCGATACTGGCTGCCAGCCATTTAAAAAACTCTTTAAAATTCAAGCCCTTCAACTTGACAGGACGGCGCAAGGGAGAAAACTGCCCTAAAGTGTTCGCATCGCCTCCCTCTACAATGATGGGAAAGATCGAGAGTTTCTTATTATTAGCTAGATCGCTTGATCGCCTAGACGCACTGCTAATATCATCTGTGGGTTCGCCATCGGTGATGATGACTAGCCATGGCTGGAAATATTCCGTGCCGCTGTCTTTATATTCTTTTTTGCGCTCTTCTAGTCTGTCTAGGGCTTCATTCACCGCTGCACCCATAGGGGTATATCCCCCTGCATTGAAGCTAGGGGCGGATTTATCGCGGATACTTTCAAAGTCTTGCACGAGACTCACCCCACTATCTCCAAAAGTTACAATGCACACATCCGCGGCTTGTTTGGCGATGGGGTGATCATTCACGGCTTGGTAGAACAAATCCACGCCTTGATTGACCTCTCCAATGGGCGCGCCACTCATAGAAGAACTGGTATCTAAACAAAGACACACCGGCACTCTCTTAGTGGGGTTGTCGGCTAACTCGTTGTCGTACTCTGTATCTAAATCATTCATCGTTACTCCTTTGTTGTGATGGATTTATAATTGCTGGTAGAATTTGTTAAGAGCATTTAGCCATTTGGGAGGGGAGAGGCGTTTTTTAGCACTATAAAACTTGCCCCCTTTTTGAAAACTCTCATGAAAATATTCTTGTAATTGAGGATTCAAACGCGTCCAGCCATCCCTAGCCCTCCCCTGAGGCACTAAGGACATATCACCCCCACTTAAGGGGTAGGCAAATGCGCCCTGTTTCATTGCCTCATCGCGCCCTAAATCTCTGTGGTTGTAAGGATGCACGCCTAGAGTGAGGATCACAAATAACAAGCAAGCGATCGCAAAGTATTCATCGCTCTTAGAGCGCATCACTTCGGTCATGTGTTTGCCCAAGTGATCGGGCACAAGGTAGGCAGGATCAGCAACGGGGCAGGGGTATTTATCTATTTGGTAGCTATCACAATCAATAAAGAACATCTCCGCATTTTGGGTAAACATCAAATTATTCGGATTGATGTCGCCAACTAAAATCCCCTTGTCATGTAAAGACTGGATGGTCTTTAAAAAATTCATGCACAGGCGCACCAAATCCTTCATGCCCCAGTTAGGGATGTGTGCTTTTCTATCTTTAGAACCCCCTAAAATGTGCTGCAAGGTCTTACCCTCTGCCTTGGGCATCAAATAACCCACACATTCGCCCTGCTGGTTTTTAAGCAGGCATGAAGGCATGCACACCTGCTTACTAACTTTAGTTTTAACCAGCAGAGCGAGCTTTTTGGGGGTGTAGTCGGGCACGCCCCCAGTCTGCACGCTCTTATGCTTGTGCCCATAAATCTTAGCCAGCATGGGTGTGTTAGTGGTGTAAATAATCCCCTCGCCCCCCTGACTTAACACCTGAACAAGGTTTGTGCTGTGTTGTTTGCCGCTGTGATCATAAAACACCTCTTCCCCCTCTTGGGGCACAGAACTTAATTGCAACTTGCCCGTAGAAATATGAGGTTTGTGGTGCTTGGGCTTGCTGATGTCCTCTTTAACTTGGGCATTAAAAAACTCAAAGCACTTTTTAGAGACAGAGAGAAAGAGGATTGTGTTTTGTTTGGAGCGCGTGGCGATTTGGGCTAGGGCTTTGTTTCTAGTGAAAAGTAAGCTTTTTTTGGATTTGATGATTTTGGTGAGTTCGTCTGGCACACTGATAATGTCCCTTTGGATAGAGAGATACCTTTTATACGCCTTTTGATAGTGCGCATCGCTTTGGCGCTGCTCGTTGATGCGTTCTAAGACATCTTCAGGGACACCGATTTTCCTTTGGGTTTTTTGTAAAACCTCTTTAAGGATGTCGTTGTAAATTTTCCAAAAAACACCCTCCACTAGCGCGCTCTCATCAATCAAAAGCGTGTCATGGTTTTTTACCAAGATCAACAAATCAGGCTTTTGCTTCATAGAAACCAAACTCCTCAACCCCAAAATCTCCAATCCGACCCTAGTTCCCTAGTCCCGGGTGAATGGGTGAATGGGTGAATGGGTGAATGGGTGAATGGGTGAATGGGTGAATGGGTGAATGGGTGAATGGGTGAATGGGTGAATGGGTGAATGGGTTATTATAGCACAAAAAGGATAACAGGTTCTTGAAACTTTTTGCAATATCCATCAAAATGGATATGGCCTTGAGCAACTACCAGATTGCGGTGGTGCTAGCAAGCTCTTTAGGGGTTAGAAGTGCCCTAGCCCCATTAAGGAAGTCAAAAGGTATTAACCCTTAGCTTAGTTTGTCTTCCACGATGTCAATGATGGTATTGGCTACCTTGCGTGCAGTTTTGTCTAGGAATTCTACCGGAGATGTAAAGCCCACACAAGAGCAGTTGATTTCGCCTAAAATGTAGCGATCTTTGCCATGCTCATCGGTGTCTAAAATAAAGTCCGCAGTCCAAATCAAGGGCAGGTCGTAATTGCCCAGTTTGCTTTGGATTTGGGGGAGGTGTTTTAAGAAGTAGTGCACTAAATCATTCCATTGCTCAGGCTTGTCGTAGCGATACTTTGCGCCACTAAACAAAGTTGCGCTAAAAGCGTCCGCGCCCTCAGCGGGTTTTTTATGCACTACATAAATAGGGTGTTTGTAGAGCATTAAAATACGGATTTCGCCCTCTTTAATGCGGGGTAAAAAGGTCATGTCTACTAACATACCATTATCCCCCACGAGGTATTTTTCACAAAAATCCATGAACTCGCCTAATTGGCGGTGTTCTACATGATTATCCACCGCTTCGGTGCACTTGATTTTGGCATTCAAGGGCACTTCGCTCACCCCTGCAGGTAGAGGCTCTTCAAGTTGCACGCGCCAAATGCCCTCACCAGTAGAGCCGCGATTTTGTTTGAGCACCCTCTCACCCTTAGCTAAAGTTTTAGGGAAGGTCTTTTTAAAGTCATGCTTGTCCGCCCAAGTGACTCCGATGCGTTTGGCTTCCTCTTTGTCATAATAGGCGTAGGTGTCATCGGGCACTAAATCCGTATCGGCGAGTTTGGTGAGCGCATCCTTTGCCCCATAGCCAATCATCGCGTCTGGATGGGGCATACCAATCACGCCGTTATCACAAAGTTTGCGCAAGAGATCAAAATAAAGTTTTTCCTCTTTCAAGTTACCCGGATTTACGCGAGAAACATAGGCATCGGCGTGCGTTTGTACATATTCATAGACGCCCTTAGTTTTCTCGCCATCTTTCAAGAGTTCATCGGTAAGAAATACAACCTCTGCTTGCCACCCGAGTTTTTTTAGATAGTCCATCATGGGCATGGTGTCGCGTCTGTGCCCGTCCCTGCCTTTATCTGTGCCTCCCACTGCCTCAAAAAACACCACATGCTTTTTCATCATGTCCTCCAAAAGATTTATTGCGGTTACACCCGCTAGTGTTATTGTAGCATTATTGTGGAGGGATTTGAGCAGAATCGATAGCCTGGATCAGCTCTTGAATTTCCTGATTATAGACTTCCTCATTATGAAGTTTTTCCAACATTTTAAAACCTGCCTCGATGATAGCAAAAAGCTCTGGCTTGGTATAACGCCAGCGTTGCAGGGTGCGGGTGGTAATCTTAAGAATCCTAGCTTTATCTCTTTGAGTATATTTGACAGGGGACGCCACAGCAATTTTCCATAAAAATTTGTTGAGCGGGAATGTATGTATTTTTAACTTTAATTTAAACAGCGAAATATAGTCGCTTTTTTAGTGATAATTAAGAAATATTTTCGTATATTAGCTTTGCACCTAAATTTACAAGGAGTTCAAAATGAGTCTTGCTGTTAATAAGTTGGATTTAGAGCCCATTATCGTCAAAATAATGGACAAGGAAGAAGGTTTAGGTTGGGAATTAGAATATGCTCAAGTTATCGCAGAAGAGTATAAGAGATTCCTTACGCTTTGTTTGGAGAATAGAGATCAGGCAATCGTGCCTCCTAAAGATGTCGATGATTTTTGGCACTATCATATTTTGGACACACAAAAATACGCCCAAGATTGCCAAGAAATTTTTGGCTACTTCTTGCACCACTTCCCCTATTTTGGCATGCGTGGGGATCAAGACGCGCAAAACCTCCAAGATTCTTGGAATGACACATGTCAAAAATACCTTGCACGCTTTGGCATGCCCTCTGCACTCGTGCAAGAAAAAGTTTGGCGTGCTACGGGGAGATGTCCTAATTGTGGTCGAGGCAATGAAGGCGTATTTATGCAAACGCGCCCCACTCTAAAAGCTGTCTAAAAAAGGGTTTTCGCCATTAGGCTTACCTCTTAAGGGGGAGGGTGTAGGCGCGCTTGAAAACTTTAAAAGCTTACTCCCAAGTTTGTAAAGCTTGTTCTAAGACTTCTTTTACGCAGGTGATGCCTCCTGCCAAACTAAAGAGCCAATATTTGTGGGCATAAATCCATTCTAGCTGTTTGGCTTGTAACTCTTCTTGAGTAAAAGTGGGCTTGACAACAATCTTAGCGATGTCTAGTTCTTGATGGAAGATATAGGATTGAATCGCATCATTAAAACATTGGTTGAACTTAACTTCCTTAAAAAGCGTTTTTAAATTATCAATTTTTTCACTCAACGCCTCAATGCGCTTTAAATTTAATTTTTCTAGGTCATTTTGAGCATTGAGCGATTCGATCTCTTCTAAGAATGCCATTATCTCCAAAAAGAGGGCTTCGATTTTTTCCTTGCACTCTTGGGCATACTCAATCGCATCTAAACAGGTCTTTTTAGCTTCCTCTAACCAGCGCGCGCTCTGCTCTGGGCTTGGGGGGGTGAGTTGCATGGGGGCTTTGGGCTCTAAGGCGGGCAAATCTGCTTTAATGCGTGCGATCGCTTCTTTAAAGGGAAGTTCTAAAGTGCCCCTAATGCGCGCCCCGCCCTCTGTAGCGTTGATCACCTCTAAATTATAGGGTGTGTGGTAAATGTCCTTTTCAAAGAAATCTAAAAAGAGCTTCCAAATGCGCGTGCTCTCTACCTGCCCTTCTCCTCCATAGGCTTCAATAAAAATTTTCTCCCCTTCTTCTTTGGGTTTGATCTCTTGCGCGCCATAGATCGCTCCACTGGCATGACTCTCTCCACTGGGCGCAAAGCTCAAATCTTGCCCGATGAAAACACAGCGCTTAAAGCGCGCATGCACCACGAGTTCATAGGCCATGTTAGCCGCGCTCATGCCAATGCCTAAATAGCCATAGTCGTGTAGGTTAAACAAAGAGGTGTAGCCAAAGGGGCGTAGGCTAAATTGAATAGTGCCCTTGCTAATGGCTTGGCGCAAACTTTGATGCACAATGGAAGTGATGGCAAAGATCACACCCTCTTGGGCCCCCTTAGGGGTATCTTGATAGAATTTCGCACTAGCTTCCACACGCTCCAAAGAAAAGACCAGATCGGGTTTGATCCCATGCGCGTGTAAAATGGGAAAAGACGCATCAATGCAAAAGAGGGTCGCATAAGGAGCGATCTCTTTGAGCAAGGGGAGTTGTTTATTGAGGCTTGGACCAGTAGAGACAATAATTGCCGTGTTATAGCGCGCGTTGCGCATCTTGAGGGCTTGTACTAAGTTAATCAGAGTGGGAGTTTGCACCACAAAGGGGAGATTTTGCACATGGTGCTTGATCCCAATGATTGCGTCTTTAGCGTCATTGCCCACGCCAATCACCGCATTTTCAAGGGCTTTGATAAAGTGTTGGTTAATGAGGGTAAAATCTTGGACATATTGCTCATAATAAGAATGGGCAATGATGAGTTCATAGACTTTAGCGTAAATTTTGGCATGTTTGTCCATCATAAAAAGCGAGGCGATCAAGGGGTAATCACACGCGCCAGAATGCAGTAAGATCAAACGATCACTTTGTATTTCTTCACTAAAATCTAGTAGATTTAAGATAATGAAGATGATTTCTAACTCAGGTTCAATCACCACTAAGCGTTTAAGTTGCTCTACACCCAAGAATAAGCGCATGAGTATACCATTGCCTGCCCCGTAAAAATACAGGTAGGGAATGTACATGTAAGCGTTGAGTTCTTTAAAACGCTCTAAATTTTCCTCTAAGGGTTTATGGGCAAAAAGAGGAGTGTTAGTGGAAATATCCACAATATTAAAGGCATCTTGTTGCATAAAAACTTCGTACTTAAGATTACTCTTAAGTTTACTCAGTTCCAAAGCCAACAGGGGGTCTTTGCGTTGCAAAACCCCTAAATTTTTTTCATAGATGTTAGACAAGCCTACCCCACCCCCTCTACTGCAAGAGTCTCAAGACATTTTGTTGCACCGCATTGGCTTGTGCCATTGCAAAGCTTCCACTTTGGGCCAAGATATTGAATTTAGAGAAGCTTGCACTTTCTTCAGCGAAATCCACATCACGGATTTGTGATTCAGCGGCCTTCACATTCACCTGAGTTACGGAGATGTTGTTGATGGTGGTTACCAACTCCATCTGCACAGAACCCAAGTCTGAGCGAATCTTATCTAGTTGGATGCGCGCGCTCTCTGCCATATCCATCACCATCATCGCCCCGCGCAAACTTGTAACCCCGGCTCCAATTCCCTTAAAGTTAAAGGCAGCTTGGGCAGCATTGGCATTCCCACCACCGGCACTAGCGGCATTGGCATCAAAGACCCCGCGGATAGCCTGTAAATTTACAGTGTATTCTGCAACCCCTTGTGCAGAGTGCAAACCGACATGGCTAAAGTTCACCCCGCTCACGATAATGTCGCGCGCATTTTCTTTGGTCAAGGTCAGACGGCCCACAATCGCGTGCGCATTCCCTGAGATGCCTCTAAAATTCCCCCCGCCAAAGACATGCCCAGTTTTGCCATCTGCATGCACAGAGATAGCGCGCCCATCTGTAGAACGCAGATTGATACGACCCTGTATGTCTGTATAGGCCTCTACACCGGTGCGCTCTTTTACAGAGTTGATCGCGTTCGTCAATCTCCCATCGCGGTCGTTATGCTGGACATCATTCACATTTCCAATCAAGACTCCATTGATGGTTAGTCCATTGATGGTGCCCGATTCTACAGAGTTCTCACCCGTACCCAAAACCACAGCAGTAGCGCGCACGCCTAAAGTGCTAGAGTTCTTGTTGATGACATTGACCAACGCACCAAGCCCCGTACCTGCGCTGGTGGAGATTTTTACAGACTCTAACTTAAAGTCATTCACCGCATCGGCTTGTTTGAAGTTGAGCGTAACCTCTTTGAGGTTTTGCGCGCCCGCACTCACTTCCATTCCACCGCGATCCATCGCGGAGGTTTCAAAGCGCACATGCCCGATCTTATCTGAGCCTGTAGGACCAATCGAAGCTTTGATTGTGGTGTTGGAATACGCTCCGATTTGAAACTCTTTATTAGAAAAGCTCCCTGCTAGCAACTGCTGACCATTAAAGCTCGTTGTGTTAGCGATATTGTCTAGCTCTTCTAAGAGGCGCAAAATATCACTTTGCAACGCCTTTCTAGTTTCAGCAGTTTGTCCATCTTGAGCGGCTTGCACGGCTTTAGTTTTGACTGTATCTAAGATTTTGATTTGCTCGTCCATCGCCTTATCTGCAGTTTGCACCACCCCGATTGCATCATTAGCGTTGCGCACAGCCTGACCTAGACTTGCGCTTTGACTTCTTAGGCTATCTGCGATCGCCATCCCTGACGCATCATCAGCGGCCTTATTGATCCGCAAACCTGAACTTAACTTTTCTAAAGAGGTAGAGAGATCACGATTGTTGCGTACCCCGATAGTGTGTGCATTCAACGCGGCTACATTCGTATTGATTCTGAAACTCATCTGTGCATCCTTTGCGATAATATGCTCACACGAAGCAATAGCTATTCCATGTTTTCAAACAATCCATGCACAAAAATAGTTTATAATGCGAAGAAAACGAGGTATTTATGGGTAAAAACACCAAACTCATCATTGTGGAATCCCCCACTAAGGCTAAGACCATCGCGCATTTTTTAGATAATAGCTATGAAGTGATTGCCTCTAAAGGTCATGTGCGTGATTTGAGCAAGTATGCTATGGGAATTAAAGTGCAAGATAATAAATTTATTCCTAAATACGCCATAGATAAAGATCATGAAGAAATTGTGGCGCAAATTTTGCAAAAAGCTAAGAACGCACAAGAAATTTATATTGCTACAGATGAGGATCGCGAGGGCGAAGCTATTGGTTACCACATCGCTTATCTCATTGATCAAGCAGGCAATAGAAGCAAAGACCCTTTAATAGAAATGCGCGCCTTAGAGGAACAGAGTCAAACCAAAAACCCCCATCCTATTTTTGCTTTTCCTCGCATTGTTTTCCATGAGATTACCAAAACTGCTATCTTGCACGCACTCAAACACCCTAAAACCCTTGATGTGCACAAGATCAACGCCCAATTAGCCCGTAGACTTCTGGATCGCATTGTGGGTTTTAGCTTAAGCTCTCTATTGGCTTCTAAAATCTCTAAGGGCATGAGCGCGGGACGCGTGCAGAGCGCAGCGCTTAAATTAGTGGTGGATCGCGAAAGAGAAATCAAAGTCTTTAAACCCATTATCTACTATGAGATTACAGGCACGATCGCGCAGGCGAGCGTGAGTTTACAAAGTTACCGCCATGAAAAGATCAAAAAACAAGGGCTTAGGGATTCTAAGGAAGCTTTAGAGATGGTTGCTAATTTAAGCGCGCAAACCTACCAAGTCCAAGAGATCAGCACCAAAGAGAAAAATACCCCTTCTCCTCCTCCTTTTATGACCTCAACTTTGCAACAAAGCGCTTCTAATCAGTTGGGTTATAGCCCTTCTAAAACGATGAGCATTGCCCAAAAACTCTATGAAGGTGTGATGACTTCAGAGGGGGTGAGTGGGGTGATCACCTACATGCGCACAGACAGCCTTAACATTGCCAAAGAAGCCATAGAATCTGCGCGTGTCTTTATTGAACAGACTTATGGCGCGCCCTATGTGCCCAAAAAACCTAAGGTTTATACTTCCAAAAACAAGAGCGCTCAAGAAGCCCATGAGGCGATCCGCCCCACTAATCTGGCCTTCACACCTGCGATTGCAAAAGACTATCTCAAGCCCGAAGAGCATAAGGTCTATACATTAATTTATCAACGCTTTTTGGCTTCTCAAATGAGCGATGCGCGCCTTGAGAGTCAGAGTGTGTCCTTTGCCTGCGAGTCTTTAGGGGCAGTGTTTAAGGCTAGTGGACATAAATTGCTTTTTGAAGGATTCTATAAAGTTTTGGGCAATGGAGATAAGGACACACTCTTGCCCTCTTTTACACTCCATCAAGAAGTGCGCTTAGAGAAATTAGAGGCTAAAGAGTGCAGCACACAACCCCCCGCGCGTTATTCAGAGGCCTCTTTGATCAAGACCTTAGAGAGTCTAGGAATTGGAAGGCCTAGCACTTATGCGCCCACTATTGCCCTACTGCTTAGCCGAGACTATGTATCTTTGCAGCAAAAACAGCTCACACCCACTCCTAACGCTTTTAGCGTGATAGAGATTTTAGAAAAGCACTTTAGTGAGATTGTGAACGCCACCTTTAGCGCAGGATTGGAGGATAAGCTCGATGCGATCGCTAGCCACGAGCTCAACTGGCAAGACATGCTTTTAAAATTCTACACCCCCTTTATGGCACAAATTGAAGAGGGCAAGATTCAAATTGCTTCTCAAAAAGTGAGCGCGCCCACGGGCGAATCGTGTCCTAAATGTGGCGCGCCTTTGGTGCAACGCACGGGTAGATACGGCGTTTTTGTGGCTTGTAGCGCTTACCCTAAATGCAAGTTTATAAAATCTGAAGTTGTTCAAACAGAAGATTTAGGCGTATGTGAGAAATGCGGTGCGCCGATGGTGAGCAAAAGAGGGCGTTTTGGAACGTTTGTGGCTTGTAGTGCTTACCCCACTTGCAAGAACATCCGCAATGAAGAGAGCAAAAACACCCCCGCCCTTGCCAAATGCCCACAATGTGGAGGAGATGTGCGCGCCAAAAGAGGTAAGAGAGGAATGTTTTATGGTTGCGACAATTACCCTAGCTGTAAATTCATCTCTAATTATAAACCTGCTCCAAAACCATGTCCTGAGTGTGGGGGCTTATGTGTGATGAAAATCTACAAAACAAAGCCAAGTGTGCAAGAATGTTTGCAATGCCATATCCAAGTAGAAATAGAGGGTGAGCAGGTGTGATGGTAGGTATTGTCTTTGGTCCTTTAAAATCGCGGCGTTTTGGGTGGTCTTTGGGAATTGATCTGAGTGGGGAGATAAAACAATGTAACTTTAATTGCATTTATTGCGAACTCAAGGCCCACAAGCCCATAGACAAGATGGAGCAAGTCATTCCTCTTAGCACACTTTTAGATGCGGTGCACAGCGCGCTGCAAACCCATAAAAATACGCCCTTAGATGTGCTCACAACCACTGCTAATGGGGAACCAACACTCTATCCCCATCTCTACGATTTTATCACCCAGTTAAAAACACCCCCCGGGTTAAAAACCTTGATTTTAAGCAATGGATCACGCTTTGCAAATTTGCAGGTGCAAGAGGCGTTAATGCACTATGACATTGTCAAATTCTCCCTAGATGCCGCCCTGCCTAAGGCTTTTGCTAAAGTGGACAAGCCTAGCAAGCAAATACACCTAGAACAACTCTTAGAGGGGATTGCTGATTTTAGCGCGCGCTATGCAGGCATGCTCATTGCTGAAGTGTTGTTGGTTAAGGGAGTGAACGATAGTTTGGAGAATATTCAAGCCATTGTGGATTTTCTGCGTCCGCTCAAATTAGCCCGTATTGATTTGAGCACCATCGATCGCCCTCCCTCCCATAATGCCAAACTTTTGAGCACTTCCGAACTTTTAAAAGTGGCCACACATTTTGAGGGTTTGCCCGTGAGTTTAGCTCTGCGAGATTTGGCTGTGCAACCAAACTTTTTGTTAACAGACCTGGAACCTCGGTCTTTTTTAGATTTGCTCAAACGCCGTCCATTAAGCACAGAAGAAGCGCGCTTTTATCTGCCTGCACAAATTTTACACCACTTGCATCAAAAAGGAGTTGTAGAAATTAGAAAAATTGGAGCTGTGGATTTTTACTATCCATGCTAAAATACACGAGCAATCGTTGTTTAAATCAATACAAGGATGATCAATGCGACACAGAATGCGTTTTGCGGTTTTATTAGGAGCGGTTTTATTAGGGAGTTTGTGGGCGGCAAACCATCACCACAGATCCCACAAGGAGTTTAAGGAGGAAAGGGCCCCTGAAAAGCCGGTCCCCTTGCTGAGCGATACAGAGATTGGGTTACGCAAAGTGCCTTTAGAGGATGAACAAAGTCTTGTCTTAAATGCCTATGATTTTCACAAAAAAGCCCCCGGAGAGAGTCAACGCTTTGAGCGCGCGTATGAAAACGCACCGCCCATGATTCCCCATGATACAACCGGATTATTGCCCATTACTCGAGAAAGTAATCAATGCTTGGGTTGCCATATGCCTGATGTGGCTAGCAGTGTGGGCGCAACGCCAGTGCCTCCCTCTCATCTTTTTGACTTCCGCAATGACCGCCCAACTAAAGAGGGCAAAATTAGCGATGCGCGCTTTAACTGCACTCAGTGCCACGCCCCACAAGCCAATACCCAGCCTGTGATTAAGAACAATTTTAAACCCGTATTCACTAAGAAAGACCTAGAATTTCGTTCAGACTTTATGGATGTGGTGAATGTGGGCGTGAAAGACTGGAGTCAAAAGGTAAAGCGTTAAGTATGGACATTAAAATTTTAACGCACTTGGGAGTGGCGGTGTTTGTGGGGGGGTGTTGGGTGGGCGATCCTGCTGATGTAGACCCCAATCTTCCAGACATAGACACACTGAATGAATGCGCGCAAATTAAAGACGAATGCCGTGGCAATAAAAATGGCGACATTGCCACCACCGCGCCTTCTAAAAATTGGGGGAGTTTCCATACCATTTCTTTAAGTGGGGTAAAAATGGCGCATGGAGGCAAGTTTGCGATTTCGCCTCTGCCCCCCTCAGGAGGGAGTTACATCCCCTATTATCCCATGAATCCTATGATGTATCCGGGAATGTATGGGATGTATCCGATGATGGGCATGTATCCGATGAACATGTACCCTTATGGGATGTATCCTATGACAATGGGCATGCCCATGATGTATGGGCCTTGGTGGTGATCAATAAATGGTTACATGCTCAGGTTTGCAAAATAAAACGAGTTCTTTTCCATTTTCCAAGCGATAAAGCTCAATTGAGCCTTGATCGAGCACAAAATCCACACTGCAATCATTGAGTGAGACTTCCACGCGCCGCATTTCAGGTTCTTTACGATCGGTTTTAATGCTCAAAATGACTCCATTAAAGGCCATAGGGTCTAATTTAAGCCGTTGACTAAAATTAGGGATGAGAACTTCAATCACCTTAAGGACAATCGTAATATCATCGTCCTCTTGACAAGTTTCCACTTCGCTCGCACTGCATTTGGCCTGCACTATCACCTGGTGCGCTTCAAAATGCACCCTATATCTCCCCTCTCCCCTCTCATGCAAAGAAATCTTGCCTCGAATACGATTCTTGACATAGATGCTCATGAATCTCCTTTTAATTTAAAATCAAAAGGGTTATTCTAGCATAAACCCTTAATAACTTGGCCCTAACAAATGCAAGACTGGAAAATAGCAAAAATCAGAACAGGCTATTCTACCACTTTGCCTAGCAAAATTCCCTTCTCATAGGTATGACAAAGAGCTTTATAATGCCCGGGAGGCGTATAATCTAAAAAGCTTTCATTGATCAAAATCTCTCCATCGATTTCCAAGCCCCAACGCCTATCACGCGCCTTCAAAAAAAGCCCATCCTCACTCAAGCCCTCCACAATGATATCCAAAGTCTGTCCCACAAGTTGTTGCATGGAGGTCTCTACTTGTGCTTGCACAAGCGCATTAATTTGATCCAAGCGGGCGTTAATCACTTTACTTTGAATTTGGGGCATTTCATAGGCTTTTGTGCCCTCCTCAGGACTAAAGGCGAAAAGATTGATGCGATCAAAACTAAAACTTTGCAAAAATTCCTGCAACTCTGCAATGTCTGCCTCTTGTTCGTGCGGATGCCCTAATAACAGCGTGGTGCGCAAAAAGCTAGCCGGCACAGCGCGCATAGCCTCCAAAAGCCTGACATGCGTAGCTTTATTAGAATTACGGCGCATAGTTTTGAGCATGGAATCTGAAATATGTTGAATGGGCATGTCAAAATAATTCATAAAAATGGGGGAATTAGCGATAGTCTCAATAAGCTCTAGGGTGGTCGTGGTAGGATAGAGATAGAAAATGCGCGCGCTTTTAAGCGCACCCTGCTTGTCAATAGCCTTAATCAACTGAACTAATCCGTCTTTTACACCCTTATCTTTAAGATAAGAGCTTGAATCTTGGGCGATGAAGCTCACATCGCTAAAACCCTGTTTGACTAATTGTTCTATCTCTACCAATACATTCTTTATCTCTTTGCTTTGCAGGCGGCCTTTAAAACTAGGGATAGCACAAAAACTACAACTTTGATTACACCCCTCTGAGAGTTTTACATGGGCATGCACTTGCGATCCGATGATGGTGCGCTTTTGTGTCCCGGCTAAAAAAACCTGCTTGGAAAATTGGCTTTGTTTTTGGGCTAATAGCGTGTCGATTTTGTCATAATCGCCCACCCCAGTAAAAATGTCAATTTCGGGCAATTCTTTAGCGAGTTCCTGTTTGTAACGCTCACTCAAACATCCGCTAGCCACCACTAAAGCCCCCTCTTTGCGCCCATTGATCGCCTCAAGCAAGACCCTAATGCTCTCCTCTTTGGCAGATTGGATAAATCCGCAGGTATTAATGATGATCACATCGGCTAGACTCATCTCAGAGGTGAGTTCATAATGGGCGAGCTTGCCTAACATCACCTCGCTATCTACCAAGTTTTTAGAACAACCCAAAGAAACAAGGTGTAATTTAGGCAATGTAATCTCCCTGTGTGTCTACCTCCCAAAAAAAGTCGATCCAAGAAGTAGCTTCTTTGAGGATATAATCCGCCTTAAATTGCGCGCTTTTTTGGGCGAAAAGCACCGCGCTTTTAAAGCAGACTTGAGGGTATTTCTCCTGCAAAACTCGCATCACTCCCATAAAGCTCTTCCCGCTATCAATAATCTCATCCACCACTAAAATATTTTGGTGCTGGGGTTTTAAAAGCGGGACATTGTGAATTTCTAGGTCTCCCTGTGTGCGATCGGAGCTATAAGAGCTCGCATTGATAGCATAAACCTCTTTGATATCCCAATGCAAGCCCAAAAAATGCGCCAAAGTCATCCCCCCACGCAAGATAGAGATGATAGCTTGGGGTTTAAAGTCCTTTTGCACCATTTTAGCCAAATCCACCACATCCTGCCTAAACTCATTATAGCCATAGTAAAGATGCATTAAACCCCCTTGTAGTAGTGTTGCATGAAAGCCTTGATCGCTACGCCCTCAAAACTAGGACGCAAGCCCAAATCCACTAGACTTTGTTCTAAGGCATTGAGCATCCACGCGCTTTGGTAGATCTCGATGATCCCCATGTGGTTGATGCGCAAAAGATAATCTTTTAAGGCATCTTGCCCTCCGGCCACCAATACCCCGTATTTGTGGTGTAAATGCTTTCTAATGTGGCTCGCCTCTTGATGGTAAATCACAGACATACAAGGAGCAGGACTTTTAGGATAGAGGGAAAACCCTAAAGCCTCAAGGGCTAAATTCGTGCTTTGGGCGCGCTTTTTGGTGGCTACATACAAGGCATCTAACCCGCCTAAATCTTGCAGGCTATCAAAGTAGGTTTTTAGGCCTAAAATATGAGAGATACCAGCAGTAAAAGCGGTGGTATTTTTTTGTTGGTTTTTCAACTCTAGGTCAAGATTAAAATAATAGCCCTTATTTTCTAACCTTGAGAGGGCAAAATCGCTCAAACCTAAGAAACTCAAACCCACAGGTAACATAAAAGCCTTTTGACTTCCCCCAATGAGCACATCAACATGGTCTGTCTGTAGGGGTTCGACCCCTAAAGCGGTGATCGCATCGATGATCGTAATGATCTCTGGGTTATGGGCTTTGACTGCCTGAGTGATGCCCTCAAAATCCAAGCGCAAGCCCCCCGAAGACTCGCACACCTGCAGGGCGATAGCGTGGATGGTAGGATGAGCCTGCAGGGTTTCTAGCACCTGTTTGGGGGTAATGGGAGTGTCCCATGGACTTTTAAGCTCCAAAACATTTAAACCATGTGCTTGGGCGATCTTGGCAAAGCGTTCGCCAAACTTGCCATTATTGAGCACCAAGAGGGCGGGCTCTTTTATGGGGCGCACAAATTGCAAAAGAGCGGCTTCCATCGCCCCCGTGCCACTGCTCACCAAAGTTAACACCTCAGCAAGCCCGATCATCTCTTTTAGTTTTTCACGCACAAAAGCAAAGATAGCTTCAAATTCAGGAGTGCGGTGGTGGATAGTAGGTTGGCTCAGGGTGTTAGAAATACTAGGGTGAATGGGTGTTGGTCCGGGGGTGAAGAGTAGGGATTGCAAAGCGACCTTCCGTCAGTAAATAAGTTTGAGTATAGCACAGAGGGTGTAGAATGCGTCTTAAAAAGGCTTGTGATGCGCATTTTCTTATGCTTTCTTTATTTGTCTCTAGGTTTAATGGCCTCATCATTTCAGATTCAAAATATTAAAGACACAATTTATCAAATGGCTCTCTATCAGGCTAAAGTTAGATACAATATTGGGATTTTAAACAATAAATTAAGTACCCTTGCTTTAGATATCCGTGCACATAGAGTGCAAATGGATAGTGCTTCAAGCGCGCGTGTCCTCGAAGTATTTAGAGAAAATGCCGCGCTTTTCCGTGTTTTGCAAGATTATTATGAACATAACAATGACCATTTTGATTATTTGGAAGGAATTTTAGATGGCTATAAATCCATCGCTAAGGACATGCAACTTGCTACACCTCTACAAAATTGTATGCCCCTTATGCACGAAATCCTTACGCAATTCCAAGCCATTGTGATGTTAGAAAAGCAACTTAGCGATCTCATTGAGCAATGATCAGGCCTTGCCTCCTTTTTTTTGCAAAGCTTGTAAAAAGTTGGGGATAGCCCCCTTAGCGCTCAATTTTTTAGCAAATTGCCCCATTTGCTCAAAGCGTTTTAAAATGCGATTGATCTCAGCCACATCCAACCCCGCGCCCAAAGCGATGCGCTTTTTGCGGCTTCCATTTAAAATAGCTGGATTCTCCCTTTCTTTGGCCGTCATAGAGGCGACCATCGCTTTAATTTTTTTAATCTCTGTGGAGTTTTCTAAATCCATGCCCTTAAGCGTGCCCGCTACCCCGCTAAGCCCGGGGATCATAGAAACTAAAGAACTCAGCGAGCCTAATTTTTTGATTTTCTCAATTTGTTCTAAAAAGTCGTTGAAGTTTAATTGCCCTTTTTTGAGCTTTTTAGACAGATTTTTGGCATCTTTGACATCGATCACGCTGGCTGTTTTCTCTGCCAAGCTCACAATATCCCCAGCACCCATCAAGCGTTGAGCGATGCGATCAGGCACAAACACATCTAAATCTGGAATCTTCTCCCCATGCCCAATGAAGCGCAAGGGGATTTGTAATTGATGGGCAATACCTAAAGCCACCCCGCCCTTAGAATCGCTATCAAACTTGCTTAACACCACCCCGCTAAGACCTATTTCTGTGTGGAAAGTCTGCGCCGAGCGCACTCCATCCTGCCCACTGAGCGCATCAGCCACATAAAAGGTTTCAAGGGGATTTAACAAGTTTTTTAAAGCTTTGAGCTCCTCCATCAGAGGCTTATCAATAGCCAAACGCCCCGCGCTATCCACAATCACCACATCAAACTGCCCCTCTTGGGCGCGCTTTAAAGCCCCCTTAGCGATGTCTAAGACGCTACCCTCTTGGTGGTAAACCTCTATGCCAATTTGCTCCCCTAAAACTTGCAACTGCTCAATAGCGGCTAATCTCTCTAAATCACACGCCACTAACAACACTTTCTTATGCCGGGTTTTAAGATAGTTGGCTAGTTTGGCGCAAGTGGTGGTTTTACCCCCCCCTTGCAGTCCGCACATTAAAACGATGGTAGGAGGCGTGGGGGCGTAAACAAAACCACTAGAAGCCCCGGGCACGCTCAAAATTTCTAACAAACTCTCTTGCAGAGAATCTAAAAACTGCTGTTTGCCAATGCCCTTAGCTTTGGTTTTAGCCTCAATATTTTTGACTAATTCTTTGGCGACCTTGTGATGGACATCATTGCGTAAAAGAGCCTTTTTAAGCTCATCTAGGGCTTTTTCTAGGGCTTTTAAGTCATCTTGAAAACGGATTTTACCTAAGGCGTTTTTAAAAGATTGTGTGAGGGTGTCAAACATGTATTATCCTTGCAACATAGAGAGTTCTTTTTGTATTTGGGCTTGCTTTTCTTGAATGGTTTTGAGCCGTTCATGCAAGTTATCTAAGAGGGCTTTGGGGGCTTTGGCTAAGAATTGTGGGTTGTCTAAGTTTAATTTCGCCTGTTCTTTTTGCAATTTCTCTAATTGTGCTTTTAAACGCCCCACAAGCGCGCTCACATCTACCCCCTCTAAGCTCACATGCACAATGCCAAGCTCGCCCGTGTCGCTCAAAGCTTTAGGCGGTTTGCTGCTACTCAAATGTACATGGGCAATTTTACTCAGTTTGCTAATAAAATGCCTATCCTCAGTTTCTAGGGCAATTTGGCTTTCAATATAAGCTTGTTCAATGGGAGTGTTGAGCAAAATTTTTAGGCGTCTTAGAGCTGTAATGCTCTCTTTAATCAAGTTAAAGCGTGTCTCTAAAGCCCTATTTTGTCCAGTGTCTGCAGGGTAGGGGCTTACCATAATCGAGGGGCTCTGCTCTAAGGTGCTTTTATTGAGGTGTTGGTAAAGATATTCGCTCACAAAGGGCATAAAGGGGTGCAAGAGACACAAACCCTCTTTAAAGACGCTGACAAGTTCGCCAAAAACTCGGCTAGATTGCTCTGTATTTTTGTAAGCTTTAGAAAACTCCAAAACCCAATCGCAAAACTCGCCCCAAAAGAAACGATAAAGGGCAGTGGTAGCATCGTTAAAGCGGTAGAGTTCGAGTGCGCTACGCACCTCTTTAGTGGTCGCATTTAAACGGGATTTGGCATAAAGCCCTAAATTAGTTTGATAGTCTGTAACCTCTTGGGCTTGCTGTGTGCTTAAAAAGAGAGCAGCGTTGTAGAGTTTGTGGCTGAAATGTCGGGCTTGCTCTAAGACTTTGGGGTTTAAGCATAAATCCCGCCCCTGCACGCACAACATCGCTAAGGCAAAACGCAGGGCATCGCTCCCATAGGTTTTAATGAGTTCTAAGGGGTCGATCACATTCCCCTTAGATTTGCTCATTTTCTCCCCATTTTCATCGCGCACCAAAGCATGTAAATAGATGTGTTTAAAGGGGAGCGCACCTAGCAAACTCTCTCCGCTCAAAAGCATTCTAGCCACCCAAAAAAAGAGAATATCAAAACCGGTTATGAGCACACTATTAGGGTAGAAATCTTTTAAATCATTCAAATTAAACTTCACCCCCTCAAAGCCCTCTAACCCCTCTTGGGCAAAACCCAAGGTGCTAAATGCCCAAAGCCCGGAGCTAAACCAAGTGTCTAGGACATCTGAATCTTGTTCTAGGTGGGTGTCTTGGCATTGTGGGCAGTGAGTGGGCAAATCTTGGGGGACGAATTGATGCCCCTTAGAACAGGTGAAAACAGGGATACGATGCCCCCACCATAATTGACGGCTAATACACCACGGGCGCAACTCTTGCATCCATGCGTTGTAATTATTACGCCAATGGGGGGGGTAAAATTGCGCCAAACCTTGCGCCATTTTTTCTATAGAACCTTTGGCAACTTCTTGTTTAACAAACCATTGTTTGGAGATATAGGGCTCAATGGAGCTAGCACAGCGGTAGCATTTGCCCACTTGGTGGGGGTGATCTTTGATCTCTACAATAAACCCGCCAGCTTTAAGTGCTTGCACAATGCCCTCGCGCGCCTCAAGGCGATCTAATCCGGCAAACTTCCCTGCATGCGCGTTTAAAACCCCCTTTTGATCAAAGATCACTAAGGGTTCTAGTTGGTGGCGTTTGCCCACTTCATAGTCATTGGGATCATGTGCAGGGGTTACTTTGACACACCCGCTCCCAAAACTAGGGTCTACAAAAGAATCGGCAATGATAGGAATAGGGCGTTTGCTCAAGGGCAAAAGGGCGTTTTGTCCGATGAGGTGTTGGTATCTTTCATCCTCCGGGTGCACCATTAAGGCGACATCTCCAAAAAAGGTTTCTGGGCGCGTGGTGGCAACCACCACCTCCCCGCCTCTCTCTAAAAGATAGCGCAAATAATACAGTTTGCCCGCCTCTTGCTCATACTCCACTTCAATATCTGCTAGCGCCCCATCCTTGCAACACCAGTTGATCATATAGGTGTCCTGCACGATCAAGCCTTGATCAAACCATGTTTTAAAGGCGATTTTTACAGCCCTCTCCAAGCCAGCATCCATGCTAAAGCGCAATCGACTCCACGCACAAGAAATCCCCAATTCTTGCATCTGCTCTACAATCTGCCCCCCGCAAGACTCTTTCCACTCCCAAACTTTTTTAACAAAGGCTTCTCTTCCAATCTCCTCTTTTTTGATCCCTTGAGCTAAAAGCTGTTTTTCAACCACATTTTGGGTCGCAATCCCAGCGTGATCTAAACCGGGCTGATAGAGCACCCTGTAGCCATCCATGCGCTTAAAGCGCACTAAAATATCTTGCAAGCTTAAAGTGAGAGCATGCCCCATGTGCAAGCGACCGGTTACATTGGGCGGGGGCATGATGATAGCAAAGGGGGGCTTGGTAGAATCGCTGTCTACCTCAAAGTAGCCCCGATCTTGGCAAATCTGGTAAAAATGCTTTTCTAAGGCTGAATCAAAAGGGGGGAAATGCATAAAAATCCTTGGGAATTTTCCCCCTATTCTAGCCTGAAGTGGCTTAAGGGTTAGGGGGTTTCACACAGCGGGGGGCTGATTTTGTTGTAACGATAGGCATTATAGCAAATACGCACGCTGGCAATAAACACCATGAATGCAACCACCATAAAGAAAACACACAAGATCGCATCGATAATGTGGTTTGTTAAACTCTGCTTTAAGATAGAAAGAACTTCAGGCTCTTGCGTATGGCTGATTTTTTCATAGAGAATCTGCGCAGTAGCCACATGAGAAACATGGTTAGCCACCTCATTATCACTTCTTGGCATAACTTTTAAAGTACCGCTATAAAAAGTAATTCCCAAGATCAAGACTGCGGGGATAGCTGTTACTAGCGAATACCTAAAGCGTTGCATTTTAAAGAGAATGGTGGTGCTGAGTAAAAGTGCCATGCCTGCTAACATTTGATTACTCACACCAAATAGGGGCCAGA
Source organism: Helicobacter felis ATCC 49179 (assembly GCF_000200595.1). Lineage (NCBI taxonomy): Bacteria > Pseudomonadati > Campylobacterota > Epsilonproteobacteria > Campylobacterales > Helicobacteraceae > Helicobacter > Helicobacter felis. The sequence continues at coordinate 427,409 of NC_014810.2, read as the reverse complement.
GGGTATAGATTCCTCCTTTAGGATCGATAGCCCCTTGATAGAGAAAATGCCCCCAAAAGCTCACACAAAGAAAAGTCGCTACAAAAACGGCAACCTGAGAACGCGTATTACCTAAAGGCTTATAGAGATGACCTAAAATGTTTTGAATCATAAAGCGGGCGGTGCGTGTGCCTGCATCTACGGCAGTGAGAATAAAGAGAGCTTCAAAGAGGATTGCAAAGTGATACCAAAATGCCATCACAGCAGGATTGCCCACGATGTGATAAACCAGCATGGACAGCCCGATCGCAAAGGTGGGCGCGCCTCCCGTGCGACTCAAAATACTGTGCTCACCAATATTACGGGTCAATTCTTGGATTTCTTGGGGGGTAATGGTAAAGCCCCAAGAACTGATCACTTTGGCGGCTTGAACAATATCTGCACTTATCGCGTTTTCTGGCGCATTGATCGCAAAGTAAAGCCCGGGGTGCAAGATAGCTGCCATGATCAAAGCCATAATCGCAACCACCGATTCCATTACCATCGCCCCATAACCCACCGCGCGCGCGTGGCTTTCTTTTTCAATGATCTTAGGTGTCGTGCCTGAGGCGATCAAGGCATGGAAACCGCTAATCGTCCCACATGCAATAGTAATGAAGAGAAAAGGGAAAAGACTTCCGGCAAAGACCGGTCCCGTGCCATCGATGAAAGAAGTTACTTTAGGGATTTGCAAAGGAGGGGCGACCACAATCACGGCGATCACCAAAACTAAGATCACCCCGATTTTCATAAAAGTGCTCAAATAGTCGCGCGGTGCCATTAAAAACCACACGGGCAAATTAGAGGACACAAAGCCATACCCAATCACAATCCACGCGAGCGTGGTGGCTTTGAGGGTAAAAATCGCGCTTAAGTTAGGATCGCTCGCCACAACTTTACCATAATAGATCGCTGCCAATAACAACCCAAAGCCAATTAAAGACGCCTCTAGCACCTTGCCCGGGCGCAAAAAGCGCATGTAAAGCCCCATAAAAATAGCAATTGGGATAGTCATGCTAATAGTAAAAAGCCCCCAAGGAGAATGCGCTAATGCCTTGACCACCACCATTGCTAAAATCGCGATGATGATGATCATAATGCCCAAAATCCCTAGCATCGCAAACCAACCCACCACTGATCCCATCTCGTCTTTGACCATTTCGCCCAAAGACTTGCCATTGCGCCGCATGGACATAAAGAGCACCACAAAGTCATGCACACAGCCCCCTAAAACGCTCCCAATTAAAATCCACAACACAGAGGGTAGATAACCCATTTGGGCGGCCAGAATTGGTCCTACTAGAGGACCAGCCCCAGCAATAGCCGCAAAGTGATGTCCAAAGGTAATAGGTTTGCTTGTAGGCACATAGTCGCGCCCATCATTGCGCACGCATGCAGGCGTGGCGCGCGTGTCATCTAAGCGTAAAACTTTATAAGCCACAAAATGGCTATAAAAGCGATAACCCAATGAGTAAATGCAAATAGCCGCCACCACAAGCCAAAGCGTGTTGATACTCTCGCCCTTGTGCAAGGCTAATACTCCTAAGCATACCGCCCCGATAATAGCCACGATCGCCCATAAAAGATTGCCTAAAGTCTTGTTCACATATACTCCTGTGATCTGTTTGGATTTAAAAGTTATACATTGCAATTCATAAAAAAGACTTTTTAGTGTCTATAAGGCGGTTTGAAAACTCCATTCATTCTGTAAAGATTTCCCAATGGACAATATGGCATATTTAACCCATTTGCTTTAAAGGATATGTATGCTTTTCCATGCCTTAGAACGCCTGCCCCCTGAATGGAGCGCGTTTTTACAGCCCGCGATCCAAAATTCCCATTTCAAGCATTTGAATCATAATTATATGCAAGCACTGACAGAAGCCCAAAAACACCAAACGCGTGTATTCCCACTCCCTAATGCGCTTTTTAAGACCTTTGAAGCCACTCCTCTAGAGTCCCTGCACACTATTTTGCTTGGCCAAGACCCCTACCATGGAGTCTTCACCTATAAAAATCAAGAACATCCCCTTGCGATGGGTCTAAGTTTTAGTGTGCCCACCCATGCGCCCATTCCTAAGAGTTTGCAAAATATTTATAAGGAATTGCAACAGAGTTTGCACATTTTCCCACCCAAACATGGTAATTTACAATCTTGGGCCAAGCAGGGGGTGTTATTGCTCAACGCCATCTTGAGCGTAGAAAAAAACAAGGCCAAATCACATGCGCATTTGGGGTGGGAGAGTTTTACAGATTTAATCTTGGTCCAACTCTCCAACTTGCAGAGACCTTTAGTGTTTATCTTTTTAGGGCGTGTGGCTCAAGAAAAAATTAAACTTTTAAACCCTAATCCTCAGCATTTGATTCTAAGTGCGCCCCATCCAAGCCCTCTAGCCCAACGCAAACCTCCCTTTTTTCTAGGCAGTGGCATTTTTTCACGCGCGCAGAACTTCTTAAAGCAGAAAAACATTCCAATGCGTTGGGATTTAGATGAGAGTTCTTGACAAAAGAAAAAATTTAAGATAGAATTTGGGTTTTGTGCGCCCTCCAAAAGGAGGGACACCTGCAACTAATCTTGGTTGTTGCTGTTATTGCTATTGTTGCGGTTGCTGTTATTGCTATTGTTGCTGTTATTGCGATTGCTGTTGCTGTTATTGCTGTTGCTGCTCATAGCCTTCGTCTCCTTTCGTATATTTGAAGGTCAAGTTACCTTGAAACTTCATGGAGCTACTATAGCGTATATTTCGTTTACTTTTGTAAACGGCTTGATCTGCCTTGAGGACTATTTGGCTAATAAAAATCTCTTCCAGTTCCATTCAATGTATTTTTTGAGCCAAGTTGCTACCCTGCTACGCACATAAAAAGGACCTATTTGTCCTATTGTGTAACCTGCGCCAAAAGAACAGAGGGTGCCTTGAGGCGTATACGCAAAAGGCTTTTTAGGTTGGCCTATGCCCGTACGCGCCAACTCTTTGGCTAGATAAATCCCCATTTTGCGGGCAAGTTGTGCAGTCGGGGGGTAAAAACGCCCTTGTGCAGTTTTAACCCCTGCACAATCTCCTAAAATAAAAATTCCTTTACCGGGCAAATGAGTAGGTTCTAAAAAGTTATTGACTTCCACACGCCCGCGCACACCTTTTAAGAACGCTGAGTTGTCAATGACCTCACTCCCACGCACCCCACAAGTCCATATGAGAAAATCTGCCAAAATTTCCTTTTGTGTGCCCTCTTTTTCAACTAAAACGCCCTTAGACTTGCAGGCTAAAATTTTTGTCCCCATTTCCATCGCCACGCCTATTTTTTGCAGATAATCAAACCCTTTTTGAGCGAGCGCGGGCTTGAACATGGGTAAAATCGTTGGCATTGCTTCTATACAGGTGATCTGAAACGCCTTGCCCTGAGAGATGATAGGCAGAGTGTCGCTCAACGCCCCTACTAACTCCACTCCGCTAAACCCTGCCCCACACACCACCACGCTAAAGGGGCGTTGCTCTTGGAAGTTCTGCAGGGCTTCTAAGAGCCTTTGATGCGTCTCTTGGGCATTTTCAAAATTGGTAATGCTTTGTGCGCACGCTTCTACCCCGGGCACGCCAAAACTCTCGCTTTTAAACCCTAAGCCAACGATGAGTTTGTCATAGCGATAGCTTCCCTCCTGCCCGATCACAAGTCCTTCTTGAATCTCCAAGATGCGATCTTGCACAAACTCCACTTCTTTGGGCAAAATTTCGCTTAAAGGGAGTGTGTATTGCCCCTTGAGCCCGGCCAACACTTCGTGTAAAAGCACACTGAAATAATGCAAAGGAGTTTGAGAAATCAGGCGGATACGATACTGAGAGCGCGCCTTAGCTGGCAAACTTTTAATAAAAGAGAGAGAGGCATAACCTCCCCCTAAAACCAACACCTCTACCATTTAATTTTGACAACCGGTTTGATGAAATTGGCCGGCTTGTCCTTCATCCACGCGAGGGCTTGGGCAACTTCTTCAAATCTTCCTTCAAGTCTATGGGTGATGATGGGCTTGACATCAAGTTTTTTAGTTTGTAAGAGGCGTGCGAGTTTTTCCATGCGATAACGCCCTCCCGGAGTTAAGCCTCCTTTGATGGTTTTATGCCCCATGCCCACATCCCAATGCAGGCGCGAAACACGCAGATAATCCCCTGAACCAAAGTAGTTTACATTGGACACCACGCCTCCATTAATCACACACGCGCAAGCATCGCTTAAAACATCTGTGCCCCCTCCAGCGATCAAAATTTTATCAGCCCCTTTGCCCTTAGTTAATTCCATGATTTGCTCTTGCATGGGGGCTTTGCTAAAGTCGATAAAATGGGTTGCGCCATAGTGCTTGTGCGCCACTTCATAGCGAAAAGGCACGCAATCCACCGCATAAATCTCACTAGCTCCCATTAAATTTGCCCCTGCTAAAGCCATCAAGCCTACCGGACCCAAGCCCACCACAGCCACGCGATCACCGGGTTTAATGTCTGCTTGCTCGGCGCAATGAAAGCCGGTGGTAACCATGTCGCTAAGCATCACCGCTTCGCTAGGATCGACCCCTTCGGGCAGGTGTCCCAAATTCCCATCCGCGTCATTAATATGAATTTTTTCAGCAAAAACCCCATCTTTAAAATTAGAAAATTTCCAACCGGCTAAAGGGGCTTCTTCATGTTGGGGATAACCTCTTTGTGCCCCTGAGGAACTCCAATTAGGCGTGATAGCTGGAATGATCACCTTGTCCCCGGGTTTGAAATCCTTGACTAAATTCCCCACTTCTACAACTTCCCCCACTCCCTCATGCCCTAAAAACATGTCTGTGCGCTCTCCAATCCCCCCCTCATAGCAGGTGTGTAGGTCTGAAGTGCAGGGCGCGACTGCAATCGGACGCACAAGGGCATCATGCGGACCACATTCTAATTTTTGACGCACGGGCACCACGCACTCTAAATGCTCTTTTTCAATAATACCCACCTTACCAATGCCAAGCATCGCAAAACCCTTAATCATTAAAACCCCTTTCAGTTGAAATAGACTTGAAGTATAGCACGCTAGGTTGAATGACTGCACAGCTGCACACCATAAAGCCCTAACAAGAGTACCAGCCAAGAGATATAGATATAGGACATAAAAAACCACAAAATAGAAATCGATCCATATAACTCGTGGTAAGTGCGGTTGTAGAGAATGTAGTAAACAAAGCCCCACTTCATCAATGTCCAACAAAGACTAGTGCCCCCACTCCACACCAATAGATGCCATTTGTGTTTAAAAACTTTTTGAGTGGGGAGGAAAAAAAGGAGTAAAAAATAGACATAGAGAGTTATCCATCGCAACAGGGCCAATAAGTAAGGGTTGTGGATATTGCGGTGGATATAAATATGAGCCACAATGAGCATTAAGAGCGCGATCACTAGCACAAGACCCGTTCCCAACCCCCAAAACAGAAAAATTTTAACACGCCCTAAATGGATGTATTTTCTAGGAGGGGCGTTGAGAATTTGGGAGGCAATATAGCGGTAGTTTTCACAAAATAAGAAAAAAGCTAGCGCAATGAAAGCAATTTCTATAATCCCTAGCGTGCGGTTATTGCGCATAAAAGATTTCAAGAAAAGATCCCCAATTTTCATAAAATCCGGACTATTGGGCAAGAAAAAAGTTTCCACTTCAAAGGTTTTTGAAAAGGGACTAACAAAGATCAAGGCGATGAAAAGCAACACCGGAGAGAGGGAGAGAATGGTATAAAAACTTAAAGAAGAGGCGTAATAGAAAATCCTAGCAAGTTCATCAAAATGGGACTCGAATTTGGACTTATAGAGGTGAAGGCAATAATAAAATAGGGCGCGTGCGCGCCCAAAGGCACGCGCTAGCAAAAGGCGAAACTTGGACATTAATGGCAGGTGGTGGCGATTTGTAGACCGCACTCCTTCAGCATTTCAAGATCCTTAGTAGGGGCATCGCCCTTAGTGGTCAAATAATCTCCCAAGACGATCGCCTGCACGCCACAATCAAAGATTTCTTTTTGTGAATCTTTAAAGACCACTTCGCGCCCACCTGCTATCATCAAACGCGCTTTAGGTAAAAACTCCCTAGCTAATACCAAGCATTCTAGCGCCTCTTCAGAGCTCATAATGGGTTGTTTGATAGGCAGGGAGGGGCTGGGAATGAAAAAATTAATGGGCGTGGTCGCTGGGGCCAGAGATTGTAAGACGCGCAACATATCGATGCGATCTTGATAACTCTCGCCCATGCCAAAAATCCCCCCACTACACAGACTTAGACCCACTTTTAGGACATTTTCACAAGTTTGGTAGCGTTCCTCCCACGGGTGGGTGGAACAAATTTGAGGGAAGAAATTTTGCGAGGTTTCTAGGTTGTGGTTATAGCTGTCAATGCCATTTTCTTTTAAAAACTTTAAAGACTCCACATCGGCGCGCCCACAACAAGCAATCAGGTGCAGATCGGGCACTTCCTCTTTGATCGCGCGCCCCAAGCTAGCGATGTAATCACATTTTTTAGAATCCAAACCCCGCCCAGAAGTTACAAGGCAAAAACCTAAAGCGCCAAATCCCCGCAGAGTTTTGGCCTCATCAACCACTTCTTCAATTTTTTTAAACTTATAACGGCGGATTTTACCTTGATGGTGCGAACTTTGAGTGCAGTAAGCGCAATCCTCACTACAATCCCCACTGCTGACATTAGAGATAGAACATAGAAAAATTTCCTGCATGATAATCCTTTAAGGGCAAGAGAGCCAAAGAATCGAACTTTGCAACGCTTAGGACACCTAAACGCTCTTTGGGTTTGAAGCCCAAGGCACGCACCAGCCATGCTCGCTCTCCGCTGGCATTATAACAGATTGAATCCCTATTTTAGATAGCTCAAACTTTGAGTAAAGCTATTTTTGTATGGAAAGCTCTAAGCGCATTCAAACAAACTCCACGCCCATGCAATCTTGAATAAATTTCTCATAACTGCCTAGCGGTCGAATATCAATGCTATAAACTCCCTCTTGAATTTTTTCTATGACCACACAATCCAAACCCAAAATTTGCATTTTTTCATAAGCGGTAAGCTCCCCTTCTTGCAACCTCAAGACTGTTTTTAAAAGCCAGTTGGCTAAAGCATTATTAGGATTGCTCATAAGTGCCTTACTATTATCTTGGCAGAGTTTTGCTTGTAAAATCTGTCCAAGTGGAGTTTTCAAATCAAAGGGTGTATCCCGGGGAGGGAAAAAATGTGGGGCTAATTGATGGATTTGTGCAGGCACAGGGATATACACCTCGCCGTACTTCCTGGCTCTACCCCCTGCGTTCCATTGGTTTAAGCCACTTCGTTCTGGCACGGCGTGGGTTTTTGGGCTATATAGAGGCAAGATCACATAATCACGCCCGGCAATTTTGGGCGTTGTGATATTCCCCCACAGGTGGTTTTGGAGTGAAAGGAGTAAGGTATTCTAATACAACAAACTTAAATCTGTAGCCTCGCTTTAGTCCTAAAATACGCAACAGGCTACGCTATAATATCCCTTTTACAAGGAGGCTTTATGTCTTACAAAAGCAGAGTTAAAAATCTCATTGCCGAGTTAGAAAAAGATTTATATGAGCGTGAGGAGTGCGTGCGCTTGGTGTTGCTCGCCATGTTTGCCGGTAAAGCCATTTTCTTATACGGACCGCCCGGCACAGCCAAATCCATGATCGCTAGAAAAGTCAGCCTTGCCTTTGGCGAACCTAAAGACTTCTTTAGCGCGCTCATGCACCGCTTTTCCACCCCTGAAGATATTTTTGGTCCAATTGACATCGGGCAGTTGAAGCAAAACCGCTTAGTGAGAAACACCAAAGGTTACTTACCCACCGCTAGCTTTGCCTTTTTAGATGAAATTTGGAAAAGCTCACCCGCCATTTTAAACACCTTACTAACCATCATTAACGAAAGGCTTTTCAAAGAGGGCGACACGGATATTAAAGTCCCCCTAAAGGGCATTGTGTGCGCGAGCAATGAATTCCCTCCCACCAATCAAGGGCTAGAAGCCCTTTACGATCGCATGCTTTTGCGCTACTTTGTAGAGCCCTTAAAATCTAAAGAGAATTTTCTCAAACTGATTACCAGCCAAGAGGGCAGGAGTTCTAGCCAACACGCCTTTAGCCTAGAGGAATTAGAAAGTATCCACCAACAAGCCGCCCAAATCCCCTTTAGCCAAGAAGCCCTAGAGAGTTTGCATACCATCAAGGCGACCTTAGAGCAACTCAAACACAACCCCGCCTTAGTGGCAAAATTCTTAGGCGAGAGCGCGCCCACACAAGAGGAGCAAGAAACTACAGAGTCCGATTCTAATTTGATTGCTACCCCCTCTGATCGGCGTTTCAAACAATGCGCCCAGCTTTTGCAAGTTGCTGCCCTTTTAAGCGACCAACCCCAAGTTACCACCCCCGATCTTGCCTTGCTTAGACATTGTTTATGGGATAGCCTAGAGCAAATCCCCTTAGTCAATGCGATTTTAGCGCAGGTGCTCAAAAGTAGCCATGCAAAGGCTAGGGACTTGGAAAAGGCGCAAGAGAGCTTAAAATACCTAGAGTGGGTGCGCGCCCACAAGAGCACAGAGGAATTTGAGAAAACCTACCAGCACGCCCACACAGAGATACAAGCCCATACCAGCGAGTTAGAGAGAAACTTACATGAGATGAGCCAAAAGGCGAATGTGTTTTTATCCTCTAAAGATCAAAAGATCGCCTTTGCGAGCACACAGGAATTATTGCAGGAGTTTAAGGTGTTGTCTTTACAATTAGAGGAGGTATATAAAAACCCTCCAACTCCACAACCGCCAGAGCCTAGCAAGCCCGCAGAGGTGCAGGATAGCAAAGGACTTCGTAAAAACATTACCAATATCATTAGGACACATGGAGACATTCAAGATGTTGCAGTGATCAAGACCGAAGAGTTTAAAAAAGCTATTAGAGATATTGCCAAAGCTTTAGTAGCATATTGCAATGGCAACACGACTGAGAGCGACTTGCGAAAGACTTTGGCAACATTGCGTTACCCGTCTCATTTACTAGGTAGTATTCCACATCATCCAATTTTTAAAAGTATTGTTACTTCTATTGGCAATGGTTCAGATAGTTTTATGAAGAATTTGGAGGATCCTATTCACAACTGCATTCCCCCTCTCTTAGAGCTTGCCGAAAAAATGAAACAAGACTACCAAAACACCAAATGAACGACCTCCAAACCTACGATCTCTTACAAGACCCTGAGATCGCCGCGCAATTTGAGCTAGCTTGCCAAGAAAAGGACAGCCAAATTAAAGAGGCTTTAAAAAACCACCCTTTTTTTGAGGAGAGTCTCGCCCACTACCAACGCAAACACGCCCACCTAGAACAAAAAGATTTAGTAGCAAATACCCGCGCCCAGTTTCATGCCCATAACCCCCAAGAGGATTTGAGTTTTATTGACACCCAAGAAAAAGCGTTAGAAAAATCCAAAGATAAAGATAGCGATCGCGCTACCTTACACCGCTTTATTTTAGATAAATGGCGGGGCATTTTAGACAATAAAATCAACGCCTGGAAACAAGCCACACAAGCCAAAATGGAGCAGGATTTTTTAGAGCGCATGCGCGCATGGTTTAAAGCCCTATGGCAGGCAAAACAGCTGACCAAACAAGCCCCCGAACTCTTTGGCACAAGTGGGTTATTTATGGACGCTAAGGGGCTAGCCCTAGAATCCCTAGATTTAGAGGGCTTAGGCGATTTAGAGGCACAAAAACGCGCGTTAGAAAATTTAGAGGGGCTGGATACGGATATAGAGACCCAACATAGAGGGCATGCGTTTTCTGTGGGCTCTAGCCCTACACGCCTAAATCTCGCCCAAATTAAAGCCCTCTTTAACCAAATCCAAAACAACAAAGCCTTAATGCAAATTTGCGATTTACTAGGGCGCATGAAAGAGATGCAACAAGAAATGATTAAAGAGATGATCAAGGAGCTTAAAAGCTATTCTTACACAGAACGCCACCCTACCAGAGATTATAAAGAGGAGATTTGCGGGATTCATTTGAGCAATGATTTAGAAAATTTAATCCCCCAAGAATTAGCCTTGCTCGATGACCCCGATTTAGAGGTGTTGTTTTACCTGAAATTCACAGAAAAACGCCTCTTTTGTTTTGAAAAGCAGGGCTATATAGACCACCATTTGGAGGGTGTAGAGGAAGTGGAGGTGGAAGTAGAAAAGAAGCAAGAAAAAGAAGGGGAAAAAGGACCGATCATTATCTGCGTGGATACCAGCGGGTCGATGAGTGGTGATCCTGAGCTTATTGCTAAGGCTTTGACTTTGTTTTTAGCCGTGCATGCCAAGAGAGAAAAACGGGCGTGTTATTTGATTAATTTTAGCGAGGGGACAACCGCGCTAGATTTGAGCGGTGGGGATTGGATGGCTAGACTCAATAACTTCTTAACCTTTAGTTTTAGGGATGGCTGGGAAAATGTGGATTTAGCCATCAAGCAGGGCATAGAGCAGATGGAGAAGGAAAACTATAAGAATGCAGACCTTTTAGTGATCTCAGATGGCTACTTTACCAACACCAACATGGGCGACCTTGCTAGGCAAATGCAAAACAAACGCCAAGATAAAAACCGATTTTATTTACTCGATGTCAATGGCAACTCAGGGGCAAAACATGCCTTTGATAAGCATTGGGTGTATGATAGCCACAACCAAAATATCCGCACGCTGTGTGAGTTAAGTAATGATTTAGGAGCGTGAGTTAGATTTGGACTAAATCTCTCTAATAGAGCTTTGTTATAATCGGCGAAGAGTCTATTAGGGAGAGTGTGATGGAGTTAGAATGGTATGTGTATGTGATTGTAGTTGTGGTGGCTTTTTGCGCGGGGTTGGTGGATTCCATTGCTGGGGGTGGGGGGTTGATTACCATGCCAACTCTGCTAGCTTTGGGGATTCCTCCCCACTTAGCCCTAGCCACTAATAAACTTCAGAGCAGTTTTGGGAGTTTCACGGCTACGCTGAATTTTTGTCTAAAAGGCATGGTTTCTTTAAGAGAAATCGCCTTTGGGGTGGGGTGCGTGGTGGTGGGCGCAGGCTTGGGCACAACCCTCATTTTATGGCTCAAAGCAGACATTTTGCGCCTACTCATTCCTATTTTCTTAAGCTTGATCTTTATTTACACCTTGCTAGCTCCCAAAGTAGGCGAAGGCGATAGCCATCCTAAGATCAAACCCACCCTTTTTTACGCCATTTTTGGGTTGGGACTAGGGTTTTATGATGGCTTTTTTGGGCCGGGCACGGGCTCGTTTTGGACTTTTGTAATGGTCGCGCTCTTGGGATTGAATATGAAAAAAGCCACCGCACACACTAAAGTTTTTAACTTCACGAGTAATATTATTAGCCTGAGCGTGTTTTTAATCGGGGGGCAGGTGATTTGGGTGGTGGGGCTTTTAATGGGCTGTGGGCAGATGTTGGGGGCGTGGGTGGGCTCTAATTTGGTGATGGCTAAAGAAGTGAAGTTTATCCGCAGGGTGTTTTTGTGTGTGGTGGGGGCGACTATTCTAAAATTATTTTGGGATTTTGTGCGTTAGATGGTGGCTTGAGGCGGAATCGAACCACCGACACGAAGATTTTCAGTCTTCTGCTCTACCGACTGAGCTATCAAGCCATAAACTGAAATTATACTATACACTTCCCTAAAATTTAACTTAAAATTGTTATAATCCTGTGGATTTTTCTAAAGGAGAGGTTATGCGCTTAGTTTCTTGGAATGTGAATGGCTTGCGGGCGTGCATGCAAAAGGGCTTTAAGGATTTTTTACTGAAGAGTGGGGCTGATATATTTTGTGTGCAAGAAACCAAAATGCAACCCGATCAGGCGGATTTTGTCTTTGAAAATTACCATGCTTTTTGGAATAGCGCGCAAAAGAAGGGCTATAGCGGGGTGCTGACCTTGAGCAAAAGCGCGCCTTTGGATGTGCGCTATGGCTTGGGATTAGAGGAACACGACACAGAGGGGCGCGTGATCACATGTGAATATGAATACTTTTATTTGGTTAATGTTTACACGCCCAATTCTCAAAGAGGGTTATTGCGCCTGCCTTACCGCCTGCAGTGGGAAAGTGTGTTTAGGGAATTTTTACAGAATCTAGCATCGCATAAAGAGGTTTTAATATGTGGCGATTTGAATGTTGCTCATACTGAAATCGATTTGACTAATCCTCAGAGTAATCGCTATAACGCGGGTTTTAGTGATCCAGAGCGCAACGCTTTTGGCCAATTACTCCAACTGGGCTTGATCGATACTTATCGCCATTTTTACCCCGATAAAACAGAGGTTTACACATGGTGGAGCTATATGAATCAATCTAGGGCGCGCAATATTGGTTGGCGCATTGATTATTTTTTAGCCTCTCAAGGCCTGCGATCCCAGCTTAAAGACGCGTGTATTTACGCTCATATTTTGGGGAGCGATCACTGCCCGGTGGGTTTGGAAATGAGTATTGAGCATGGATGCTAAAAAACCTTTTAGGGAAATCTTTAAAGGTCTGAAACGCAAGCCTTTTCTTATCCCTCTACCCTATTTTAACTCTCAAAAAGTGCAAGATTGCCTAGATTGTGCCGGGGGGTGCGCCTTGATCTGTCCTGAGCATATCATTATCAAAAAAGAGGCTACACGCCCTTATTTGGACTTTAAAGAGCGGGGGTGTACATTTTGCCGGGAATGTGTGCGCGTGTGTGCTCAGGAGCACGCGGGAGTGTTAGAGGGCACTAGAGAGAATCGCATAGACACATGGGCGCTCATCGATTCGCAAACATGCCTGAGTTATCAAGGTGTGGTGTGTTTCACATGCAAGGATGCTTGCCCTGAGAATGCGATCATTTTTCAAGGCATGTTTGCCCCGCGCGTGCACAATTTATGCACGGGGTGCGGCAGGTGCGCGCCAAGTTGCCCTAGCCAATCTATTTTATTTGTGGAGAAAACAACATGAATATTTCTAGTGTGATTGTTAAGGTTCAGTTGGAGAGTTTTGAGCAGAGCTTAAAAGCAATTGAAGCTTTAGAGTATGTGGAAGTGGGGGCTTTTGATCGAGAAAAGCAAGTGATTATTGCTTTGATTGAAGCCCCTAGTGTGCAGGAGGAATTGCGGGCTAATAAAGAGATTGAAAACATCCCCGGAGTCTTGAGCGCACATATGCATTTTAGCTATTCGGACGAAAATCCCCTGCCTCCTAATATCCAAGCTAGCTTAGAAAAAATAGAAAACACAGACACTAAAGCTGTGCGCTATAGCGGGGATATTAACAACTGGCTTTAGTTGGCCTTGCGGGTGTTGAGCCATTGGGCTTTGAGGTCCATGGCAGTGTGTAGAGAGTTTTGAAGTTGCTCAAGTAGGGCGATCAAAGGACCAAGATCGGTGTCCCATTTGGGGTCTTTGAGCTCTTTTTGTAGAGCATCCACAAGATCGAGGGCTTTATCTAAGTCAATTGGGTGTTCCAAAGCTTTTTTGAACGCCATCTCAAAACCCTCCTTTTTTTTAGGACCTCCGGGGGGATTTTCACTAGGAGCGATCACACTCTTAATATTTTTGATTTTCTGATAAAGACCATCCAGCTTTTTGACTATTCTATAATCGCGGCCATTATCGATGGCATCTTCTAAAATTTTATTGCTAATCACTACTAAACTACTCACCAAAGCAACGCTTTTGGCTTCTTCTTTGGAGAGCGCATGGACATCAATACCTAGTAGCGAAGACACCATACCTAGCATCCACACAACAGGTATTAAAAAATATTGCTTAAAAATCATTGGTGTATTCAATCCTCTTTCTAAGGGGAAAACATTGTAAAAATGGTGGAGCTGTGGGGAATCGAACCCCAGTCCAAAAATCACATCCATCCGTGGACATCTACATGCTTAGAGAAGTGTTAAAAATTCGGGTTCTCTCTAAGCCACCTCTCCAGCTTTTAAAAGACCCCTAGCTCTAAATCTTACTCTAAAAAGCGAGCACTTTTTAAAGGCATCTGGCAAAAAGTAATGGAACGCCTGCAGGACACCAGCGACCCCACAAACTTCCAGCTCGCTACGCAGCTTTAGCGTAGTTGGGAGCGTAATTAGGATTGTTTACGGTTATTGTTTGTGTCGTTTTACAAGAGACACTTGGCATGCAATCCACGCTATGCAACCCTTGTCGAAATCCTGTTCAGCCCCAAAAAACTTAGCAAAAAACCAAGTAGCGTAGTATAGCATGCTATGCTTACGATTTTTTTAATTTTTAGATCAATCTAGGGCAAGTTAGCTTGAGGGTTTCATAGGTTTTAAGCGTAGCGATACGCCCCTTAGCCGTGCGTTCTAAGTACCCATTAGCTAGCAAAAAAGGCTCGATCACCTCTTCAATCGTGCTTTCATCTTCATGCAAACTCGCGGCAATAGTATTCAGCCCTAGGGCTTTGTTTTTAGCATTGGCCAAGAGATTGAGATAGAGCAAGTCTAGGGCATCAAAACCATGCGCATTCACGCCCAATTCCTCTAGGGCAAAAAGCGTAGTCTGTAAAGAAATGCACAATTCATTGGCGTGATCGGCAAAGTCGCGCACGCGCCTCAGCAATCTTAAGGCAATGCGGGGCGTGCCTCTTGAGCGTTTGGCAATCTCTATACTAGCCTCATCCTCTATCTCTTTTTGCAATTTCACACTGGCACGCGTGATAATTGTAGCGAGTTCTTCTATGCTATAAAATTGCATGCGAAAATGCATGCCAAAGCGTTCGCGCAAAGGATTAGAAAGCAGTCCCGCGCGCGTGGTCGCGCCTATGAGTGTAAAGGGGGCTAAATCGATCTTAATGGTCTGTGCGGCTGCTTTAGAGCCGATGATAATATCTAATCTAAAATCCTCCATCGCCGGGTAAAGCACCTCTTCAATCGCTGGACTTAGGCGGTGGATTTCATCAATAAAAAGAATGTCTTTGGGGTTGAGATTGGTTAAAAGAGCGGCCAAATCGCCCGTTTTTTCAATCATGGGGGCGGTAGTAACTTTGATATTAGCATTAAGTTCTTTGGCGATGAGGTGGCTTAGAGTGGTTTTACCCAAACCCGGAGGACCAAAAAAGAGCACATGATCGAGGGTGTCTTGGCGTTTAAGAGTGGCGCTAATAGAAACCTGTAATAACTTTTTAATTTGCTCTTGTCCAATGTAGTCCTCCCATAAACTAGGGCGCAGACTTAAATGTTCCTGCTCTTCTAAGTTAAGGGCTTCCACACTCACAAGTCTTGACATCAATAGCTCTCTTGTTCAGAGGGAAAATGCCCCGTTTGGATGTCTCGAATATAGTCTTGCACCGCCTGTTCAATCAAGGCCGCCCCCTCTAAATACGAGCGCACAAATTTAGGCTTAAATGCTTTGAATAGTCCAAGCATATCACTAAAGACTAAAATCTGTCCATCACACCCCGCCCCGCTCCCTATGCCTATGGTGGGGATGTCTAAGCGAGCAGTGATTTTTGTGGCTACAGATGCGACCACACCCTCTAAAACCACTAAGCTTGCCCCTGCCTCTTGCACACTTAAAGCATCCTCTAAGACTTGTTGCGCGCTCTTCTCTGTCTTACCTGCAATCTTATAGCCCCCCACTCCGCGCACACTCTGGGGCAAGAGTCCCACATGGCCTACCACCGCTAATCCCTCTTGCACCAATCGTTTAATCAAAGGTGCGCGCGCCTGCCCTCCCTCTAGCTTGATCGCATCTGCGCGGGTTTGTTGGTAGAATTTTAAGGCATTTTTGAGGGCTTGTTTTTCATTAGTGTAGCTCCCATAGGGCATATCTGCCACCACGAAGGCGCGTTGAGTGCCTCGGCACACCGCCTTAGTGTGGTAAAGCATTTCTGCCATGCCTATACTCAAGGTATCTGGCATGTGGTTAAAACTCATGTTCAAGCTGTCCCCTACCAAAATCAAATCTATATAGGGATCAAAAAGAGTTGCAAAGAGCGCATCATAAGCGGTGATCGCGCTGATTTTGCAAGGGCTTGCGCCTTCTTTGGGGTGCTTTTTACGATACAGAGAATCTAAGGTGATTTTTTTCATGACTGCACTTTTTGAGAGATTTTACCTTTAAAATGCTATGATAGGGCTAAAAATTTAGGGTGTGTCTTGGAAATTCGTAAGGTGCTACAGGCATCTTTTTTTATCTTTTTTTATACACCATCACTATGGGGTATTGATTATAAAACTCTTGATCCCAAATATTATAAATACATTAAATTCTATGGAGAGTATACGGATAAAGAAATCGCCCTACTCATTGATAGCATCAAGGACGCGGAGAAAAAAACAGGGCTGTTGTTGGGGGTGAGTACGGGGTTTTTTTATAATAGCGCTATCAAGCACGCCATGCAGGAGGGAAGCCTAGAGGGCAAAAACATGGAATATCTTTGGAGTGTGGGGGCGCGGTTTGGTTATCAAACTTTCCGACCTTCTCTTTTTGCCAAAACCATGCGGCCTAATTTCATCGGTCGTCGGATTTATATCCAATATATTGGGGCGATCCCTAAGCAATCCAATATTGGGACTATTGGTTATCAAAGCGCGACTATTAATGCAGATTTGATGATCGATCCTAACTTGCCCTTTGTGAGGCGTTATCTCTCTGTGGGATTTTTATTAGGAGTGGGGGTGGGAGTGGTTAGTCAAGGGAACAACACCTCATCTTTTTTTGGCATGATGGCTAACACAGGAATTGCCTTTAGTATCTTAGGGCATAATCGCGTGGAACTTGAGCTTAAAATTTTGGCCAATAAAGATATTTCATGGTGGGGGGGATTGATGCATGTGGGGTATCAATATGTCTTTTAGACATGGGATATGGTTGTTTGTCTTGATTTTTGAAATATGTTGGGGTGGGACTTTTACGCGTGAAAAACGCTCTCCAAAAGCTCAGAAAGATTTTGAAATTTACATGCTCAAGGGGCAACTTTATGAAATCCAAGAGCTCAAGCTAGCCCAAGAGGTAGCCAAAAAGCGCAGTGGAGTTTTTATAGGGGCCCTTTTAGCCCAAACCTCTTTGCAGATTGCCGGAACTAAAGTGGATAGCTTACCTCTCTTTTATGGAGTGCGGGCGGGTTATCAAAAATACATCGGAAGCGATGTAGGAGGCGTGCGGGTTTATGGAGAATATTTGGGGGGAGTGAATAAAAGTGTTTTGCAGGCCAATCAAAGCAGTAGCTATCAAATGGCGAGCGCAAATGTGGATTTGATTATGGATAAATCTATCGATGCGAAAAGGAAATACGCCATTGGAGTCTTTGGCGGGCTTGGTGTGGGCTGGAATGGATATAAGGATTACCCAAGCGCAACGCATAATCCTAATGGGTTTGGCCTGGTGGTAAACTTAGGTGTGGCTCTCACTTTGGATCATCGCCACCGCCTTGAGCTAGCCCTCAAAATGCCCCCTCTCAAATCTAGCCATGCCTTTGCCTACGCCTTTGCTAGTGGCAATATTTATTACATTAGTTATAATTTTTTGCTTTAGGGAAGGCAATGGACGCGCTATTGGCTACACTCACAGAACACACAAAGACAAGTCCTAAACCCCCTGCTCCACCAACACAACAAGCTGTGCCCAATGTTCCTAGCGATCCAGAAATTGAAAAACTCAAAGAAGAGATCAAAAAACTAGGGGGCAAGCCCGAAACAGATTTTTCCGATTTTAAAGAAATTGAAAAGAATGACAAAAATAAAAACCCAGCTTTCAAGGCCAAAAAGATTGAAAACTACCAAATCGCGAAAGAAAAAAGCGGTTTTTTCTTAGGGGGTGGCTATGGAGTAGGGCTTTTGGAAGGATCGTATCAAGGGAATAGTGTTTTAAACACAACACTGGGTATCAATGTTCCCAATGATGTTTTTAACAACAATGTGTCTCTGAGTGGCTGGGCCAACATGCTCAACTTAGAAATAGGCTACCAGCAGTATTTTAACCCCTATTTTGGCACGCGCATTTATGGTGATCTGCTTGTGATCCCCGGTTTGGCTACAATTAGTCGCCTCAACAAAGAACAAAATTCTAAGGGATTTGGCAAATGGATTTATGGGCTAGGGTCTTTGAATATGGACGCATTAGCTGACATCGCCCTTGATAAAAAGAAAGAGCATTTTATAGGGGCTTATGTGGGTTTTGGTGTGGGGATGATGGTTTTAAAAAGCCTGAGCGCGCCCGCTTTTAGTGCAGTGCTTGCTAATGGCTATAAAAGCCAGCATGTCCTATGGAACATGCTCATGCAAGCCGATTACACCATTAATTTAGGCCTAGCTTTCACTTACAAACGCCATTTGCGTTTTGAATTGGGCACTAAGATACCCCTAACTTATTTGCGTTTAGGGATGGAAACAGCTGCGACCTACCATAATGGACAAAATAGTCGAACCCTCATTGGAGATAAGATTGGCTTCAAACGCTCAACTTTTGGTATGTTAAGTGTACTTTATGTTTTTTAGGAAGTGAATTGTGTGGCGATGGATTGTATTGATCATGTTAGTTGGTTGTGGCTATCTGAGCTATAACTATCTCATTACTAAAGATGGGCAGGGAAAAATTGAGCTGGTAATGCAGGTCGCTCCGGATAAACAAAATGGGATTGCAGAAGCTGAGGTAACCCACCCCACCCATTGGAATCTCAAACACCGCATGCGTGTTACCCTAGAGACTAAGGCCAAAATCCGCTCCTACCATGTTAGAGTCTCTACTAGCGATCATCTTGTCGTCTATGAAAAAGAACAGATTGTCTTAGATGAGCCTAGTCGTCTGAGTTTTGAGTTGCCTAAACCTAGTATCCAACTTAGCGATCAAACTCTTTTGCATTATGAGATTCGCATGCGCGATTGGAGCAACGCGCATTTTTTTAGCGGTAATTTAAGCACGGCTAACTTTGATCTCACTTTAGACACCACGCCTCCAACTCTGCAGATTATTTCCCAATCCTCTAGCATCACTTATGGTGGGAGCGCTTTAGTTGTCTTTAGCGTTGAAGAAGAATCTTTAGATGCCGCATGGCTTAGTGATGGCAAACAGAAATTTAAAACTTTTCCTTTTGTTAAAGCCAAGCACTATGCCGCTATTCTGCCTTGGTCTTTACAGCAACGCGCCTTTAGCGCCACCATTATTGCTCGCGACAAGGCTTATAACACTAAAATCATCCCTCTCAACTTCACTAAAATCACCCGGATGCCTTATTACAGGCGTGATATTGAGTTAAACAAAAAATACGCAAACAAAGAAGCGGCCTTGCAGGGTCTTAAGACACATCCAGATTTTGAGCGCACTAAAATGCGGCTCAATCTTGAAGAAATTGTTCAAGCAGATCTTGACAATACCATTGCAGACATAGCGCGCTTGAATCCTTTTAATCCTTTGGCAATGTCCAAACCTAGAGTCTTGCTCCCCTTTGGTGCGCAAAAACGCTATCTTTTTCAAGGGAGTCTTTTGGGGCAGGCGTTGCACGCTGGTGTGGATTTTATGACCAAACACTCTAAAATTCAAGAGAGCAACGAGGGGCGTGTGGTCTTGGCTGAAGAAATTCAAAGTTATGGTAAGGGGATTTTAGTGGCCTATGGTTTAGGTCTGCATGCCTTTTATGGAGGCCTTTCAAAAATCCTTGTAAAAAAATCCGATCTAGTGGAATCGGGTCGGGTTTTGGGCATTAGTGGCTTTAGTTATGCCAATAAGCTCGATCATGTGCATTTTGAGATGTTGGTGCAGGGAATCCCTGTCTATCCCCACGAATGGATGGATGCAGGGTTTATCCAACGCTTTAATGCTGTGTTGCAAGAGGCGCGCCAACGCATCCAAGAAAAAAGGTAGAGCAGGTGCTACAAACTCGACAAAAGCAAGTGCGTTGTTTTGAACTTGGTGTGGCCAATAAGGATCAGTATCTGAATTTTATCTGCAAAAATGCGCCCCTTTTGCAAGATTATCTTCTCCTTTTTAAAACACCGCTTGAAACCGAAGTTTTGGAGGCCTTAGAACGCTACGGGTTAGCCTACAGCGTGTGCGCTAAAGACCTCAAGGGCAGAAACAGCGACCAAATTGTGATTTACGATGCGATAGAGTTTGCGCCCAAAAATGTTGCCCCTCCCCAACCACCCCCTTTAGAGGATGTGCGAATTTACGAGCGGCATATACGCAGTGGCGAGGAAATTAACAGCCCCCATAGTTTAATTTTCTTGGGCAATATCAACCATGGGGCCAAAATCCATTCTGAACAAAATATCAGTATTTATGGGCATTGTGAGGGGATCGTCATTTGCATGGGTGCTTGTATGGTGCTTAAAAGTGTGCATTCTTCTTATATTGCCTTTCAAGGATCGATTTTAGATCAGGCGCAACTAGAGCGTATCAATGCCAATGATAAATTAAAACTCATTACTAGAAAAGACGATATAATCAACATAAAGGATATTCCATGAGAGAAAGAACGATTGCAAAAAGCGTAGAAGTTATCGGGATTGGCTTGCACAAAGGAGTGCCTGTGAAAATGACCTTAGAACCTCTAGGTGCGGGTTCAGGTATCGTATTCGAGCGTTCCGATTTAAAAAGACAAATGCCTTTAAAACATGAGAGTGTTGTAGACACCACAATGGCCACGACTTTAGGCTCTCCTGAAGATCCAAAAGCGCGCATTTCCACTGTGGAGCATCTGTTATCTGCAGTGAGCGGTTATGGGATTGATAACTTGAAGATTTCTGTAGATAATGAAGAGATTCCCATTATGGATGGATCAGCTATCGCTCATTGCATGTTATTGGATGAAGCAGGAATTGTCGAACTAGACGCTCCCAAGCCTTTCATGCGCATCACAAAAGAAGTCGTTGTCCAAGATGGCCCAAAAAGTGCTAAATTAAGCCCAAGTCCTCTTCTCTCCTTTGATTTTGGAATCAATTTCGCCCACCCTATGATTTGCGAACAACATTATCATTTTAAATTTTCCAGACGAGCGTATAAAGATCAGATTGCTAGGGCGCGTACCTTTGGTTTCTTACAGGAGGTAAATTATTTGCGCTCCATTGGACTTGCCAAGGGCGGAAATTTAAACAATTGCATTGTCCTAGATGAGCATGGAATTGTAAATAGAGAGGGTTTGCGCTACGAAGAAGAGTTTGTGCGCCATAAAATTTTGGATGCAATGGGAGATTTGGCATTTTTGGGGATGAATGTCATCGGAGCCTATAGTTCTTACATGGGTAGCCATAAGCTTAACGCTCTTTTGGTGCAAAAAGTGTTAGAAACTCAAGCTTATGAGGTGGTGCATCTTCCCCAGGGGCAACACGAGGAAACCACCTCTTTACAAATGGCTCTTGCTTACAACTAAGGAAGGACATAAACCTTGTGCGCTCGTAGTGCTCTCTTTAGAGAGTCCTGTGCAAATGGGGGTTTATGTTGAGGGCAAATTGACTCAGGCTTTTGAAAGTTCAGAGAAAGCGAGTGTGGCACTCGCAGCTTTGAGCGCGCAGGCGATCGCTTGGTGCACTTCTTACAAATTAAATTTAGAAGCTATCTTTTATGCAACAGGTCCGGGGAGTTTTAGCGCTATGAAACTTACCCATGTTTTTCTGCATACTTTATCGGTGGCACAAAATATCCCTCTCTTTGGCGCATTGGGTTTTGTCTTTAATGCTTACCAACCTATTAAAGCTTTTGGGAAAAACTATTATTGTTACAAGCATGGGCAAATTACCCTTTGTGTGTTAGAGGAGGCAACGACAACTCCTATGCAACTCCCTGACTTTTTAGATCCTAAGTTGTTTGCAAAAAATCCAAAACCTCTCTATCTTTTACCTCCTGTTTAGCGCAAAATCACAGACTTTAGGATATAATGCACCATCAAAATCTAGGAAATGATTTGGTTGTCAGTGTGCCTGCCACAAGCGCGAATTTGGGACCGGGGTTTGATTGTTTGGGCCTGAGTTTGGATCTTAAGAATCGTTTTAGTGTCGTGCCATCTACTTTTACAAGTATTAAAATTCAGGGCGAAGGTGAGGGCTACTCTAAATTTCTGGTGGATAATATTTTTGTCAAACTTTTTAAGGCAAGACTTCAAAAAGAGGGCATAGAGGAGAATTTTGAGTTTCTCTTCCAAAACACTATCCCTATTTCTAGGGGGCTTGGGAGCAGTTCAGCCATCGTGGTTGGAGCTTTAAGCGCGGTTGAGCATTATTTGCGTGGCCACCTAGATAAAGAGACAATCTTAGAAACAAGCCTTATTTATGAGCCCCACGCAGATAATATCACTCCGGCAATTTTTGGAGGTTTCAATGTGGCAACTTTAGAGAGAGTCGCAGGGAACACGCCCTCAAAAAAAGTCCACCACTTGCGCACCTCTATCCCTAGCTACCTTAAGGCCGTGATGGTGATTCCTGCGCACACAATTTCAACTAAAATATCGCGCCAAGCTTTGCCCAAGCGTTGTTCCCATCATGATGCTAGTTACAATGTAGCGCATGCAAGTCTGCTATGCATGGCCTTCATGCAAGAGAGATGGGATCTTTTGCGCGTGGCCTCTAAGGATCGCTTGCATCAAGATGGACGCATGAAGCTTTACCCTGTGCTCTATGGAGTGCAGAAATTGGCGTTAGAAAATGGCGCATTGATGAGCACCCTATCAGGGAGTGGATCGTCTTTTTTTAATCTCTGCTATGCTGAGGAAGCGCGCCATTTGCATAAAAAATTACAGGAAAAATATTATAATTTTAGGGTTTTGACCCTAGACTTTGATAATCAAGGAGTGCAGGTTGCAGATTAAGGGTTTTTTTTCTAAAAACGCTGTGCGCATGTGCGTGTGTTGTCGGGAGCGCGCGTTACAGGAAAATTTATTGCGTTTCAGTATCCAAGAAGGCAAAATTATTTCTTTTTGTGGACAGGGGCGTAGTTTTTATTTGTGCAAGACATGTTTATATGCTAAGGATGTGTGTAGACAGATTCTTAAGGTCAAACATGCTCCCAAAAATAAAGCGTATATTGGAACTTGGTTAGAAGAGGTGAGAGCGTCATGAGCGGCATTCCATTAAAAGATTTTGTCTTAGAGCTGGGTCGAACGGATGTAAAAATAGTGATCGAAGCGGCCAAAGAAATAGGCATAACTCTTAAGGCAAATTCAAGCCTAGATGAGGAGACGGCGGCTAAACTTTACGATTTTATCAAGAATAAGCGCAATGTGCGCGCGCCAAAAACAGCATCGCCTGCACCTCAAAAGCCCCAAACTCCAAAAACACAGAGCGCCCCTAAAGAAGAAGACACTCCCCCACCCCAAGCTGCCCCTGTAAAAAGGAGCGCGCACAGGAAACGCAGTATTGAGATTGTGAGCACGGGGACAACACCACCTCCTGCACCCAAACCGGTTAGCCCTCCGCCTGCCCCCTCTTTAACTCCTAAGGTTGAAGACATTAAAACCGCTCCCATTGCCCCCCCTCCCCCCTCTCCCCCCTTGAAGGTAGAGGAAGTCCCCCCCACTTCCACTCCCCAAGAAGTTACGCCCCCAACACCTAGCCCTCTTTCTAAGCGCACGCGTGGTATCCGCATTGTGAAGCGCACAGACCAAGAAGAGGCGGCTTTGGCAAGGGCGAATCTTGTTTCCATGATGAGCCATAAAGAATCCACAGAAAAAAAGCCAAAAAAACCGGCCAAATCTAAAGGTGTTGCCAAACCTAGTAGTAAAAATCGCGCGCATCGTTTGGATTTTTCCCAAAATCGTGATTTTCATGACCTCTATGAGGATGAACAAGATGAGATCATGCTCTTTGATTTCCGCGCTCAAGACTTAGAGATACAACAAGAGGAAGCGCCATCACGTTCCATTACAGACAAGGTTAAAATCCAGCGTAAAACCCCTTGGGTGAATGAAGGGGGCATTCGCCGATCTGTGAAAAAAAGGCGGGTTTATCGTCCTGAGAATACTCAAAAGAGCGTGCAAAATAGCATTAGCATATCTGAGGAAGTGCGGGTTTATGAGTTTGCACAGAGCGCTAATCTCAACTTAGCCGATGTAATCAAAACCCTCTTTAATTTGGGCATGATGGTAACCAAGAACGACTTTTTAGATCGGGATGCCATTGAGATTTTGGCCGCTGAATTTGGCCTAGAGGTGGCAATAGAAAACGCGCAAGTTTTCATCGAAGATGAGGAAAATGAGCAGGTAGAGGATTTGAGCGAGCGCGCCCCTGTAGTAACTATCATGGGGCATGTCGACCATGGTAAAACCTCTTTGCTAGACAAAATCCGCAACCAACGCGTGGCTGGAAGTGAGGCAGGGGGAATCACCCAACACATCGGGGCTTATATGGTGCAAAAGGGGGATAAGCAAATTGCTTTTATTGACACGCCCGGACACGAAGCCTTTAGTCAAATGCGCAAGAGAGGGGCGCAGGTTACTGACATCGCCATTATTGTGATCGCTGCTGATGATGGAGTTAAACCCCAAACTATTGAGGCGTTTAAGCAAGCCAAAGAAGCGGGCGTGCAAATCATCGTGGCGATGAATAAGATCGATAAAGAAAACGCCAATGTGGACAAGCTTAAGGCCGAGTGTGCGGAATTAGGCTTTAATGCGCGGGATTGGGGCGGAGAGATTGAATTTATCCCCATTTCAGCCAAAACCGGGCAGGGCATCGATCATCTCTTAGAAACCATTTTGATCCAAGCGGAGATTATGGAACTCAAAGCCTCGCCTAGTGCGAGCCCCAAAGCAGTAGTGCTAGAGGGCAGTGTAGAAAAAGGGCGGGGTGCGGTAGCAACTCTCATTGTGCAGCAGGGCACACTCAGGGTGGGCGACCCAGTGGTTGCCGACATTGCCTTTGGTAAGGTGCGCACCATGACAGATGATCAAGGCAAGAGTATTAAAGAACTCAAGCCCTCACAAGTGGCTCTCATCACCGGCCTTAGCGAAGTGCCTATGGCTGGCTCGGTGTTAGTGGCTGTGGATAGCGAAAACACCGCTAGGAGCTTGGCGCACAAAAAAGCGACTTACTTACGCCAAAAAGCCTTAAGCAAGAGCACTAAGGTGCACATAGACGAACTAGCTTCAATGGTGGCTAATAAAGAGTTGCAAAATATCCCTGTGGTGCTCAAA
The DNA here is from genome assembly GCF_000200595.1 of Helicobacter felis ATCC 49179. NCBI lineage: Bacteria > Pseudomonadati > Campylobacterota > Epsilonproteobacteria > Campylobacterales > Helicobacteraceae > Helicobacter > Helicobacter felis. The sequence goes on along the minus strand of NC_014810.2, from coordinate 402,286 downwards.
GCGGACACACAAGGTAGCCTAGAAGCCATTAAGCATAGTTTGTTAAGCCTCAATAATGAGGAAGTGAGCATCCAAGTCATTAGCGCAGGGGTGGGCTCAATTAGCGAGAATGATTTAAGTTTGGTAGCTAATAACTCCCATGCGCTTGTGTTAGGTTTTAATATCCGCCCTACAGGCAATGTGCGCACTAAGGCTAAAGAATTGCGAGTTACTATCAAAACTTATAGCGTGATTTATGCGCTACTAGATGACATGAAAGCTCTCATAGGTGGCTTGATGAGTCCCATTGTAGAAGAGGAAGACACAGGGCAGGCACAAGTGCGCGAAACCTTTGTGATTCCTAAAGTGGGCACGATTGCTGGGTGTATGGTGGTTGATGGGGTGATCAATAAAGGCATTAAAGTGCGCTTGATTCGTGAGGGCGTGGTGGTGCATGTGGGCAAAATTATCTCACTCAAACGCTTTAAAGACGATGCCAATGAAGTTTCCAAAGGCTATGAGTGTGGAATCATGCTAGATCACTACAATGATGTGCGCGTGGGCGATGTTTTTGAAAGCTTTAAAGAAATCCAAAAAACAAGGACACTTTAATGGATAGTGTGCATGCTAAACGCCTCGATGCGGGGCTTTTGGAGTACTTGCAAGAAGCCTTGAGCACACTTAACGATCCTAGACTAAGTGGACTTACTCTCACCCAAGTCCACTGCTCAAAGGGCAAATACCATGCCCAAGCCTATATTGATGGCTCATGTTTAGAGGCTGAGGAGCAAAAAGAGGCGATCAAGGCTCTTAAGAAAGCCACGCCTTTATTAAGAGCGTATGTGTTACAGGTGAGCGGATGGTTTAAGTGCCCCCATTTTGTTTTTGCTATCGATCCTAGCCTAGAAGCCCAACAACGCTTAGATCAACTCTTTGCACGCATTGCTAAGGCTTAAGATGGACACCTCGCAACTAGAAACTCTTTTAGAAAACACGCTACAAAGTATTGGTTGTGCCCTCTATGATGTCGCTTTTTTAAAAGAAAACCAAACCGACATCTTACGCATTAGCATTAAAGCCTTAGAAGGACCTACAAGTTTAGATGTATGCCAAGAAGCTAGTTTGCTCATCTCGCCCCTTTTAGATGTGCATGCTCCCATTGCAGGATCTTATACCCTAGAAGTGAGCTCTATGGGCTTGGAGCGCACACTGAGCAAACGGCGGCATTTTGAACTCTCCATTGGGGAATTAATAGAGTGCAAAATCTTAGATAACACCCGTCTAAGGGGCACTCTTGAAGCCCTAGAGGGTGAAAATATTCTTTTAAACATAGAGGGGACGACCCAAAGCCTACCTCTCGCACAAATCAAGAGAGCAAAAACAATCTTTGAATTTGAAAAGGTTTCTAAAAACCCCTCTAAAAAATAAGGGGGTCTGTTCTAGGACTTTTTTCTAATTTCTGTAACACTATTGCCACCTATACCCCAGTTATCCATGTCCAACTCTTCGATGATCACTATTGTGGTGGCCCTGTTTTTATTCAAAACTTTTACAAGCAGATCGGTTGCCCCCTCAATAAGAGCCTTTTTTTGCTCAGGAGTAATGGGGGTACTTTCACGCGTAAGTTTAATGTTCACAAATGGCATTCATTCTCCTTATCAAATTACCCATGCTAACAAAAGCCCCCTTGTAACTTTTTAAAATGCGCTAGAATGCTAGTTTTTAAGACGATCTAAGGAGCTCTTATGGATTTGCTAGGGTTGCTAGGTATCCAATTTATTGCCTTGCTCACTCCCGGACCTGATTTTTTCTTAGTAAGTTCTTATGCTTTGAAGCGTAGTTTCAAAGAAGCTTTTTTAGCCGTCTGTGGTCTCTGCTTGGGGGTTTTAATTTGGGTTACCCTCTCGTTGTTTGGGCTAAAACTCTTTTTACAAACCTTCCCCATTTTTCATGTCTTACTCACTCTTTTAGGCACTTTTTATCTATTTTTCATGGGCTATTCGCTTTTTAAGAGTGCTAACTCTCCTCTCAAACTCCAATTTGATTTTAAATCAGCCGCCTTTTTACAAGGTCTCATTACAGATTTGCTCAACCCAAAGACGATGCTATATTTTGTGAGCATTTTCTCAAGTTTAGATTTTTCTCATAGCAATTTATGGGCGATCATGGTAGGCATTGTCTTAGAAACTTTGCTGTATTTTAGCACCATCGCGCTCTTGTTTTCACACCCTAGAGTGCAAAATTTTTACCTCAAACACCACCAAAAAAGCGATCGCTTCTGCGCTTTGGTGTTTTGTGGCTTTGGATTTTATTTATTGTGGGGTTTGTGGCATTAATATGCTAGAATTGCCTCTTTTGATAGGGGAATTTATGGCATTTTTAGAAGGTAAAACAATTTTAATCACGGGGGGGACGGGGAGTTTTGGCAAGAGATGCGCGCGCATTCTCTTAGAACAGCCTCAAGTCAAAAAAGTCATTATTTATAGCCGAGATGAATTAAAGCAATATGAAATGGGGCAGACTTTCAGCGATCCTAGAGTGCGCTTTTTTATTGGCGATGTGCGCGATGGAGAGCGGCTTAAAGTAGCGATGCAGGGTGTGGACATTTGTATCCATGCCGCTGCTCTTAAACAAGTCCCCACTGCTGAATACAACCCCTTAGAGTGCATTAAAACCAATATTTTAGGCGCGAGCGCGGTGATTGAGGCGTGTTTGCACGCACAAGTAGAGCATGTGATCGCTTTGAGCACGGATAAGGCAAGTAATCCGATTAATCTTTACGGGGCGACTAAATTATGCAGCGATAAGCTTTTCACGAGCGCTAATAACATGAAAGGGCGCGCACGCACTAAATTTAGCGTGGTGCGTTATGGGAATGTAGTGGGCTCTAGAGGAAGTGTGGTGCCCTTTTTCCAAAACTTAGTAGCACAAAAGGCTTTGCAAATCCCTATCACTGACACGCGCATGACGCGCTTTTGGATCACGCTAGATCAGGGAGTGCACTTTGTCTTGCGTAGTTTGGAGCGCATGCATGGGGGGGAGATCTTTGTGCCTAAAATCCCTAGCATGAACATTTTAGACCTCAAGCAAGCCCTAGCCCCTGATATTCCCATTAAGATCGTGGGGATTAGACCGGGCGAAAAACTCCATGAGGTGATGATTAGTAGTGATGATCGCGCCTTTGAATTTAGGGACTTTTATATCTTAGAACCTACTATCTCTTTTCAAACCCCTATCGATTACAGCCTAACCCTCTTGGGCGAGAAAGGGAAGCGTGCCCCTGAGGGCTTTAGTTACAATAGCCTAGAAAACCCCCAACGCTTGAGCGCGTCTGAACTGCTAACAATGGTCGCCACGCTGTGAAAACCCTAGACTTACTCGCCCAAAATGCCTTGCTCAAAAATCGCCGTATCTTATTATTGGTAAGCGGATCGATTGCCACCTATAAAAGCTTGGATTTAGTGCGTGCTTTTATCAAAATGGGCGCAAAGGTGAAGGTGGTGATGAGTAAGCAGGCGATGCGCTTTGTTACGCCCTTAAGCTTTGAAGCCCTGAGCCATTACCCCGTGCTCACGCACAAAAGCGAACGCTGGGATTTGAGCGATCCAAATTGCCCCAATCATATTAGTTATGCCCAGTGGGCAGAGGTGGTGCTACTTGCTCCTGCTAGTGCCAACACCCTAGCCAAGTTAGCGCATGGACTTGCTGATAGCCTCTTAAGCGCGGTGTTTTTAGCCAGCAATGCGCCTAAAATCCTAGCCCCTAGCATGAACACGCAAATGTTAGAGGCGCGCGCCACTCAAGAGAATTTAAAACGCCTCAAGTCTTGGGGGTGCATAGTTGTAGAACCTAGAGAGGATTTACTAGCTTGCAACACACAGGGCAAGGGGGCGATGGCAGACATTTTAGAGCTTGTGTGTGCCAGCGTGCAGGCCTTATACAAAAATAGCTTTTGGGCAGGTAAAGAGGTGGTGGTGAGTGGGGGGGGAAGCTTGGAGAAAATTGACAGCGTGCGCTATATCTGCAACTTTTCTAGTGGTTTGCAGGCTAGTTGTCTGGCTTTGGTGTTGTATTTTTGGGGTGCTGAGGTGTCTTTGGTGGCGAGTGCCTTTCCTTTAGAGTTGCCCGCAGGCATTGGATGCTTAAGGGTGCAAAGCGGGGACGATTACCTGCAAGCCCTGCAAGAGAGGGCAAACCTGCAAGACCCACCCTTTTTATTCATGCTAGCTGCCATTAGCGATTATAAGCCTGCTACCTCCCACAAGGGCAAGCTTAAAAAGCAAGATTTGGGCGCGTCTTGGAATTTGGAATGCGTGCAAAATGTGGACATTTTAGCCTCTTTAAAGGGGTTTATTAAAATTGGCTTTAAGGCTGAGGAAGAGGGGGCTAATGCAATCGCCAATGCCCGAAAATTATTAGAGAGCCCAAAAAATGGGGGCAAGGGCTGTTTGGCGGTGTGCTTAAACACCCTTGATTGCCAACCCTTTGGATCGGCGCAAAACCAAATGTGGCTTTTAAGCGCGCAACATAGCCAACGCACAAACCACCTTAGCAAACTCGCCTTGAGTTTTGAGATTTTGAATTTTGTGAGCCAAGTCTGCCGTGCTCAATCCTGTTAACGCGCTTTTAAACATCCAACTTTTACAAGAAGTCCTTAAAGACACACCTTCTCAAAATTTTAACGCGACCTTGCCTTTGCTTTTAAAAGTGCTTGAGAAAAAAGGGGATCATAAATACCTTTTACAACTGGGTAGCCAACTCATTGAGACCAAGAGTCAAAAGGCGTTAGTCTTGGGCAAAACTTATTGGGCACTCATGCATAAAAGCTCAGTAGGAGCGACCATGCTCTCTAACTTGATCCCCCAACCTAAGATTATGGAACAACTTAAAGATGTCCCGCTCAAATTTGAACTCAAGGATTTACCCAAATTGCTCAGTTCAGATCAATTCCAAGATTATAAAGAAGTTTTGATCCAACACTGCGCCCACGCCCCTACTCGTCAAGATTTTTTACTCTTTGGCAATTTGCTCTTATCTTTGCACCATCAGGTGGCTAGTTTTGTGATCCAAGATGGGCAACAAAAAGAAGCGTTGCTCCAACTCAAACCCAAGAAAAAACAGGAGAAATTAGAATTTTATGCTATTTACCCGCATTTAGGACCTCTGCAAGGTGTGGTTTACAAAGAGGGGGAGGGCGTGTGTCTTTTATTAAGCGTCTCTTATGTTAGCGTGTTGCAGTTATTAGAACGGCACAAAGCAGAGCTCAAGGGCTTTGAAAAAATCACTCTAACCCTCGCTCAAGCCCCCTTAGAGCCCCTATTTAACTTTGAGGAAAGCTTGCTAGACACGAGGGGGTGATTAACAAGAAGCTAAAGGCTTTTAGGCTAGAATCCGACTTTCAAAAAATCAGCGAAGGATTTTTGTGGAGTATTATGAAATCTTAGGCGTGGATCGCAATGCGGACAAAGAAACGCTCAAAAAAGCCTATAAAAAACTCGCCTTAAAATACCATCCCGATCGCAATTTAGGAGATAAGGAAGCCGAAGAAAAATTTAAACAGATCAATGAGGCTTATGGTGTCCTTAGCGATGACCAAAAAAGGCAAATTTACGATCGTTATGGCAAGGAAGGCTTAGAGGGGCGCGCAGGAGGAGGGGGAGGTTTTAGCGATTTAGGGGATATTTTTGCTAACTTTTTTGGCGAGGATTCTATTTTTGGGAGTGCCTTTGGATTTAGCAAACAAGAACAATCTAAAATCCCTAAAGATCGCTTAATGACTTTAGAGCTCAGTTTTAAAGAAGCGGTCTTTGGGTGCAAGAAAACCATTCAAAATCATTACAAAACATTCTGCCATGATTGCTCAGGCAGTGGAGCTAAGGGGGGCAAGGCGCACACCTGCCCTGCATGCAAGGGCAAGGGACAAACCTATATCCAACAAGGTTTTATGACTTTAGCTAGCACTTGCCATCAGTGTCAGGGTAGCGGGCAGGTTGTGGGGGAAAAATGCGAGTCTTGCAAGGGCGAGGGCTGTGTGCAAAAGAGTGAGAGTTTTGAGCTAGAAGTGCCTGAGGGGATTGATGTGGGGAATCGTATCCGCGTCTCTAGGCGTGGCAATGAATACAAGCCCGGGGTGCGTGGAGAACTTTATTTAGAGGCCAATATAGAACCAGATGAACACTTTGTGCGCAAAGGGACACACATTCTTATAGAAGTGCCCGTTTTTTTCACCTCTATCCCGCTGGGGAGCAAAATCACATTCCCCGCGCTCAAACAAGAATTAGAGCTTCAAATTCCGCCCAACACCCCCGATCGCGCGCAATTTGTGTTTAAAAATCAGGGAGTTAAAGATGTTAATAGCACGCGCTATGGGGATTTGGTTGCCGTGATCAAAATTGTTTATCCCCAAAAGCTCAATGACAAGCAAAAACAGATTTTGCTTGATTTGCATGAAAGCTTTGGCTATGAAAGCGAGCCTTATAAAAATGTCTTTGAGGTTTGCTACAGCAAGGTCAAGCAGTGGTGGCAAGACCTCGTGGGCAAGGCTTAAAAGACGGTGCTATTTTCTAAAATTCTACTAGCTAATATTCAAGTGGGCGATCTTTTTGTCATTGCTTAGAAACAAGCGCGTTACATAAAAGATCGCAATTTCGGATTTTTGAAGCTCTATACCCAAGCTTTTTAAATCAAGCTTCCTTTCACAATCGGGTTTTAAATTTTCAGCCAAGCAGTAGCGCGCGACCTCATCTAAGAGGGCGATTAAATTTTTTGTCTGTGAATCGCCGGGTTTGAGCAAATCATAATCAAGCAATCTAATGGCTCTTAAAACACCCAAGAGTGTGAGGGCCGTATTGACAATGTTGTTTAATTTTTCAAGCTTGCTTAAATTATCTCTTAGAGATTGCAGGGCTTTAAAATTAGTTTGCATATTGTTTTCGATACTATTTAAAAGCGTCTTGCAATCCTGCTCTTTTAGTAACTCGTAAGCCTCTTTGGTATGCCATAGCGCAATCCGCAATGCAAAGAGGGCATGCTTTTCTTCTAATTTTAGGACATGCTCCATCAGTGGCTTAGAGTGGACATTGGCAAGATAAAAGCCCAAATATCTCAGATCTCTTGTTCTACAAGTGCCGCATAGAAAATGCTTTTTAAAATAAGGGTCAAAAAACTCTCTTTGTTGGGGGCTTAAAAGATGTCCTAAGGGAGCGATGATTTTTAGGTATTGTTTTTGGAAAAACGCCTCTTCTTTGGCAAGCTCTTCTTCAATAAATTCTATCCGCTCCTCTAACATCTCTCTAAATGCCTTTGGAAAACTTGTATCTAGGGGTCGTCTTTGCGTAAAAAGTGCGGCTAATAAAGAGGCAAAGTTATTATAAAAATCCTCTTGACTATAGATTCTCATAACACTGGCCTGATTCCTATCATTGAATCTAAGTTTAGCCCTTAAAAGAGTGCCGTGTTTCAACATCTCCTCATTGCAGTAGTATTTGAGAATAACCTCTTCCCCTTCAATATCGCCACAAAACCAACGCGCAGTGGGAGGATCTATCTCATCTAATCTGACTAAATCTACATAGGCATGATGAGAATCGTATTGGCGGTTATAGTATCTCCCAAATTCTACATTTTTGGGGACTTGAAGCCATTCGTAATCCTCTAGCTGCAAAACTTTATCTACTAATTCTGTCTGGATTGGTTGCAAAGCTGGAAACTTGGGGTAAATGTTAGAATCAAAAGGCTTTTGCTCAATGGTGCTTGGGATATACGGCCTAGGGTAATTGATAGGCAGAAAATGGATTGTGTAGACATTCTCATGCTCATAGCAATATTCCAATTCTACATGGCAGACAATGTCGTTTGCGTGAGGCAGGGTTTCTAAATGGAGTTGGTAACGGCTGGGTTTGCCCGCGACACTGATATTAAAATAATGAGAGGTTTCTTTAGCTTTGAGAATAAATTTTTCTGCAATGCAGGTCTTATTTTCCTGGAAGAGGCTTTTTTCATCAACCAGCATAAAAGATTTGAAATAAGTCCCATCAAAATATTCTAAGGAGAGATTGGGCAGGTGATCTTTATAGGGTTTGTTGCCCTGCTCAATGAGTGTAAAAACCTCGCGCATGTTTGTGAGTAAATCTTGGGCATTGGGGTGTTTTATGATAAAGGAACGCTCAGGGTTTGTAATGAGAAATGTCAATCATTATAAGAAATCTTTCTTAGCAAGACTGCAACACAAAAACCACTATTTCTAAGCTAATGCCTCTAGTAGCTGGTAAGATTGGCAACAAGGACAAAAAAGCCCCGTGAAAACGGGGCGGATGCAACTTAGTTAGAGCCGTGCTCTCCATGTTGATTATGGTGGTGATGATGGTGTTCACCGCCGTGGTGATGATGGTGATGATGGTGGGTGCCACCATGATAGTGATGATGATGGTGGTGGTGTACTCCGTGTCCTTCGTGTCCTTCGTGCCCGTGACAGCATTCGCCATGTTCTGACATAATGTCTCCTTGCAAAAAATTCCTAGCTAAAGCTAGGTAGACGCATTCTAACAAAGAAATGTAAATGCAAGTTAGGATTTTTGTGTAAAAAAATCTATGCATTCTTTCTCGAGGACATAGAGTTGATAACGCAGAGTCTTAAATGTGGGGGGAGGCTGTAGAGGGTAGGCATATTTAAAACATTCCTCAAGAACGCGCGCACTCTCCTGAGCGCGTTTAAAATTGGCTTGAAGCATGGATAAGATGGGATCCCCTTCTTTAGGTAAAGTATCGCTATCCTGCAACACATCACAGACACTATCCCTATGTGCATAAAGAGTGTGCAAAGCAAGATGTTGGGCCACAATATCAGTAGCACTGTGGCGCAAATGTTTAAGTTGTAAAGCTAAAGATGGTTGGTCATAAAGATAGCGGAAGACATCCTCCACTACCCGCACCCCCTCCTTGAAGCGATTTAAATTGGCGTCTATGAGCCGTTCAAAAGTCCGTCTAGTCGTTGCGACTCCCCATAATGCCAAAGATTTGAAGCAAAGAGATGAAAACATTCAAGAAATCCACATAGAGCGCTACAGCAGCTTCAATGGGTGTTGCATAAAGACCACGGATGATATTCTGGGTGTCATAGGCAATAAAAAGACTGAAGAGAATCACGCTCACACCCGCAATGGCAACCTGCATCATAGGCGAACCCAAGAAGAGATTGATGAGAGAAGCCACCATTACGACAATCACCGCGATAAAAAGCATCTTGCCCATGTTGGCTAGATCGCTCTTGGTTTTGATAGCATAGACACTCATTACACCAAAAACGATAGTGGTCATTGCTAAAGCCTGCCAAATCGCGCCGACCCCCGCCCGCGCGATCACAAAACCTAACAATGGCACAAGAGTAATGCCAGAAAGGAAAGTAAAAGCAAAGAGCATGAGCAAGTTAACGGTGGGCATTTTTCTAGTAAACATAAGACCGAAAAAAGCGGCAATTTCTGCAATAAAAAACGCCCACTTATATTGGACGACCATTTGAAAATTCATAAAGCCCACCAAAGCCCCGATGGTTGCTAGCAACAAACTAGCTGCAAAAAACTTATAAGTAGTTTTTACAAAATTCACTAAAGCCGTATCGCTGAGTTGGGCAGACGCTTCCAAATCAGGGTTGAGATTAGCATCGCGATTGTATAACGCCATTTAAACTCCTCTAAAATAAAATTCCTCCATGATAACATCAAATATTTAACACTAGACTTAAATCTTCATCCTCCACACCTCAAGCAAAGGGGGTGTGCATGCTCATCTAAGTTGCCTATCGCGCTACAGCGGATAGCGTTGACTAATTCTACAGCTTTGCGCGCTGTTTCTACTCCCACACCTTCACCATTTAAAATGGCCTTATAATTATCTATATGTAGGTCATCAAAGCCATCGCTAAAATCGATTTCTTCGCCCTCTAACACGAGAGAGCGGTAAGAATTTTCTCTTTGCGCGCCTAAGTGTTCAGGATTGATGGAAAGAAACCATGAAATACGGGCATGTTGCAAGGTTAAAAAACCCCCTACACAATCGTTTTGATGCACATGCACTATGCTATCCACCACATCCCCAAAAATATCTAGCAAAATATCAAAAAAATGAACCCCAATATTGCTAGCCAACCCTCCACTTTTCAGTTCATCCCCTTTCCAAGAATTTAAATACCATTTTCCGCGTAAAATCAGGTAAGTTAAAGAAATTTCATAGATTCGATCGGGATGTTTATCTATTTCAGCGCGCACATTCTCTTTAAGAGAGATGATATTAGGATGAAAACGCAATTGCAGAATATTAAACACTTTTTTATTGTATTTTTTTTCTAAATCTTGGATTTCAGAAAGTTCGCCCGGATCGAGCACTAAAGGTTTTTCGCAAATGACATTGATTCCATGCGAGAGCGCAAATTCAATATGTTCAAAATGTAGATAATTAGGACTACAGATCACCATGTAGTCCAAAAATTTGCCCTGATCTTTACAAGTTTCTAAATACTGGTGTAGATCTTCTAAATCCGTAAAAAACTCGCAACCAAGTCCATATTGATCTAAATAGCGCACGCTATCATGAATATCCATCGCACAATCAAGCACATGCCCTAACTCATGGATCACTTCTACATGCCTGGGGGCGATGAATCCCCCTGCTCCAATAATTCCAAATAACATGCACACTCCTTAAGCGTAATGCTAAATGGTACTCAAATTAACTTAAGGGGTTTTTTAGACCCCTCCAAAAGTTCGTTAATGAAACTAAAACTGATAGGAGATTTCAAAACGCGCGTTGAAACCAGGTTCTGGAAGAGCCATGCGGATATGCCCTGCTGTAGCAATCATATCTTCATGGGGTGCGTCTGCGCTAGCTTGCCATACAGAAGTTTGATTAACATACTGCTTGTTGAAGATATTGTTAAACACTGCGCTCAACAACAAGCCTTTCATGCGCCCATGGGGAGGCGACCAGTTGACAAAAATACTGCTCACGCCATAGCCGGGTTTATGGATAGACATCAAACCATAGCCCGGATAGTAGATGCTGTAGCCATTGTAATACATGTTGGTTACAAAACGACTAAGCCATGTAAAAGTAAGCCCGGCTCTTGGAATAGTGTAGTCGCCCTTTAAAATAAAGACATTCCCATAAGTGGCAGCTAGTGCGTAGGTGTCTGCCAATAAGTAATATTTTCCATTCACATTAGCGGTAGGCCAAGAGCGCGCAAAAGAGAAAGTCGCCGTAAAATTCTTATACCTAGCATTACCGCTAACTTCATACCCATAAATAGCAATGGTCTGAGGAAGGTTACCTGTCAAGTTTTTAGCTGTGGCGTTCCCGCCCCCATTCTTGGAGACATCCTGCCCATAAGAGTTAACAAAGTTGTTGATCACCTGATAAAAGGCCGCGCCACGCACATTGAAATACGGACTGTTGTAATCGATGTTAAACTCGACATTCTGTCCAACAGCTGGTTTCAAATTCTTTTGATAGATGACTGAAGGGTCGCGCATTAAAACCCCATCCCCGGGTAATGCGCCCTTGGTAACATAAGCATAACTTAGTTTTAAGCCCAAAGAATCAATGGGGTTGTAAAGAATGGTTGCACTAGGGGAGAAACCAGAAGTCAAATGGTGTTGACCATCTTTATCTTGCAAGACATAAATATCATAACGCGTGCCCGCACCCACAATGAGATTTTTGAGGAAATTGTAGTTTGCTTGGACATAGCCCCCGATAATATTACCGATTGCATAAGAATTTTGAGGCAAACCTCGATAAACAGCGTTGGGCGAACTCATGTTCTGATTGTATTCATCACCCGGATCGACATAGTAATGGCGGTAAGGCAAGCCTGCACCGGTGGGATCATTGGGATTGACATTGCCTTTATATAGACCATTAGAGCCTCTAGGCAAACCGGAAAAAACACTTAGGTTTTGATAAATCGCTCCGTATTCAAAAACATTCCCATAATCTTCGCTAATGGGGTGCTGGACCTTGACATTCACCCCAGAGTTGATCAGATAAATATTACGCTCTAGGGTCCCTTCTGCATCGGCATTTCCTAAAGTCCAATCGCTATTAAATCCTGGTTGCATATCGTATTCGGGGTATTTAGGAATCATTGTGCTTGCACTATCATTCTTTGTGAGTTGGTACCCACCTCCATTTATTGGACTGATACTCCCCTTGATGCACTGTCCGGGGTTTTGTTGACACCATGTCTGCACATTGGCTTGATAGTCAGGATTAGAGGGTTCTACAGAGTTGAGCGCAAAGGGATTGTTAACAGGATTATAATGTCCGTTACGGACACTTAAGAAAGCTGTAGAAGTGATACGAGGCTGATCGAAAGTCTCTCCACCCTCGTGATTGAATTTGAAAGAGAGATTGTTATTGGAGTTGATGGTGTGGGCTAGCTCCTTACCAAAATCGATCACAAAGGGAGCAGGCTGAGTGCCCGGGTCATTGGCCTTACTCAGCGCGCTTGTGGTGTTGGGGCGCAACAAGCGCGTAGAGTTATAGCGGGTCATGTTATAGCTGATGGTCAAGCTATCTCTTTCGTTAAAGTAAGCGTTGAATTTAAGAAGGACATTGTTTTGTTCGCTAGGGCTACCGATCACCTTATCGCTAGCAAAAGGATTTTCTACATCGTAGGTAGGATTAAAGAGATTCTTCATCAAGTTATTCGCATCGCGGTAATAAAAGATATTTTGGTGGGTGAAATAACCTAAGATGTCCCATTTCTCTGCCCTGTAGGCCGCAATGGTGTTAAAACGCATCCCAAAGTTGGTGTAAAAACTCGCTGAGGCACTGCCCCCATAGGTTTGCCCCTTGCGCAAAAAGTCGTTAGCTCCGATGGTCTCCATCGCCATTTTCCCGGCGATGGCTCCCGGCCCTGCAGAAGCGTTAGCTGCCCCCTTGATCACTTCAATTTCTTTGAGCATGCCCGGATCGATCACCGTGTTAGCATCATGGTGGAAAATATTCCCATTTTGTGCCGCACCATCGATGGTTACCCTAAGCAGACGGCTTTCCATGCCCCGCACATAGATTTTTTGTGCCATAAGCCCGCCCCCGGCGACATTGATATCTGCTCTTGTTCTGAATAGATCGTTAACCTGATTACTTTGGCGTTGTTGTAATTCTTTGCGTTCGATAAACATTTTGTTGTTATATTCAAAGGTGCGTTCGCCTAGCGTAGTTACTTTGCCTAAAGTGTGGGTTTCTTCAGCCTCCATTAGCACACCTGCTCCTATAACGCTGAGTGCTAAAAGAGCGCGCGAAAAAGTGGGAAAAGACCATTCCTGTGCTTGTTTTGTATCAAAAAGCACACTACAATTTTTCTTAGGTGCGTTCATTTATTCATCCTAGAGTGATTAGTAATACAATTATTGATTTTATAAGATTAAAGCTAAGATATTACTGAAAAAAATGAATAAAATTTAGACAGAAATCTTACACTTTTCCTAACCCTCCATAGGAGATCATTAGGACTTGTATTTGTCTTAACAGCGCGGAATGTGGACATTAACTGCCAAGCCACCCAGCGAGGTTTCGCGATACTTGGCATCAATGGATTTGCCCACTTGGAGCATGGTTAAAATCACCTCATCAAGGCTTACTTTTGCTTGATAGCCATGCTCAAGAGCCAAGCGCGCTGCAGCAACGGCTTTGATTGAACCTACAACATTCCTCTCAATGCATGGGATTTGCACTAATCCGCCCACAGGATCGCAGGTTAGACCTAGGTGGTGTTCCATGGCAATTTCAGCCGCACTTAAAACTTGGTGCACATTCCCGCCCATCACAAAGGCAAAGCCTGCTGCTGCCATAGAAGAGGCCGCTCCCACCTCTGCTTGACATCCTGCTTCCGCCCCACTGATTGAGCCATTCTTTTTATAAAGATAGCCGATGGCACAACATGTAAGCAAAAAATCTACAATCTGTTCTTGAGAGAGAGGTTTAATATGTCTATGGCAGTAAAGCAACACAGCAGGCACGACCCCACAAGCACCATTAGTGGGAGCTGTAACGACTTTGTTTCCACAAGCGTTTTCCTCACTCACAGCGCGCGCGTACATAGTCATGTAGTCCATCACAGCTAAGGGGTCTTGAGGATTGGGATGTTTGCTCATGCGCTCTTGAATGCTAGGAGCTAGGCGATCCATCCCAATACAACCGGGCAGGCGTTTTTCTTGAGCGTGCACCCCACTCTCAAAGCAGGCTAACATCGCCTCATACACCTCTAAACAATAGTTTTTGGCGTAATTCTCACCAAAAAGCGCGTTTTCATGTTGGGTTACGATGTGAGAAATAGAGCAATGGTGCTTTGCGCACATTTCTTCTAATTCTTTAGCGCTATTGAAGTCAAAGGGGGTGTGTTTTGCATGGGTAGAGGTTTTCTTTCTATGCTTTAATTCCTCTTGTGTGTAAATAAAGCCCCCACCCGTAGAATAATAAGTTTCCTCAGTCAGTAGGTGTCCTTGATCATCAAAAGCTTGCACCACCATGCCATTTTCATGGAATTCTAGGGCCTTATTCTCAAACAGAATATCTTTATGGAAATCAAAAACAATATCATGGTGTTGAGCTAAAAAAATGCGCCCTTCTTTGAGGGCTCTTTGCACAATTTCGTGGCGCTGGGCGACACTCACTTTTTTAGCGCTGATTCCACTCAAACCCACCAAGCAGGCCAAATCTGTTAAATGCCCCTTGCCTGTGAGAGCCAAAGAGCCGTGCAAGGTTACGCATGCGCGCGCTGTGCGCTCTAAAACTCCTTTTTGCGCAAGCAGAGCGCAGAAACGCACACAGGCATCCATAGGGCCTATGGTGTGTGAAGAGCTAGGACCAATGCCTATTTTAAAAATAGAGGTCATGGATTGCGCATAAATTTCTTGTTGGGTCTGAATGTCCATATTTATCCTTTCACAAAGAGATCGATCACGGCGTTAAGCACGGTTAGCACGCCTACAGCTAAAACAAAGGCATCTGTCCAAAAGTTTCTAAAAGTTTTCATTGAAGGAATTATATACATCGCTACGATGGGCAGAATAAAAGTGATCGTGGCTAGTGCAGGCCCACCCAAACTCTCAATGAAGCCTAGAATACTTGGATTATAGTAGGAAACCAAAATAATACTAATCCATAAAAACAAAGTTACAGAAATATCAATTTTTCTATGACAACTAGGAGAGAGCTTGTCTTTCACTAAGGTTTGCACCACTAGACCCTTTAAACCCTCTTTAGCGCCATAATAGTGTCCAAAAAAAGAAGTGCTAATAGCCAAAAACGCCACAACGGGACCAGTGTATCCAATGATGGGATTGCCCAGCGTGTTGGCAAAATAGCTTAAAATAGGGATATTTTGTTCACGCGCTTTAATAAAGTCAGCAGGCTCAAGGCAGAGAATGCAGGAAAAAACAAAAAACATGACAAATAGAAGCAAAAGAGAAGTGTTGAGCAATTCGATCTGATTGGTTTTAAAGTGCTTGAGTTCCCCATAACGCTTCTCAACCGCTTGGGCAAAAGTAGAAATGATCGCGCTATGGTTGAAGGAAAAGACCAAAACCGGAAGTGTGAACCAAAGTGCGGAAAAAAACCCCCCAAAACTAGGGATTTCTGTTAGCATGGAAGTTTTCCAATAGGGAATGAGGTAGAGAGAAAAGACAAATAAAATCAATGCCATAGGATAAACTAAAGCGTTGGCGACTCGTGTAACAATGGTGGTGTTAAAGATCATCACAAAAATCATCCCGCTGACCAAGTGTTCGGCCAAGAAAAAGCGATTGTGATCAAAATAGTGGAGTCCTAACTGGTGAGCAAAAAAGGATTCTACGGTATTGGTAATCCCCACCCCATAAGCAAGGCAGATGGGATAAAAGGTAAAAAAGTAGATAAAGGTAATGAGGTAGCCCGCCTTTTTTCCAAAATAAGTTGCCGCATGGGTGATGTCATGGTTGCCAATCGCATTCACAAAGCGTGCTAAAGCCCGATGACTAAGCCAAGTCATAGGAAAACTCAAAATTGCCATCACCACCACAGGCCAAAAGCCCTGCGCCCCAGCCTTGATGGGCAAAAACAAAATCCCTGCCCCAATCGCCGTGCCAAACATGGACCACATCCAACGGATGTCAAAGAGATTAATTCTCTTGTCCTTCTCCATCACCATCCTTTTAACAAGATTCTTTCATGCTAACAGATTTTCCTCCAGCCTTACAGCATAAACTCAAGACACTCTATCCCTAGTGGGTTGAATGCTTAGTATGGTAACTCCACTTCACAAAGAGCCTTGTAGATTTTTAGCAAGTCTTGATGGGGGGCAATGTCGTGCACGCGTAGAATGCTCGCCCCTCTTTGCAAAGCAACCAAGTGCAAAGCCAAAGTGCCACTTAAGCGATCTTGCACCTCTCTAGCGCAAATCTCGCCAATACATTTTTTACGGCTTGCGCCCACAAGTAAGGGATAACCAAAATGCAAAAAATGCTCTAAGTGCTGGATAAGGGCCAAGTTCTGCGCAGTGGTTTTGTTAAAGCCTAGACCAATATCTAAGAGAATATTGCTAATTTCATATTGATCCAAACGCTCTAATTGCATCTCAAAAAAGCGATCCATCTCCAAAAAAAGTTGCTTGTGGGGCGCAAAATGATCCATATCCATAGGCACCCCGTTAGAATGCATCAGCACAACTTGAACTCCATAAGCTTTAGCCACTTGACACATTAACTCTTCTCTAAAACCATTGACATCGTTGAGTAATTGAAAACCGTGCCGCAGAGCAAAATCGGCTGTCTTGGGATTATAAGTATCTATGCTAAAAATGGCGTGTTGGGTTAGGTTGTGGGTTTTGATTTCTGCACAAATGTCTTTGAGGCGTGCGATTTCTTCATGTGCTTCAAGGCGTGCGCTAAAGGGGCGTGAGCTGGCTGCCCCAATATCAATATAGGCGATTTTTTGTTCTAAATAGTGATAAATTTTTTCTAAAGCTTGCTGGACATTGTGCCGACTCTGTGGGTAAAAACTATCCGGAGTGATATTGATAATACCCATCAGAGCTGGATTGTCAAAAGATGGAGATTGCAGATGGGACTCTAGCATCTTTGCCAATCTTTTTAATCCAAAGGCTTGAGAAGTGCATTTCACGCGCAAGCGTTCTAGTTGGTCGTAAGTGCCCACTAAAAGACATGTGTAGGCAGGTTTCTTAGCCAAAATGCAATCCTTAGGTGTCGCTAATTCAGCTCCCACGCGCAGGGCTTCTTGCTTGAGTGTGAGTGCAGCACTCAAGGGTAAATCGCTAATTTTAAAAGCGAAGAGTCGGGCTTTTTGGCTCATAATAGCTTGACCAACTGGGTGGGGAGTGATGCGCTCTAATTCTAGGGCAAAACTAGCCGGAGCGATGCGTTCTAAAAACACGCAACCCCTCTGAGTTGAAGCACTCTTAAGAGTAAGGGCAAGAAATTGTAGCTAGGGCGGTAATAGAGGGTATTGGCATGGATTGCGCTATCCAAACTCTGTAATAAATCTAAGGGTAAAGGAAGCGCAATTTCTTGCAAGGCGCGCAATAGAGAATAAAGACGCATTTTGATTTCTTCCGGAGTTAGATGTGTTTTGTCTAACTCTTGAAGATAATTACAGACATCCTGCACGCCACATGTGCGCAAATCTAGTCCAAAGGGATCAATAGGAGTTTTTGTGCGGCGATCGGCGCAAATTAAGCGAGAGAGCAGGGTGTTTAAAAGCGCATGCTTATTTTTGGCAATCAATATGAAATGCGTTTGTGGTGGGGGTTCTTCTAAGATTTTAAGCAGGGCATTTTGAGCGAATGCATTAAAATGGTGTGCAGCAATGATGATAAATTTTTGCTCCGCATCGCATAACATAGCGCGCCTTCTGATCTCATGCGCATACTCGACCTTGAGCTCTTCTTGGATAAAACTTTCAATCAAAATAGGTTCTTGGGCTTGTTTTTCTAATTCTTCCTTATAAGCGTGCGCTTCCTCATGGGGTGTGTGGCTAAGAATTAAAGTGTTCAATCCAAAATTCCTAACAAACTTTCAAAAAGCATTGTTTCAAAAACTTGATAAAGTTGGAGAAGTTTTAGATCACAAAGTGGATCGCGCGGACTAAGAAAACCATCTTGCAAGATCCAAAGTAAATTTTTTGTGCTAGAGGCTAAGGTGCTCAAAATTCCCTCTTCACCAACATACCAAAATAGGTAATTTTTATAGGTGAGATTTAAAAGATTTAAAACAAGGGGTAAATTGCGCGCATCTTTTAAAAGCGGATCAAAACCTAAAAGCCCATCAACAATGGGTAAAGGCGGGCGCAACAACTTAGCATTGAGATGTGTAAAGACATATTCTTTAAACCACATACGCGATGCATCTACGCAGAGCAAAATACATCCCCCACCCGCAATGTGGGAGATACATGTCTTAAAATTCTCCCAATCATAATTGGCTATATCCACACGCCCTAAGCGTGTATGGTGTTCTCTGAAAATCTGTTGTGCGCGCCCTTTTAAATCCATCACAGAGCTAATTTGAACGCTTTGTGTAGAGTTTGCAGGGCGAGTTCGGCTAGAGAAACTTCTACGATCACCGAAATTTTGATCTCGCTTGTGCTAATCATCAAAATATTGATATTTTCTTTGGCTAAAGCCTTAAAAGCAGCACTGGCAATTCCAGAATGTGAGCGCATACCCACACCCACTACAGACACCTTAGCTACTTGGCGATCGCATTCTACTGAACCAATATCGCGCACATTTTTGAGCACTTGCTGGCAAACTTCTATATCTTCTTCGGGTAAAGTGAAGTTAATATTGGTCTTACCATTTTTGCCAATGGTTTGCACAATCATATCAATATTGAGTTTGGCCTCTGCTAGTAATCCAAAAATTTCTCCAGCAATACCCGGATAATCACAGGCATCGATGATATTTACACGCGCCTGATCTTTATCTAGGGCGATCCCACTTACGATAGGTTTTTCCATAATTTGCTCCTCTGAAGTGATGAGAGTTCCGGGGTTGTCGTTAAAAGAGTTGCGTGTAATCAGAGGAATGTTGTATTTCTTTGCTAATTCCACTGAGCGGTTAAAGAGAACCTTGGCCCCCATAGAGGCTAGTTCCAACATCTCATCATAACTGATCTGGGTGATTTTACGAGCCTCAGGCACAACGCGTGGGTCGGTGGTGTAAATACCATCTACATCGGTGTAAATCTCACAGAGTTGGGCGCGCAAAGCCCCTGCTAACGCCACAGCACTCAAATCACTCCCTCCCCTGCCCAAAGTGGTGATTTCTCCACCCTTGCTGACACCTTGAAAACCTGCTACAACAACCACGAAATCTTGCGCCAAAAGATCTTGAACACGGGTGGTATCAATCTCTAAAATTTGCGCGCGGGTAAAATGCGTATCTGTAAAAATTCCAGCTGCTTTACCGCTTAAAGAATAAGCTTTTTGCCCCATAGATTCCAAAGCAATGGCTAGAAGCGCGCTAGAAATTTGCTCCCCACTGCTTAATAAACGATCCATCTCGCGATGATTAAGTTTATTCCCAAAACAATGGGCTAATTCTAGCAAATCATCCGTGGTATCCCCCATTGCCGAAACCACCACGACAACATCGCCAAACAAGGCTTTACTTGCCATCACTCTTTGCGCCACAGTCTGAATGCGCGCACAACTCCCCACACTCGTCCCCCCAAATTTTTGAACCACTAACACCTACAAATATCCCTGTTGTTTAAAATAGCTAATAACTTGGCGATAAACCTGCCGCTTAAAGTGCACAACTTTTGAAAAAAGATTCTCCGGCTTGACAAATTCATAACGATCAAATTCTGGAACAGGTGTTTTAATATTGATGAGAGTGTTATTTTTAAGGCGCACTAAAAAATAGCGTTGTTTTTGCCCATCAAAGGGGTAGAGCTTTTTGGTCATGGTTGGTGGAAAATCATAGGCAATCCACTTGGGATATTCGGCAATCACTTCTATTGCATCTGTGCCAATTTCCTCCAACAATTCACGATAGAGGGCCTTTATTGGGGTTTCACCCTGATCAATCCCTCCTTGGGGGAACTGCCAAGCCCCTTGAATATCAATGCGTTGAGCGATAAAAAACTCACAATCCCTAGGGTAACAAGATGAAAGCACCACAGCAGCCACATTAGGACGATAGCTTTTTGGAGCGTCCATGGTAATCCTTTCTAGGGATTATAACATACAATAACCTAGACTATTTTTTAAGAGTGGGGATATACTTAGATAACGCCTCAATCTCCTCATTGCTCAGATTCTTGGCTTGAGCATGCATAATCACACCTGAACCATAACGATTCAAAGAACCCGCTTTATAGCCCATTAAATCTTCTTTGATCTGTGTGCTATCAAGAGTGTTGACAACATGCCCTTTCCCGAAAGCTTTTCTATCCATAGAAGGACCATGACAGCCCGCACATTTTTTAATCAAAACGGCAGGCTCGGCTGCCCAAAGCAAACCTAAACCTGCAACCAAACTCATCAAAACGACTTTTTTCATCGTTAGCTCCTTATCAAAAATGTGTCATAATGGTATTATTTTAAGGGTTAAGCTATGCTTAAAATAAAATCCTCCAAAAGCCTTTATATCCACATTCCCTTTTGTAAAAGTAAGTGTGGATACTGCGCTTTTAACTCTTTTAGTGGTCTAGAAGATTTGCAAAATGTCTATGTTAATGCGCTTTGCAAGGATATGGAAACTTCTTTACAAGGGGAACGGATAGTGTCTATTTTTATAGGAGGGGGGACACCAAATATTTTAAAAATAAAACACTATGATCAAATTTTTAATGTCATTGCACGGCATGCAAGCGTGCCATCTAATACAGAAATCACTTTGGAGGCTAACCCTGATTTAGTCTCATTGGAGTGGTGCCTTGCGCTCAAAAATCTAGGCATGACTCGCCTTTCTATAGGAGTGCAAAGCTTTTTTGAATCTAAACTGTGCTTTCTGCAACGCGACCATATGCCTAAAAATGTTTATAAAGCCTTAGAATATGCTCAAAAAAGTGCCATTGAACATATAAGCATAGATCTTATTTACAATACACCACTAGATACGGCGCAGAATTTGGAAAAAGAAGTGGCGTTGGCAAGTGGTTTGCCCATCGATCACCTCTCTGCCTATAGTTTAACCCTAGAGGATAATACAAGACTAGCAAAGATTGCGCCTAAAAATTTGCCAGAGTTAGATATGGTCATGCGTGCAAGTTTAGAAGCGCAGGGTTTTAAACATTACGAGGTTTCTAATTATGCTCGCAATTACAGAGTAAAACATAATTTACACTATTGGAATTCTTTAGAATATATTGGTTGTGGAGCAGGAGCTGTAGGAAGAGTGGGGCAAACACGCTACCACAAGCTTAAAGATGTGCAGAGCTATATTGCCGACCCTCTACATAGGCGCACAGAAAATTTAACAGACCAAGATTTATATTTTGAAGCCATATTTTTAGGCTTGCGTTGCGATTTAGGAGTGCCAATACATTTATTGAAACCTAAGAAAGTAAAAACACTGCTAGATGAAAGGATATGTGAACAAAAGGGCGACCGACTTATCGCTAGGGACTTTTTCCTAGCTGACGAAATCGCCCTATGGCTAAACCATTAAAAGAACTGCAAACCTAAGTTAAGAGGCGGAGGATGTTTTGTTGCACGGTATTAGCTTGACTCATCGCATAGCTACCAGATTGTGCCAAAATGTTGTTTTTACTAAAGTTAGCACTCTCTTGAGCAAAATCCACATCCCTAATTTGCGACTCGGCTGCCTTCACATTTACCTGAGTGATTGTGATGTTATTCACAGTGCTCACCATTTGGTTTTGCACAGAACCCAAGTCGGAGCGCACTTTATCAAGCATTTTTTGTGCAGATTCGGCAATATCCATAACCACCATTGCTCCACGCAAAGTAGTTACGCCTGAACCCAAAGTAAGATTTTCAGAGGCCAAAGTTTTATTATAGTTGGCCCCAGAAGCTGAACGCACCGCCTGATTAAACTCTCCCAAAACATCTCTGAGATTCACGGTGGTGTTTGCTGTTGTGCCTTTGGCAAAACCAATAGCAGCATATCCAGCAGATGCGCTTACATTGGCCCCAGAAACTACCAAAATATCCCTAGCGTCTTGACGCACTAAGGAGAGGCGACCAAAGTTTGTAGAACCTCGAGTGATGTCCTGTCCACCATTGAGGGTAGTTAATGCAGAAGCCTGCCCATCGACATTAGTTGAGTTAGCTTTAATATTGATCCCGCGTCCATCGATACTGCGCAAATTCAAGCGACCTACAGAGTCTGTATAAGCCTCTACCCCTGTTTGGGCCGTTACGGCGTTCAAAGCAGCAACCAAGCGCCCATCGCTATCGTTTTTCTTGATGCCAAGGATATTTCCAATTTCAATCCCATTCACGGTTAGGCTACTCAAACTCCCCGATTTGATAGCGCTATCAGAGGTCGTGATGACATTAGCAGTTGCGCGTACCCCTGTGGCGTTAGAGTTCTTATTAATAACTTCCGCCAAAACACCTAGCCCAGTGCCTGCACTTGTAGAAATCTTCACACTTTCCAAAGAAACATCGTGCACCCCATCAACCTGCTTGAAAGTCAAAGCCACCTCACCAGAAGCAGTGATATTTTTGCCGGTAGTGATTTTGACCTGCCCAATTTTATCGGAGGTAGCCGATCCAATACTCGCCTTGATCGTTTCGTTGGAATAAGCACCCACCTGAAACTCTTTATTAGAAAAAGCACCAGAGAGCAAAGTCTGTCCATTATAAGAGGTGGTATTACCGATATTGTCTAAGCTCTGAATTAAGCGCACAATATCCGCCTGTAGAGCCTTGCGTGATTGGGTATTCTGACCATCCTGAGCTGCTTGAGTTGCTTTTACCTTAATGGTATCGAGAATTTTGATCTGCTCATCCATCGCTTTATCTGCGATTTGGATGATTCCCATGCCATCGTTAGTATTGGCGATTGCCTGCCCCAAGCTCTTAGCTTGTGAACGCAAAGAATCTGCAATGGTCATGCCTGAAGCGTCATCAGCCGCCTTGTTGATGCGCAAACCAGAACTTAAGCGCTCAAGCGATTCTTTTAACTCGCGCTGTGTAACCAAACCCATTGCGTGAGCGTTCAACGCATTGATATTGGTATTAACCTGAAATGCCATAATAACTCCTTGTTAAATTAACCTAAAGCATCCTTGCTTTGGTGTTTCTATATCGTCAAAATCTTTGTTTTATTAAGTAAACTATAAAAGCTACGCCGTGAATTACGCAAAAGCACCGTAATTCATGAGTTTTTGATAGCGAAGAGCTAAGAAATCGCTCTCTTGGATACGAGGAAGCTGGGCGAGGAAATAATCCTTAATGGCACAGCTAGCCTCAAACTTATTGCGATGCGCCCCTTTTTGGGGCTCTAAGATAATATCATCAATCAGTTTAGCATTTTTGAGATCTGTAGGTGTGATTTTCATGGCTTTCACAGCCACCTCTGCCTTGCTTGGATCGTTCCACAAGATTGCTGCACACCCTTCTGGAGAGATCACGCTAAAGATAGAATACTCCATCATTGCTAATTTATCTGCCACTGCAATGGCTAAAGCCCCGCCACTTCCTCCCTCGCCAATGATAATAGAAATAGTGGGAACCTTGAGCGTGGCAAATTCTTGCAGATTTTTAGCAATGGCCTCACTCTGTCCTCTTTCTTCTGCACCAAGACCAGGATAAGCTCCCGCCGTATCTACCAGCATCAAAATAGGTAAATTGAATTTTTCGGCGAATTTTGCACTCTTTAAGGCTTTACGATAACCTTCAGGATTGGGCATTCCGAAATTGCGCCACAGTTTATTTTTAGTGCCCCTCCCCTTTTCCTCAGCAATGACTACTACAGGGACACCTTCAATTTTGCCTATAAAACTTACAATAGCCTTGTCATCACTAAAATGACGATCTCCAAAAATCTCGTAACGATCCTGTAAAATAAGCTCAATATAATCCATGGCATAAGGCCTATCGGGATGGCGAGCAAGCTGGAGACGCTGATACTCTGTTAAGTTAGAATAAACACTTTTTATCTCTTTGACCAAGCGCTTTTCTAAAATATCCTTAGCGTCAATATCGCCACGAATAGTGGCCGTCTCGATATCGTCCTGAAGTCCTTTGATGCGATTCTCAAAATCTAAGTAAACTGCCACTTTCCTAACCTAAATGGCTTTAAAAATCACCACTGCATTAGTGCCCCCAAACCCAAAAGAGTTACTCATAACCGCTTTTAGTTTGGCCTGCCTTGCTTGATTAGGAATATAGTCCAAATCGCAACCTGGATCGGGAACTTCTTGGTTAATAGTTGGAGGTAACACGCCTTCTTGAAGTGCCATTAAAGAGATCACGGCCTCAATCGCTCCAGCAGCACCCAAGCAATGCCCAGTTTGCCCCTTAGTGGAACTCACGGGTGGAACATTCTCTTTGCCATTAAATACACTCTTTAGCGCAATGGTTTCATAGAGGTCATTGTAGCCAGTGCTTGTGCCATGTGCATTGATATAGCCTACTTCAACCCCATGCTTACTAGCCATTTCCAACGCACGCCTCATAGCTCTGTAAGCTCCCTCACCATTAGGGGCAGGGGCAGTGATATGACTAGCATCTCCGCTTTCTCCATAGCCTATTAATTCGGCAATAATGGGTGCTCCTCGTTGTTTAGCACTCTCATACTCCTCAAGCACCAAAGCCCCAGCACCCTCACCCATTACAAAGCCGTTCCTCTCCTTATCAAAAGGCCTAGAAGCCTTTTGAGGTTCGTCGTTACGGTTAGAGAGAGCACGGATAGAGGCAAAACCTCCGATACCCACAGGACAAATTGTCGATTCTGCTCCTATGACAAGCATGCGATCTGCGCCTTCTAAGAGGATGGTTTTATAGGCCTCGATAATTGCATGGGTGCCTGCTGCGCAGGCAGTTACACTGGAAACATTAGGACCTTTAATACCATATTCAATGGATACAAAGCCTCCAATCATGTTGACAAGGGCAGATGTGATAAAAAAAGGATTCACCTTTCTAGGGCCTTTATCGTAGCAATAAATAGAATTAGCCTCGATATTGCCCAAACCTCCAATCCCAGATCCAGAACTAATACCCATAGTAGGTGCAAAAGACTCCGGACACTTGCCATCAACAAGAATCTGACTCTCCAGCATTGCCTCTTTGCTAGCCAAAAGACCTAGTTGGATAAAGCGACCCGCTTTTTTGACATCTTTAAGGTTCATCACGGAACCTGGATCAAAATTCGTAATCTCGGCCGCAATCTGTACGGGAAAACCGGTAGTGTCAAAGCAACTAATTTTTTTTACTCCACAATCCCCGCGCACAATGGCATCAAAAGCCGTCCTTCTGTTCAACCCCAAGGCATTCACCATACCCATGCCCGTTACCACAACTCTACGCAACAAAAACTCCTCTTGATGATACCAAAAACTTGTAATTGTGGTTAGGACTGCTTGTCTTTTCCGATAAGCTTATTTTCCTCAATAAATTTAACAACATCCCCAACAGTTTTGATTTTCTCGGCCTGCTCATCTGGAATATCAATCCCAAACTTTTCTTCCAAAGCCATAATAAGTTCTACAACATCCAAAGAGTCGGCATTGAGATCCTTAATGAAGTCTGCCTCTTCTGTTACCTGAGACGCGCTCACATTCAACTGCTCCACAATTACCGCTTGGATTTCCTCAAATAACGCCATTAAAATCTCCTCTCAAATCTGCAATTCTTCTCAAAATTCTAACCTAAAAATGCTATCCTAAGCTTAAAAAGCTACTTTTGTTCCAAAACATCAACAATGCGGTAGAGGAAATAAATCACCACTATCAATAAGATCAAAATAATAAAAAGCATGTTTTCTCCTTTTCTTTACATATATAGGCCACCATTGACCTTGAGTGTTTCCCCTGTGATATAGCTAGCCAAATCACTCAACAAAAAGGCCACCGCTCCAGCAACTTCTTTTGATTCGCCAAGGCGACCTAAGGGGATGTTTTTAAGATATTCCTCTTTTACATCTTCCTTGAGGCCAGCGTTCATATCGGTTGCAATAAACCCAGGAGTGATGCAGTTGAAGCGAATATTGCGCAAAGCTCCTTCGTAAGCAAAGGATTTGCTCATAGAAATAACCCCTCCCTTACTTGCAGCATAATTAGTTTGCCCCATATTGCCCCTTTCGGCAATCACTGAAGAGAGATTGACAACACTTCCAAACTTCTGTTTGCCCATCACTTTGAGCGCTTCGCGACAACCTACGAAGACAGAGCGAAGATTGACATCGAGCACATGCATAAAATCCTCAGTTTTCATGCGCACAGCCAACTTATCCAATACGATCCCGGCATTGTTGACTAAGTAGCTCAACCCCCCATCAGCATCCACAATTGTTTTAAAACCCTCTACGAAATCTGCTTCATGAGAAACATCAAATTTTACTAAAGCGGCACGCCCTCCCAAGGCTTCGATCTCTTGTTTGAGACCATCGACCGCTCCCGGATCGCTTCGATAATTGAGCCATACTTTCAGAGGTTGATCCTCTTTGTTGCGACAACTCCCTAAAAACAGCGCAATGGCACGCCCGATACCCCGACCTGCCCCTGTAACCAAGACATTATGCCCACTAAACTCCATCTATCCTCCCTACAATTTAGATTCGTAGCGACGCAGCATATAAAGGCGCTTAAGAATCTTTTTCTTAGCGTTGATCTTTTGCTTTTTGCGCTTCTCTGTTTTGGATTCAAAAAAACGCCGCGCGCGGCATTCTGTAACGACTAAATTACGGTCGGTTTGTTTTTTAAAGCGTCGATAAGCTTCATCAAAGCTATCACTCTCTCTGACCTTGATTCCGGGCATGCTATCACCTACTTTCTCACTCAAATGCGCCAATTTTAACAAAATTTTGTAAATTTAACCTAAAATCAGAATAAATTCTGCTATAATAGATTTTTTGGGTGCTCATAGCTCAGCTGAATAGAGCAACAGGTTGCGGTCCTGTAGGTCGGGGGTTTGAATCCCTCTGAGCACACCATTCTGCTAAATACGATGTAAAAATCCCTTTTTTGGAATACTATGGATGCCTATCAGTACAGCGAACTGCTTAAGGAATTAGAAAACAAATGCCAAAATGTCGCCCAAATTATCAAACCGGAGAGTTTACAAGATACCTTAACTGCCTTAGAGCGTGAACAATCCGATCCTCTCTTTTGGCAAGATAAAGAACGCGCCGCCTCTAAGAACCAAGAGAAAGTCAAAATAGAACGGCTTTTAAGCGCGTATCAGAATGCTAAAAATACTTTAGTAGAAGCGCGTGAACTCTTTGAGTTGGTTCAAAATGATGATCCATCCACACTGGCCCAACTTTTCGAAGACGCTCCTCACTTGCAAGCATGTGTGCAAAGCTTAGAGGTGGGGGTGATGTTGGCTAATGCCCATGATGGGCGTGATGCGATTGTGAGTATCCAACCGGGAGTAGGAGGGGTTGAGAGTCAAGACTGGGGGAGTATGCTTTATAGAATGTATTTGCGTTGGGCGGAGCGCAAAGGCTTTAAAGTAGAGTTATTAGATTACCAAGAGGGCGAAGAGGCAGGGATCAAGGGTGTCGCCTTTATCATTAGGGGGATTAATGTTTATGGCTACATGAAAAATGAAAACGGGGTGCACCGCCTCGTACGCATGTCGCCTTTTAATGCTAATGGCAAAAGACATACCAGCTTTGCTAGTGTGCAAGTGAGCCCGGAAGTGGATGATGATATTGATATTGTGATTGAGGATAAAGACATCCGCATCGACACTTACCGCGCCAGTGGAGCGGGGGGGCAACATGTCAATAAGACAGAATCTGCTATCCGCATTACACATTTAGCGACTGGTATCGTGGTGCAATGCCAAAACGATCGTAGCCAACACAAGAATAAGGCGATGGCGCTTAAAATGCTCAAGTCCCGTCTCTATGAATTAGAGCTACACAGACAAAAAGAACAGAGCAGCGCAGAGGAAAAAAGTGAAATTGGCTGGGGACACCAAATTAGAAGTTATGTGCTTGCCCCTTATCAGCAAATCAAAGATGCGCGTAGCGAAATCGCCTACAGCAATGTAGAGGCCATTTTAGATGGAGATTTGGATGCGATGATGGAAGCGGTTTTGGTTTCTAAGGCGCAATAAGCTAGACACAAAAAGTCTTTAGCTATAATCCAGGCCAAATTTGGGGTGCTAAGGAGAGTGAATGACACAGGAAGAATTGGATGCTTTGATCAATGGGGGTGGTTTAGAGGGAATGGAACCCTTGGATAAGGAAATGGAAAATCAAGAACAGGGGGCATCTTCCTCGAGTAAAAATAAGGACAAGCAAAAGGAGGAGAATTGGAATGAGGCCTATAAGCATTACAAGGTAGATCAAAAAATGGCCGAGAAATACGGCAAGGTGGATTCTGAGGAGTGGCCTCCTCCACCTCCTACCGAAGAGCATAAAGTCGTGCACCAGCTCGATGATGTAACGCGCGATTCTGAAGCCAAAGCAACCCAAGTTTTTGATCAACTAGATTACATTAGTGTTAGCTCAGAAAACATCATTAGGACACTTAAGAAAATCAAAGCACCCCTACAAAAACATTTGGAGATCTTTGAAACTCTAGCTCAAACTTTTCCGCTCATCAATACTTTTCAAACTTCCTTAGAAGAAACACGGGAAATTTTAAAGGGTATCGATCGCATTCAAGAGGGAGCGGAAGGGTGCTCAGACAGCGCGATGCAGGCGATGGATATTATGCAATTCCAAGATATTCACCGCCAAAAAATCGAGCGCGTGATCAATGTCATGCGCGCCCTTACCCAGTATATGAACTCTCTCTTTGAGGGCAATATCGATGATTCGAAACGGGTTAGCTCGGCTTCTTATATTATTGGAGATGATAATGAAAGCGCGGCGAGTGAGAGTGATATTGAAGCCTTGATCGCTGCTTTTGGAAAAAAATAACCTTTTTGGATGAGTCGAGTCGAATTACTGGCCCCTGCGGGCAATCTCAGCAAGCTTAAAATCGCCTTAGATTATGGTGCAGATGCGCTTTATGGGGGGTTAGGGCAGTTTTCTCTGCGTAACCGCGCTTCTAAAAACTTTGATTTAGAGAGTTTTAAAGAAGGGGTAGCCCTCACCCATGCACGGGGCAAGAAATTTTACGCCACGCTAAACGCTTTCCCTTTTAATTCCCAAATCAAGCTCTTAGAAGAGCATTTGTACAAGCTTGCCGATTGCAAGGTCGATGCGCTCATTGTCGCTACGATCGGTGTGCTCAAACTTGCCCAAAAACTCACCCCCCATATTCCTATCCATCTTTCTACTCAAGCCAATGTGATGAATGTCTTAGACGCACGCGCCTTTTATGAAATGGGAGTCAAGCGCATCGTGGTGGCTAGAGAAATGAGCTTAAACGATGTGGTAGAGATCAAAAAGGCATTGCCGGATTTAGAGCTAGAGATCTTTGTGCATGGAAGTATGTGTTTTGCCTTTTCAGGACGTTGCCTGATCTCAGCCCTGCAACACGGGCGCGTGCCCAATCGGGGAAGTTGCGCCAATGATTGCCGCTTTGATTACGAATATTATATTAAAAACCCGGATACGGGGGTGATGATGCGCCTAGAGGAAGAGGAGGGTATAGGCACGCATATTCTCAATGCTAAAGATTTAAATTTGGCTAGCCATATTGGCGCAATCTTAGATAGCAAGGCCATCAGCGCGCTCAAGATTGAGGGCCGCACGAAATCTAGCTATTATGCTGCCATCACCACCAAAACCTACCGCACCGCCATAGAAGACTATTACAATAACCAACACCGTCCCGCCCTCTACCAAGCCGAGCTAGCCACACTTAAAAACCGTGGGTTTACACAGGGGTATCTCATCCAACGCCCCCACCAGAGATTAGACACACAGAACTTTAAAAGTGCAATTAGCGAGGGAGATTTTCAAGTCAATGGTGAGGTGCTAGATAGTGGAGAATATTTTTTATGCAAATTCACCACAAAACCCCATGTGGATTATGAAATTGTTTTGCCTTACAAGGCAGACTTAACCCCCATGCTTAATGAAATTGGAAAAATTTACACTTTTGAGGGCAAATATTATCTTTGTTTGTATAAAATCCTGCTCCAAGATGGGCGGGAGTTAGAGAGTATCCATAGTGGAAACACCCATCCTGTGAAACTCCCCACCAAACTTCCCCCCCATAGTTTTTTGCGCACCCGAAATTTTTCTTAAAAAAGAATAAGGGTTTAGCCCACATTTTAGAAGATTTTAAGTATGGTGATACGCTCTCTTGTTATGTGGTTCTGTGTGTTTACTCTATCATTAGCTCACCCCTCGATCGCCTCTTACTTAGATGGTTCTTTTTTTTCTGTAGGTTTAGATCTTGGCGGAGGAGATGCCCTAGAAAATGAACGCGTGATTCCAGATACAAACACCACAAAACAGCAAATCTACAATACAAACCTGCAATCTTATGATGAGGCGATCAATAACCTTAAAATCAATCAGACCAAAACTATCGCCGTTCTTAAAAATCTAGCCCAACAACTCACAGATCTTAACCCCACTTCGTCCACACTTGATACACTTATTAAGCAGATTGATGGCATGATTTCTGACCCCTCCAGCATCGATCTTGAGGCTATAACAAGTAGTGTGAGTGCCTATAATGCCTATTTACAAAAAACACTCACGCAATATAAAGATGCCAACCAACAACTCCTTATACAGGCCCAACAAACCATAGATAATTATGAAAAACAGATCGCTAAAGATAATGCTATCAACCAGAGCACCTTACAAAATGCCCTCACCACCATTGATCAATTTAATAGCAAGATGAAAAATATAGCCAATGCGCTTAAGATTACCTACACCCCTATACCTTTGCCTAAATCCTTGCAAAATTGTAGTACGCCACCCACATGTGTTAGTAATTTATCACCTAAGGCCACAATTCAGGCTCTCTCTAGCATGTCTGAAAACATGAAAAATGTGGTAGTTATCGTAGGAAATGACATTAACACGATGGATCAAGCCAATCAAAAGCTTGCTATTGAGTATGCGAGTGAATATAATACACTCAAAACTCAAAAGCAAAATGCCATTAATAACGCCCTTGACGATGTGAACAACATTGTAAAAACTATCGCAAGTGGCTTTTCTAGTCAGTGGAAAAATTTTGGATTAGGGCAGGATTTTTTACAGCAGAATGGCAATACAAATGAGATTGGGAAGTATGTCAATGCTGCAGACACTTGCGTTTTTCAGATTATTATTTATAATAATATGGATAGCACGAATACCTGTGGTTATGGGGGTGGAACAACCGCTGCCCTGCAGTCTTTCCAAGCAACCATTCACGATTACAAGGGCTTGACAGCTTGGGCGGTTTGGGACAGCATTTTTGATCTCAACAAGTTAAAAAATAATGTCTTTATCACGCCTTCTGATTGTTCAAGTGGAGGTTGCTCTGGGGTGAGCCCTCAAACCTCTATTGATAAAGTGCATGATTTTTTCAATTTTATGAACGGCTATGTGGGCAACATCTCAAAATTTTCTGGGAATTTTCTCCCTTCTGACTTGACTAAACCCCCACACAATACTCTTTATAGCCTTTTAGAAAACGATCTTAATTCCAACAACTTCACTCTAGCCACCGATCTTGTCAACACCTACACAAACACTCTCATACCAGATATGCTCAATATGTTTGCGCTTAATCCCGTGTGGCTCATGAGCACAATGCCCTCAGCCCAGCAGTATTGTCAAGACAATCTCACTAAGAACCTTCCCTTTTCACAAGGTTATAGCGCTTGTCAATATAATTCGTGGGCACAAGCCACTTTTTTAGGCTATTTTGGATATGTTAACCAACAATCCATTACCGACCTGATCACATCCAAGCAACTCAATACATCTCTAGTTGCTGCACAAAATGCCATCAGCGACGCAACCAAATATAACAACCAGTTAAATGCACTCAAAAAACCTAATAATCTATCTATCTCTCCCCCCTCCTATGCAATTAATCCAGTCCCCATGCCAGCTCTGCCCACCATCAACACCGGGGGCACTCCTTTACCTGATGTCATCAAACCTCAAGTCCCTTTGCTTGTCTTTTCTAGCCGCAGTCTTAAAATGCATCCCCTGCAAATGGGTTTACAAGCTAAATGGGGCTATCAAAAATACTTTAATCCTTTTTTTGGAATTTCCTATTATAGCTCCATGAGTTACCGCTATCTCTATATTAATAAACTGAGCGCAGATAGCAATTTGAACGCCATCAATCATTACGCTTTTGGGATTGGCACCAATTTACTTTTTAATGTCTATAGCAAAATTAGAAAACCAAGATTTGGCCATCCCATCATCCGCACCTATGGATTTTTTACAGGACTTTTAGGCGTGTTTAACCTATATAATGTGGCATCTCTAGGCAGTTCAACGCAGTTTTGGCGCAAAAGCGCGAACATTGATGGGGTGTTTGGATTGAGTATGCGTGTGGATCGCTTTAAATGGATGTTGGGTGTTAAAATCCCCTTTATTAATTCCAGCCAACTTATCAGCATTTCCGGCAAAAATGGCACAGAAACCCTGAGTGTGATCGACAACTACAAAAGCTCCAATCTCTTTTTAGATTTCTTAACTTTCTTTTAGGATCGTGTTATAATTCTCATTGATGTGGAAGATTTGCTATATAAGTTTTTTGCTACTAGGAGGGGAATTACTAAATGCGCGTAATATAGCTTCCTATTTAGATGGGGGGTTTTATGCAGTGGGCTTGGGTCTTGGTGGGGGCAATACTTTGCAAACAGCCCAAATTGCCTCCTCACAAAATACAAGCGGTGCACAAATTTATAAACAGAATCTGCAACTTTATAACGAAGCGATGGCCAAGCTCAAAGCCAACAAAGAACAAACAGCGATCGCGCTCCAGGTCCTCATAGCACAACTCAAAAGCCTCAACCCCACAGCGCCTCAATTACAAAATATCCTTAAAAATATCGGACAGGTAAGCACCAATAGCACACTTTCTAGCGTGGTCGCCTATCAAAACGAACTCAACAAATTGTTAAGCGCTTATGCCAACGCCAATCAAAGACTGCTAAAAACCGCAGAGATGCAATTTAAAAATTACCAACAAGCTCTAAGCCAAGCCAATAATCAGAGCCGTGCTATTCTCACCAATGCGATCAAAACTTATCAAGAGTTTAACACGCAAATTAACACGATCGCCAAGCAACTCAATTTAACCCCTCTCACTCTGCCCCCTCTCTTGCAAAATAATCCGGATGTGCAACAATTCACTCCTGAACAGGTGCAAGAAGCCCTTAAAACCCTTGCTGGACAAGTCAACACTCTCTCAACAACCATCGCTGAGGATATTCAAAAAATCAGTGAGGCCAACCAAAATATCGTCAAAACCAACGCCCAAAACCTCGAACAACTTACCCTTGAGCGCAAAGACGCGATCCAAAAAGCGCTCACGCAAATTACACAGGTGTCTAATGTGGTAGGGCGGGCTTTTCATGAAGCTTGGATGGATTATGCTGTGGGCTCAGTGTTTGGACTGGACAACGCCCAAAAGGCCAATCAAACTTATCAGTGGAAAGGCAAAGATTACAACTACATCAATAATAATTTTAGTTGTGTCTTTGTTTCTATTTTAAAATCTATGCCCGGGTGGAAGGGCGGAGTTTCTAACAATTGTGGCAATCTCCCCGATGTGCCTTCAGTGCCTCAAAGTCTATCTAAGCTAGGGTTTAATTTAGGCGATCTATGGAATAGTCTCTTTGATCTGAAGAGTCTGCAAAAAGGCATTCCCTATCTCTCCAATTCAAATTGCGCAGGGGGAACAAAAGATATGGGGGCGTGCACTCTCCCCTTAGATCAAACTAGGAAAGATGCCAACACTTTTTTTAAAACCCTGAATGCCTCTGTAGGCGCGCCCGGCTTTACAGGTAATTTTGTTAATTCGCAATTTTATAAACAGCTTGAAAAAGATTTAAACGCAGGAAATTTTGATGCCGTGCAAACTTTCCTTAAAGATTATGCTGGCGATCAAAACAGCATGGTTAAATTCATGCTCCAAACCTTTAATAGTAATCCAGTGTGGATCATGTCTGTTATTCCTAATGGTGCGCCCTCAAGCAATCCCCAAGCTCCAAACCATGATTCCGGCGTTCCGGACAATGTCAATTATTGTTATGCAAGCCCTAACAGAGGTTTGGGTTTTAAACAAGGTTATACAGTGTGCCAATATAGCAGCGCTAGCTCATGGGCTAATTCCATCTTCTTGGGCTATTTTGGTTTTTTAGACCCTGCGATGAAAAACACCCTTGCAGAAGTGAATGCTGCCCTTCCAGCCGCAGAGCAAGCGGTCCAAAATGCTAAGCAAGCCACCCAAAACCTCAGCAACTTCGCCCCCACAGCAATCTACACCATCCCCACAATCCCAACCACCACCCTCCCCCCTCAAAAACCTCTCCCTCCAACACCTAGAATTGGCACCAACCCCGCCCCTATTCCCACTCTAAAAAAACCCCAAACCCCTCTCATCTCCCCTAGCACTCTTAGTAATGTCCAAAACAATAAACTACGCACAGGTCTTCAGCTAGAAGTGGGGTATCAAAAATATTTTAATCCCTTTGTAGGCCTTTCCTGCTATGGACACCTATCTTACCATTATTTAATCATGGGAACTCCCAATAGCGCATTGCGTATCAATGCGATTAACCACTATGGCACGGGTTTTGGGACAAACTTCTTGTTTAATTTTTATAGTAAAATCAAGATAGACAGATATGGCATCGCCAAAATTAAAGCTTATGGGCTTTTTGCCGGACTTTTAGGTATGTACAATATTTGGACAACAAGTTTTTTTGGCCATCATAAGGTGTATGCACTGAGCAACACCAACATTAACGCGACTTTTGGTCTGAGCATGCGCCTTAACCGCTTTAAATGGATGTTGGGTGTGCGTGTTCCTCTCACAGATGCTAGCCGCCAACTCGTGCTTACACAATCTGCAAGTACAAATGTGATCACCTTTGTGGATAATTACAAAAGTGCGGGACTATTTTTAAACTTCGTAGCCTTTTATTAACGATTTGTTGGATGTGCGCATGGCAAAACCTCTTATTTTAAATCTTTGCTTAATGTTAGCAACACCCTTATTTGCCCACCCCTTTGCCTCCTATTTAGATGGGGGTTTTTTAGGTGTGGGTGTGAGTGTGGGTGGGGGCAATGTTGCTAAAAATTCAGGCGATGCTTTGCGATCGCACTCTATTCAACTAGGTCTGCAGATACAAGGGGGGTATCAAAAATACTTCATTCCCTTTTTGGGCGTGTCCTGTTATGGCTATCTTGCTTATCGTTACCTTTATATGGATAAATTTGCCACCAGTGTTAGTAATATCAATAATGTCAATCGTTATAGCTTGGGTGTGGGGGGGAATTTACTCATCAATCCCTATAGCAAAATCAGAAAATCGCCTTATAAGTCGGTCAAAATTTATGCCTATGGTTTCTTTGTAGGCGTGTTGGGTTTAGTGAATATTTGGACCACGCAGTTTGCCAATTTTGGGACAACACAACTGAGCAATAATGCCAATGTAGATGCGACCTTTGGAATCCAAGCGCGCATCGATAGCTTCAAATTAAGTTTGGGAATGCGTGTGCCTCTTATCAACCAAACCCGTTTTTTAGTGGGCAAAGAGGCCGGAGGGTTGCGCTTTCTCAACAATTACAAAAGCTCAGACATTTTTATCAATTTCATCAAAATATTTTAATCATCAAAGCTATACCCTTTTAACGCGATTTGGGCGTGCTCACTAGAAGCTCACGCCCCGCGCTCAAAAAAATCAAGAACGCGCCCACTCCAAAGAGCGCGCCAGACACTCCCAAAACATAACCCAAATGTTGCCCAGAAAATGCTGCAATGAGCATGTTGTTGAGGTGATAAAAGGGCGAGGAAGTGATAAAAATTTGACTCCATTTAGGCAGGGCTTGCAGGGGGACAAAGACATTAGCCGACATGATCGCATAGAGATTGATCATATTGCCAATGGCTAGTATATTTTGGGTGTTGTCAAAGTATCTAATAATGATGAGTGCTAAGCCAGAACAAAACACTCCGGCAAAACCTAGCACTAACAAACCCCATAACAGCGACCACACGCTCAAAAGGGGCAAAATCCCTAGCACGCTAAAACTCCCCACAACAAAAAGTGTGCTAAAGCACAATAACCCCATCAAACGCGATAACACCATTCCCATAGCCATCGCTAGGCTAAAAATGACCGTAGAAACTAAATTGAGTGTTACAAGCCCAATAGTCCTGCTAAAGCGAAAATCGGGCGAGTAGGTGTGTTCATAGACTCCAATCAAGAAGGCCAACATCAAAAAAGGATGAATCATGGTCCAAAAAATAGCAATGTGTTGGGTGCGATAAGACTTAGCCTCTAAGAGAGAGATATGATAGATATGGCGCATGCGCTTGTCCTTTAAGTTCCCCAGTGATCTAATGCCAAAAGCAAGTCCTGCGCCTTTGTGGGGCGTAAGTAAAGTCCCATGCGCTTAGTGGATAGGGGAGGTAGTTCTAGGCAGTCTTTTAAAGCCATTGTGCCAAAAAACACATCGCGCTCAGCTAGACTAACTTTTAAGCGGTATGCATTTGCAAGGGTAGTAGCGATACTCTCGCGCTCTAGCTCATTTTCATAAGAGATTTCCAAACTCAGATCACCCAATAACGCCCGCATCACTTCGGCCAATGTGCCATGTTGAATCACTTGCCCCTGATGCAAGCACAAAACCCGCGCACAATTCTCCAAAATTGTAGCATTATGCGTGGCAATGAGAGAGGTTTTTTGAACTTGATTACGCACGCTAATGGCTTCTGCCACGCGCATAATGGTGGGCTCATCTAAACTCGATTCGGGTTCATCTAAGATCAAGAGATCGGGATTGTGCCCTAAACTCAAATCCAACTTCAAGCGTTGTTTCTGCCCATCTGAAAAGCTGTCATAGGGTTTAGAGAGTAAATTTTTTGGGAAAAATTTAAGTGGGCAAGTGCCATGCGAACTTTGATAAAAATCTAAAAGGTCTTTGGCTTTGAGTCCGGGAGGGAAGTTTAAAGAGGGCGCGCTATAGCCAATTTGGGCGCGCAGGGGTGGGGTAGTGTTGGTGTAAGCGATTCCATTGAGGCTAGCTTGCACCTCAAAATCTAGGCGAAAACCCAACAGCGCGCCTAGTAGAGTGGATTTACCCGCTCCATTGCTCCCAATGAGGGCCGTGCTAGTGTTTTCTGTGAAACTTAAATTCTCTACACTCAAAGGATACAGAGGTTTTAGCTTCTCAGAACCGCAATAGCGCAAAGATTGGAGGGTGAGTTGCATTTAAAAATTAGGCAAAAATATCAGAATTTAAAAATTAGGCAAAAATATCAGATATCATTTTTTACTCCCCATGTATATATAAATGTAATAACCAACTCCGCCCACTAAAACGGCGATAAGAAACACTAACATCAAGTCATCCAACAGACCCATAAAAACCCCTAGTTTTTTGGCCATTATAGCGCAATGGCTTTGCAACTGCGATTATCTAAATTATGCTAGAATAATCTTCCATATATTCTAAAGAGCGCGATTTGGACATCATTAGTATTCGTGGGGCTAGGGAGCATAATCTTAAAAATATCCATTTGGACATCCCCAAAAATAAGTTCATTGTTTTTACAGGTTTGAGTGGCTCAGGAAAATCTACTTTGGCTTTTGACACTCTCTATGCTGAGGGACAGAGGCGTTATTTAGAATCTCTCTCCAGCTATGCGCGCCAATTTTTAGATAAGGTGGGCAAACCTGCAGTGGATAAGATTGAAGGTTTGATCCCCGCCATCGCCATCGATCAAAAAACCACTTCCAAAAATCCACGCTCCACTGTGGGCACGATCACAGAAATCTATGATTATTTGCGTCTGCTCTATGCCCGCATTGGTCGCCAACACTGCCATTTGTGTGGCGCGCCCATCGCTTCTATGAGCGCAACTGACATCATCGCCCAAGTTTCACAGGATTTTCAATATAAAAAAGTGTTGATTTTAGCCCCCTTAGTAGAAAACAAAAAGGGGAATTTTACAGAAATCTTTCAGACTCTGCGTCAAAAGGGCGTGGTGCGCGCCCAAGTAGATGGAGTTTTGGTGCGCCTAGATGAACCTCTTGAACTCTCTAAAAATAAAAAGCACACCATTAAGGCTGTGATGGATCGCCTAGAGATCAGCGATGAAAACCATGCTCGCCTAGCTAGCGCGCTAGAAAAAGCTTTAGCCGAAGGTTATGGGCAGGCTGAGGTGTGGAGTCTTGAAGATCAGCAAAGCCGCCATTACAGCGAACATTTGGCATGTTTTGCTTGCAAAGTGGGCTTTGAAAAGCTCCAACCTTTAAGCTTTTCGTTTAATTCACCTAAGGGAGCGTGTGCTGAATGCGCTGGATTGGGGAGCAAGGTGCGCTTAGACATCCAAAAAATCTTAGATTTGAGTTTGCCCATCAGTGGCATGAAAAAAATTTTCTACCATAATGCCTACTACTGCGCTCTTTTTGAGGGGTTTTGTGAGGTTAATGGCATCGACCCACAAAGCCATTTTGAAACTCTAAGCGCACACCAACAAGAGGCATTGCTCTATGGTAATGGCAAGGAAATCCGCTTTATGTGGAAGCAGAGGGTTATTGAGCAGGCATGGCGTGGGCTTGTTCAGATCGCCTATGATATGTTTAAGGACACCAAGGATTTAGGCCAGTATATGAGCGAAAAAGCTTGTCCTAGTTGTAAGGGGCATCGCTTAAAGCCGGAATCTTTAAGTGTGAAGGTCGCTGGACTTGGTATTGCAAATTTGCTTGACATGCCTATTAGTGCCGTGCATGCTTTTTTTAACAATCCTAATCATTTTGCCTATCTGAGCGCGCAAGAAGCTAGAATTGCTGCTCCTATTTTAAAGGAAATTAACGAACGCGTATTCTTCTTAGTGGATGTGGGATTGGGATACTTAACTTTAGGTAGAGATGCGCGCACACTCAGCGGAGGAGAAAGCCAGCGCATCCGTATTGCTAGCCAAATAGGTAGTGGCTTAACCGGCGTGCTCTATGTCTTAGATGAACCCAGTATTGGCTTGCATGAGAAAGACACGGCTAAATTGATCAGAACTTTAAAGAATCTACAACAAAAGGGGAACACCCTCATCGTAGTCGAACATGATAAAGAAACGATTAGACAGGCGGATTTTATCGTAGATATTGGACCTAAGGCAGGCAAGTATGGCGGAGAAGTGGTTTTTAGTGGCGACACGGCAACACTTTTGCAGAGCCAACACCCCACCGCGCTTTATTTGCAAGGACTTAAAAACATCGCGCGCCCTAAGCACACTTCTAAGAAGCCTACACAATTTTTAGAGCTAAAGGGAGTGAGTATACATAACATTAAAAATCTTCAAGTCAAAATTCCTTTAGGGCAGTTTGTCTGTGTTACGGGAGTGAGTGGGAGCGGGAAAAGCTCGCTTATTTTACAAACTTTGTTGCCTATCGCTCAAGAACGCCTAAACCATGCCAAAAAGAATGCTAATTTGGGGGTGCGTGTTACGGGTTTAGAGCATTTGGACAAAGTGATCTACCTTGATCAAGCTCCTATTGGCAGAACCCCACGAAGCAATCCAGCCACTTATACGGGTGTGATGGATGATATTCGGGAGTTTTTTGCCCAAAGCAAGGAAGCTAAGGTATTAGGCTATAGCGCGAGCCGCTTTAGTTTTAATGTTAAGGGGGGGCGTTGCGAGAAATGCCATGGGGAGGGAGAAATTAAGATTGAGATGCATTTTTTGCCCGATATTTTGGTGCAGTGCGATAGTTGTAAGGGAAACAAATATAACGAGCAAACTTTGGCTATCAAAATTCGCGATAAGTCCATTGCCGATGTGCTCCACATGAGTGTAGAGGAGGCTTTAGAGTTTTTCTCTAAAATCCCAAAAATTGCGACAAAGTTACAAACTCTAGTGGCTGTAGGCTTGGGTTATATCACTTTGGGGCAAAACGCCACCACTCTAAGCGGTGGGGAAGCCCAACGCATAAAACTCGCTAAGGAATTAAGCCGTAAAGACACAGGCAAAACGCTTTATATCTTAGATGAACCCACTACGGGGCTACATTTTGAAGACATCCAATTACTTTTGAATGTTTTGCATTCTTTGGTGGATTTAGGCAATTCTATGATTGTTATCGAACATAATTTGGATATCATTAAAAACGCTGATCACATTATTGACATGGGGCCTGAGGGGGGGGATGGTGGGGGGCAGATTGTCGCCACAGGTTCACCTATGCTATTAGCCAAACACTATAAACGCACAGGAAGCCACACAGGGGAATTTTTAAGTAAAGAATTAGGGTTGGAGTTTCTCGCTTAATTTGGCTAAATGATGGAGTCAATTTTCTATCTAATCTCAGTAAAGGACTTGGATGAATTTTAAAACAAAAATTTTGCTGGTTTTGGCTGGATCATTAAGCATGATCTTTTTGACTATCATTTTTATCATCAATCGAACCGTGAGCACTAATATTGCAACTAGGGTGCAACATTCTTTAAATTCAGCCGTTACTCTAATCTCTGCCTCCATTGCAGATTGGGATGACAATATCCGCACGGGGATTACAAGTTCCGTGCAACATTTAGAGGCGATGAATTTACAAGATAGTGTGCGCATCTTGCAAATGTTAAATTTCATCCACTACAGCATGAACACTGAGAGCACCTACATTGGCTTTAAAGATGGCCAAATTTTGGGCACAATGGCCTCCATACCTGAGGGTTACGATCCTAGAAAACGCCCATGGTATAAAAAAGCGCAGGAAAAAAATGGCATCGCCGTTTCTAGTCCCTATATAGATGCCTTTACTCAAAAAATGATCCTCACTTATTCTATCCCGGTTTATGAAAAAGGGGTTTTTCAGGGTGTTTTAGGGATGGATATG
Organism: Helicobacter felis ATCC 49179; assembly: GCF_000200595.1. NCBI lineage: Bacteria > Pseudomonadati > Campylobacterota > Epsilonproteobacteria > Campylobacterales > Helicobacteraceae > Helicobacter > Helicobacter felis. Next base: position 361,174 of record NC_014810.2, on the reverse strand, counting down.
AATTTAGACCGATTGTGGCAAGGTGATAAAAGATTTCATTTTGAAGGAGGGCGTGTGCATATCTTAGATTCGCAGGCCCTAGTGATCCGTTCAAATAAATTCAAAAAAGGAGAGAGTTATTACGACTCGCATAAATATCCGGGTGGTAAAGAACTCACCGATCGTATTCTAGCTACCCATTCAGGTTTTACTGAACATATTGCTAGAAACACAGATAAGTTTTATGTCTACACCACCGTGCCCAAATTGGGTTGGAAAATCTTGGGTGTGATCAATAAAGATGATGCCTTTGCTAGACTTTACAAGTTGCGCAACACTTTGGTAATTCTTGCCATTCTCTCCATTGTGGGCAGTTCTCTCCTCTTATTTGGAGTGATTCAAATTCTTTTCAAGCCTTTGATTAGACTACGCGATCTTGTCATGGATTTAGTTTCTGATGAGGGCGATCTTACCAAAAGATTAGAGGTTAAGGGCAAGGATGAAATCGCCGTGATTTCTGAGAATATCAATAAACTTTTAGAAAAAATTCAAGGGATTATTTCCAAAATCAAGGAACTTAGTTCTCAAAACAGCAAGATCGCCAACACGCTACACCAAAACGCCAACGATGTGCAAAAACATCTTCAAGAGAATACAGGCTATATCTCTAGAGCTGTGAATAATGGTAATGAGATTGTGCACACCATTTTAGCAGGGGCCGACAACGCCCATGGCAATAATGCGAATTTAGTGCAAACTGGCGATAATTTAGGCGGTGTGCGTGTTAAAATTGCTGATTTAAGCTTAAACCTTGCCAATAACGCGCAGGTGGGCGTGGAGTTTTCTCATAAGCTTGAAGAGGCCTCTAAAAATACCGCAAATATCAAGGCGGTCTTAACCATCATCTCTGAAATTGCCGATCAAACCAATTTATTAGCCCTAAATGCTGCCATTGAGGCTGCGCGCGCAGGAGAACATGGAAGAGGCTTTGCGGTGGTGGCTGATGAAGTGAGAAAACTAGCTGAGAAGACGCAAAAATCCCTGACAGAAATTCATGGCACGATCAATGAAGTTGTGCAGAGTGTGGGGGATATTAGCCAAAACTTCCACAAGAACGCGCAAGACATTTTAAAGACTTCTGAGCTCACTAACGAACTCCAAGCGGTGGTAGACACCAATGTACAAAGTATTCAGGTGGTGATTGAGGCGACCACAAAGGATGTTGAAGAATTTAAACACATGGCTGAAGCGATTAAAGGAGTCGTCAAAGAAGTTCAAGAAATTAGTAAGCTCGCTTCCCTAGACTATGAGAGTGTGCAGGAAGTGGGCAAAGCAAGCACCTCTTTAACCCAAATGGCACATATCTTTAATGAAGAATTGGGCAAATTCAAAGTCTGATTATAGAACTTGCCTATTTTTAGTATTTAAACACAAGCGTGAGTTCTGCAAAAAGTTTGTTTTGTGTGCTAAAAAGAGTATTGAATAGCAAGTCTAAATCCTTGCTAATGCCCAATAAGCGCCCTGCTTCCTGTGGCTTAAAAAAATGGGGTTTGTTGTGAATGTAGTTGAGCATTTGGGTATAACGATTGAGAATGAGGCGGGTATTATTGTGCACAAAAAGTTGGGTTTCTTCAGAAAGAGGGGTAGATTGGCAAAACTCATAGAGGCGATAGCTAGAAGTATCTAGCACATCTAGGCATTTGAGAGCTCTAAAGAGGGCCTCAATGCTCTTGGTATCAGCGGTTTCACTGCGCGCGTTTTTTAAACAAAGTCTAAAATCGTTAAATTGTTCTAAAAATACCTTTTGGGTTGTCAAAACATGGGGGCTATTGGGTTGGAGTGTGAGACTTAAGAGATTTTTAAGGGTGCTCAAAGTGTTTTGGGTGTGTTGGATGAAGGTATCTTTATCGTATTTGGGCCATATAAAGAGAAAAACAGCATAGACAATACTAATACCTATAGCAATGTCTATCAAGCGCGCGGCGACCAAATCAACAAATTGTTGTTTAAAGAGTGAAAAACAGAGCACAAAGGCAAACATCAGCGCAGCCGCCCAAGTGGTGTAGGAATACACCTTTAGGTAGATAAAAAGAAAAATGGACACTCCCAAAAAGACACCAAACGCCCAGCTCTCTCCTAAAAGCCACACCACCAATAAACCGGGCAATAACCCAATGGCTGACCCTTTGACAAATTCTATTTGTGCTTCTTTAGTGCTCCCTAGAGAAGAGCGCGAAACAAGTAAGGTTGCCATCGCAATCCACATGCCATGGTTAAAACCAAAATAGCGTGCGATAAAAACGGCGATGCCCATAGCCGTGGCGTATTTAAAGGCGTATTGAAAAATGGGGTTTTTAATGTGAAAAGCATGGAAAATATTTTTGGGTGAGGGCAGGGGAGTATTATGAGGATTGAGGGGCATTTCCCCACCTATTAAAAAGGTGTGCATTTTATTATAGATGATTTCTAAGGAGCGTTGCACTAACTTATCTACATGGGGATCAAGATGTTGCAGGGCATCGGTGCGCAGAGGGACATTTTTTTGGGCAAACAAACCGGCTAGAATCTTAAAGTTGAGTAAGAGTTCTTGGCGCACAAGCTCAAGGGCTTGGGTATTAAAATGCCCATAAATTGAGTGGATAGAATGGTACATCTCTTCTAAGGCATGGAGCTGGAAAAGGCTTCGTTGTAGGTTTTGGATAGTGTGGGGGTCTTTGATCTTGCTAGATTTAGAGTTCAGGATTGTTTTAGTGTTTTGAATCTGCTGCAGCACCTGAGTCTTGATCAAGGCGTAATCATGGGGATGGTTAGCGTATTCTAGCATTAGCTCCATATTTGAGAGCAGAATACCAAAACGCTTTTTAGTGAAAGTGCTGTATTTGGAAACAAAAATAAAGTACTGCAGCACAATACTTAGTAGACCAAGCAAACTCACCATTCCCAAACTCTGCTTGAGGTCGATGGGCGCATGCGCGTCTACAAATAGACAAGTTACAATCCCATTAGAGAGAGCAGTGTTGCAAACTTTATGCAGATCCGGACTATAGGCCATAGACATGCCCACTAAAAAAGTAACCACAAATATGGGTACACACAACCACACCCCAAAATGTGCGATGGGATAAAAAAGTAGAATATTCACACAGCTGAGCAACACAAACATCAATAGGTAATGGATTTCGTGATCTTTATCGCTGATAAGCACACTCAAGAAATGGATAAAAATAGCCTGAAACCCTGCCCAAATCGTAACAGAGGGGGCAAAAAAGAGGGCCCCCAACCCCGCACAAATAAAAGTTGTAAAGGTCGCCTTAAGCGCATAAATCAGACTGAAATAACCCGGATCGTGAAGGTGAACAGCGCGCTTAAGACTATATAACACAGATTTAACGCGTGGTGGGCTGGATCTCTTTGTTAGTTGCTAGCTCTTCGCGCGCCACTTTTTCCAAAAACTCTAAAAGTTGATCGCTAGCTTGTTGGTAGGCGAGGCTTACGGGGGATTTAGGGTTAAGCACACTAATAGGTGTGCCTTTATCTCCTCCCTCTCTCACCTGCATTTCTAAAGGAATGCGTGCGAGCAGTTGGGTTTGGTATCGCTCTAAGAGCGTGTTTAGATTGTCTTTGCCAAAAATGTCGCTCGTGTGCTCACAATGGGGGCAGACAAACCCGCTCATGTTCTCAATCACGCCGGCAATGGGAATGTGCAATTTAGCAAACATGTCTAAAGAACGCGTCGCATCATCTAGGCTCACTAATTGGGGGGTGGTTACGCTAATACCCGCGCTAATAGGCACAGCTTGGGCTAAAGTGAGCTGTGCGTCTCCAGTTCCGGGGGGCATATCCACGATGAGAATGTCTAGCTGTCCCCATAAGATATCGGTGAGCATTTGCTCAATGGCACGCATGAGCATGGGTCCGCGCCAAATCAAACTCTGTCCCTCTTCATAAAGCAAACCCATGCTCATGGTTTTGACATTGAAAGCCTCTAAAGGAATGAGCTTTTTACCGCTGGGATCGCTCATGGGGTCCACACCCACCAAGCCTAACATTCTAGGAATATTAGGCCCATAGACATCAGCGTCTAAAAGCCCCACTTTTTGCTGGCGTTGGGCTAGAGCGATGGCTAGATTGACGCTAGTCGTGCTCTTGCCCACCCCGCCCTTACCAGAACTCACCATCACTACATGTTTAATATTGGGAGCGAGATTTTTACTGCTAGTGGCTTGTTGGGGTTCTCTTTTAGGGGGAGTTTTGATGTCTAGTTGCAGTGCGCCAATGCCGATCTCTTGCATTTTGGCACGCACGGCTTGCTCTAAGCTTGCTTTGACCTCTGAGGAGCTAGAGGGGATTTCTAAGAGTAATCCTAAGCGATTTTCATGCAGGGTTACATTCTTGACAAAGCCAAAGCTCACAATATCGCGCTCAAAATTGGGATAAATAACACTTTTAAGTGCTTGGAGCACTTCTTCTTGGGTGATCATAATTCTCCTTTGGATATGTTTTTAGTCTAGCATGCGCGCGTTAGGATTGGCTTAATCTTTATGGAGAGCGTTGGGAGTGAGATACTGGTTTTTGATGAGCATTTGCACAATCTGCTTGAAGATAGGCGCAGCGGTTTGGCTACCATAGTATTCCTCACTACCCAAAGACCCAAAGACCACCACCCCGATCCCATAAGTGTTCTGCTTGTCCTTAGCAAAGCCAAAAAACGAACTATTGTAAACATCGGTGTATTTGCCCTTGTTAGCAATGCGTGCCGTGCCCGTCTTGCCCCCGATGACAAGCCCGCTCACCTGCGCACTCCTGCCCGTGCCATGCGTTACAACCTTGATCAAGAGTTCCTGCATTTTGCGCGCACTCTCTTTACTGATCACCTGCTTTTTAGGAGGGAAATCGGGGATATAGACATCCCCATTAGAGGCATTAAAGCGTTGGGCTAAATGGGGGGTTACCAAAAAGCCCCCATTGGCAAAAACCCCGTAGGCGCGCAAGAGTTGCATAAAAGTCGTGCGCAAACCATAGCCATAAGAAACACTACCCTTGTAGACTTCGCCATTGAGCAGGCGCACACTGGGGAGTAGCCCCGTTTTTTCATAGGGCAGATCGATCCCAGTAGGCTCGCTCACCCCAAAGCTTTTAAGTCCTTCATACATTTCTTGGGCACTTAGTCGCTTAGAGAGTTTGATCATGCCGATGTTGCTAGAGCGCACTAGCACATCTTCGATCGTGGCGTTTTTGGGGGGGGTGAGATCGTCCTTGATCGTGTATTTACCTAACTTATAAGTGCCATGCCCTAGATCGATGGGCTTAGTGGTGTCAATGCGCTTTTTATCCACTAAAAGGCTATAGACAATGGGCTTAATGGTGCTCCCGGGCTCAAAAGAGAGTTCAATCGCATCCACATTAAGTGCGGGGTAATCGCTCTTTTGGATATTGCTAGGATTAAAACGCTTGGTGGTCGCCAAAGCCAAGAGTTCGCCATTGATCGGGGAAAACACGCCTGCGATGATCTGCTGGGACTTGTAATGAGTTTTTGCCCTGTCTAAAAGGCGTTCTAAATCGCGTTGGATTTTCAAAGGAATACTCAAAGTGATGTCAAAGCCGTCTACGCGTGTGATACTCTCAAAACTCTTGTCTTCAATGAGGTTAAAGCCGATGTCGCGTTTGCCCGTGTCCTGCCCGTCATGCTTGGCACTGAGTCTTTTATTGTCAAATTTTTCTAAGCCCTTGACCCCTTGCACGATTGTGATTTTAGAGGTGTCGATCTTCTTGACATAACCTATTAAGGGTTCAAAGTTGTCTTTGTAGGGGTAGTTGCGTGCCATTCCGCTGACCTCAATACTCAAACCCACTTTAGGCATGATCTTTTTATTGGCATCCTCATACTCTACAAAAACATTATAGGCGAGTAGTTTGGCGTTGAGTTGGCGCAAGCTAGCTGCCGTGTTAGCGTTGATACTATAGGAAAGGGTTACATAGGTGTTTTGGGTGCATTTTTCAGCAATGAGGGAGCGGGGGATATTGGTATAAATGGCGAGCAGATCGATAAAAAAATCGCGCTTGTCTGGGTCAATGGAGAGGGGGTTAAAACTCACCTTAAAGAGTTTTTGACTGCTGGCTAGGGAAAAACCATCTTGGCTATAAATCGTGCCCCGCATGGCGATATTGGTTTTAGTTACCACAAAAGCGGGCATTTTTCTAGGCAAAATGGCTTTAAAAAACATCACCACCACAAAGAGCAACAAACACCCCCCCACGACTATAAAAATCAATAAAAGTCTCTCGGTGCGTCTAGGGTCTAGGTCGGGATTCCTAAAATCAGAATAAGAAGAATGTGGGTTAGGCTCGGTGCTCACTCAAAACCCCCCAAAAGCACAAGCCCCATAGTGAAGATTAGATTTGCGTCCTTAAAAGCTCTTTGTAGGCACTGATCGCCTTGTTACGCACCTCTAGCATGAGTTTCATGCTAGTTTCGGCTTTGCCGATGGCAATCGCGGCTTGGTGCAGGTCTTTAACCTGCCCGGTTGCCATATCCGCAAGTGCCTTATCGGACTCCTTTTGGGTGTTGTTGAGTTCATCGATAGAATGCTTGAGCATCGCAGAGAACTCCCCCTTCTCCATTAGATTCTCATGCGCTTTTGAATCTAAAGGAGTGCTAGCTTTATTCAACCCTATATCAGTGTATAAAGTTTTCATGTTGACTCCTTGCATCGTATTCACCTATTATCGTCTCTTTCAGCTAATCTTTAAGTCTAAAAGAGAATCTCCTTTCTTGTAAATTAAGCTTGTAGCATGCCAATGGCGTTAGTTGCCATGTTTTTCGTGCTTTGAAATGCCGCCACATTGGCTTGATAGGCACGCGTGGCCTCGATCAAATCCGCCATCTCCACGACTGGATTCACATTAGGGTAAGACACATAGCCATTCGCGTCCGCGTCCGGGTGGGTGGGGTCGTACTTGAGTAGGGGGGCTTTGTCATCGCGCACGATTTTTTCAATGTAAACCCCTGTAATAGGCGGATTAGGCTTTTCAATCTCATCACTTTCATCTAAGGGGTCTTCATACTCCATCAAGTTGTTGTTTTGGGCAAGTTTTTCATTTAAAATTTTATTAAAATCAAAAGACTTAAAAATCGCCTCTTGACGGCGATAAGGCCCACCCTCATCGGTGCGAGTGGTGTTGGCATTGGCAATATTAGAAGAAATGAGATTGGCACGCACTCTTTGGGCAGATAATCCATAACCGCTGATGTCAAAACTAGATAAAAACATGGTTGTCCTTTCTTCTAAATATTCTTAGCCGCGTCAATGGCGTAATTGACGATACCTCGATGTTTTTTAAGTGCGGTGGTCAGAGCTAAATACATAGTTGAGTTTTTCCCCATCTCTGAGGTCTCAATGTCAATATCTACGCTATTCCCATCGTTCTTAGCTAAATGCCCATCCCTAAAAAAGATAGTCGCCTTATTATCTTCAAAATCCTTAGGCTCTAAATGCCGCGGATTGGTTTCGGCAAGTTTTAAATGCTTGTCTTTTTGGTGATCAAACACCTCTGCCTTTTTATGGGCTAACATGGTTTCAAAATCCAAATCCTTAGGGCGGTAAAAAGGCGTATCCACATTGGCGATATTGCTCGCGATCAAATCCTGACGCAAGGCGCGGTAATCCATCGCCTTATACACTAAAGGATAGGCTTTAGACAAATCCATAAGAACCCTTTCTTAAGAGACTTAAAAGCAAGGAGTATTCCACAACCTCACAAGCCAAGTCTGCAAAATTTTGTATAATTATAGCACATATTCCAAACATATTTTCCAAAGGTCTTTGGATGGCTTACCAGCGTTTATTCCTCTACGCGTGCCTACTGATGGGCTTAAGCGTAGTGATGAGCTACTCTCTTTCGACTTACACCACTTTACTCTACCGCTACCAAGAATTCCATTTTTTCATCCGCCAAGCGGTGGCTGTGGGGGTGGGAATAGTGCTCATGTGGGGGATTTCTTGGCTCAACCCAGATAAATGGTTTGTTAAACTAGGTTTTGTACTCTTTTTTAGCTCGTTTTTACTCATTGTGCTGATGAACTTCTTACCTGAGAGTATGTCCTCTAGCGCGGGGGGAGCCAAGCGTTGGATTCGCCTCCCCTTTTTCTCGCTCGCGCCCACAGAGTTTTTTAAAATTGGCTTTGTATTCTTTCTTTCTTGGAGTTTGTCGCGCACCTTCTTTAACCAAGAAAAAGCCAGCGTCAAAGAGGAGCTGATGATCCTTATCCCCTATTTTGTGCTCTTTTTGCTGGTAGCCTTTTTTATCGGAGTGTTGCAAAACGACTTAGGACAGGTGATCTTGCTAGCCATTGTCTTAGGCTTTTTGTTGATCTTCTCGGGGGGGAGTTTTAAACTCTTTAAAATCTTTTTCACCCTCGCGCTGTGTGTTGGTGTGGTCGCTATCCTCACTAGCGCGCACCGCATTTTGCGCATGAAACTCTGGTGGTCCAATCTACAAAGTTCGATCCTCTCCCTTTTGCCCTCTAAGCTTGCTAATAGTCTACGCATCGACAACTTACCCGAACCTTATCAAATTTATCACGCCACTAATGCCATCAAGCATGGCGGGATATTTGGGCAGGGCTTGGGCGAGGGGGTGGTCAAACTAGGTTTTTTAAGCGAGGTGCATACGGATATGATTTTAGCCGGACTCTCTGAAGAATTGGGTTTTGTAGCGGTCTTTGTGTGCGTGGGCTTGATGCTAGCCCTCTTGCATGGGATGTTTAAGATCACCAACCGCCTAGATAACCCCAAACACATGCTTTTTTGCTTGGGCGTGGCCTTACTCATGGGCTTTTCCTTCATCATTAACGCCTTTGGGGTGAGTGGGATCATCCCTATTAAGGGAATCGCCGTGCCCTTTTTGAGCTATGGGGGGAGTTCTATCATTGCTAACGCGCTGGCTCTAGGGCTAGTGCTCTGCCTCTCCAAGCAGGCGCGCAGTTAAGATAGCAATTGCATAAACTCCGCACGCGTGCGCGCATCGCTTTTAAACAGCCCCTTAAGTGCGCTGGTTTTCACCAAAGTATCTTGTTTTTGCACCCCGCGCATCGCCATGCATAAGTGTTTGGCCACGCAAAATACCCCCACGCCCTTAGGCTGTAAAATCCGCTCAAAGGTGCTCGCGATCTCCTCACTCAAGCGTTCTTGAATCTGTAAACGCCTTGAAAACGCCTCTACAAGCTTGGCGATCGCATCCAACCCCACAACCCTATCTCTAGGGATGTAACCCACACTCACATGCCCAAAAAAGGGCAGTAAATGGTGCTCACACATGCTATAAAACTCAATGTCTTTGAGCACAATAATCCCATCACAACGCTCAATACTAAAGGCACTCTGTAAAATTTGCTCCGGGTTTAAGTGATAGCCCTGCATGAGGTGATCCCAAAGTTCTTTAAGGCGTTTGGGAGTGTTTTTAAGCCCCTCTCTTTGGGGGTCTTCCCCTATACGCGCGCACAACTCAAGCCATAAAGCTCGCATTAACGCCCTCTTTGCAAGAGTGCGATGCGTTGCTCGATGCTAGGATGCGTGTTAAATAACTCGGCGGGGTTAAAAATGTAGCTGGCTAATCTTGTGGGGTTGGGATCAGCTTGGCTAAAATCGTGGCTAGAGTAATTGCCTGCGATCTTTTGTAGGGCAGAGACCATCGGCGCGCTATTGCACATGATGTGAGCTGCCCCACTATCTGCCATAAATTCGCGTGTGCGACTCAAATACATTTGCAAGAGCAGGCTAAAAATGGGCAAAACAAACTGCAACACGAGCAAGATTGTGCGCGCTGTGCGCGCCCCACTCTCATTGCGCCCTCCCAAAAACGCCCACACACCCACATTTGCCCCCAAGAGCATGATATTGCTCAAAATCCCCACACACATGGTCAAACGGATATCCCCGTGCAAAATATGGCTAAGTTCGTGCGCCATCACCGCCTTTAATTCCTCACGATCTAAATTGTCAATAAGGGTTGTGGTGAGCGCGATGAGGGAGTTATTAGCATCCCAACCGCTAGCGAAGGCGTTCATAAAGGGCGCGTCCATGACATACAATTTTGGTCTAAAGGGGGTATTAGAAGCGCGTAATAACTCCTCTAAAATCTCAGAGAGCATGCGCTCCTTGCCCCGCAAAACTTGGCTAGGATCGATGAGTCTATACTCATTGCCCGAGAGCATGATCGCTTGAGAATTATTAATGCAAAAGAAAATGATCCCCAAAGCTAGCGCAAGCATGATTAGTGTGATAGTGGGCATTACCTGAAAACTGAGCAAGCGCACTAAACCCACGCTTAGACTAGGCGCATTAATGCGCACTAAATCCACGAGCAGGCCAATGAATACAAAAGTCGCCCCGTAAGTGAGGAGCACCCATAAGCTTTTGCGTTGATTTTGGGCAATGATTTGATCAAAGGTCATGTTAACTCCTTTGAGGAAAATAGGGTGCGTCCGGCGATCTCCTCTAAAAAGATGGTCGCATACGCCCCCTTGGGTAGAAAAAACTCTAATGTTCCCTGTGCTTCTTGGGAGATATAACTAAAGCGCACCTCAGCAGGAAAGACAAGGGCATAACGGCGATCTCCTTGTGCTTTAAGGGGGTGGGCATAGGGGCACTCTAAAGACCAAGCTAGATTTTGAGCATGCATAACCTTCTGTCCGGTGAGCAAACCGGTGGGGGCGATCTCTTGGGTGATCAAGCGCGCGCTATTGAGTGGGTCTTCATGCACAAAGTATTTTCCAAAGGGGTAATGACAGAGAATATCCCCCTCTAGGAGTTTAAAATAATGTTCTTGATCTTGTAGAGCTTTGAGGGTATCTAACTTTAAATTTGCAAACTCCGCGCGCAGTTCTTGGGCGGAAAAATGGGCTAGTAAAGTATTCAAGCGCATGCGCGCGCTGAGCCAGTGGTTAAAGAGATGGCTTTGGTAGCTAGAGAGAAAAAAGGCGTTGAGTTTTTTAGAACGCGGGGCGGATTGTTTGAAATTGTCTCCTCTCTTGCCAAAGCGTTGCGCTCCAAAGTAATTCGGAAAGCCATAAGTTTTAAGAAAACCTAACACCTGCTCTATTTTGTGCGCATCTGTGGGTTTAAGCTTTTTTAAGCGCATGAAGAAGTGGTTGCCCTTGAGATGCCCTAAGCGGATTTTATGGCTGTGGGCACTGATTTCTAAAATCTTAATACCATGTTCTAGCAGAGTGGGGGTGTGTTTTTCTAGGGCGGGGGCGTGGATTTTGGGTAGAGAAATATATTGCGTGGTGATGGCTTGCTTATCTTTGAGCCCGGCATAGCCAAAATCTGCCATTTTGCACCCGCTGATTTGGGAGAATAAGCTTAACATCTCCCATGTGCTCCGATCTTTCTTGCGCACTTTTAAAATGGTGTGATCGCCAGAGCCGCTAAAAGGATAAAGAGGCTCTTCACACACGCTAAAATCCCGTGAGCATTTTTTAAAATAAAAGTCTATGGGCGCGTGAGAGGAGGCAAAAAAGCGCGAGGGTAAATCCAAAGGAAAAAAGGGCGATGTTAATGTGTGCATATTTTATTATAACCATTGGAGGACTTAAGATCAAGTTGGACTGATTTTTGCTTTGGATAGGTATCTTTGATTTAGGATGGACTCAATGGAAGTTAAAGATATACGCAACCAACCTAATTTATACGCCTTGTTAAACGCCTCACATCTGGAAAGAGGCGAGTCCCCTGCTCCCACAAAAACAGAAAAGCAACCCGAAGTGGTTGCTGAGGTCTCCAAAGCGGAGCGCGAATCTAATGGCTTAAAACGTGAAACCTATGGCTTTTTAGTTTTGGAATTGATGAGCGACAACGAATACAGCGCGTTTTTGCGCGCCACAGCGGGGATGAATGAGAATGAAAAACGCCTTGCTGCCCAATCGCTCTACAGCCTCACAAGTTTTTACGGGGGGCAGATCCAACAAGACGCGAAGGCGATCGAGCGCAAATTTGACGGACTGCAAGCCATCCAAGAGAGTCAGTTTAAAAAAGCTTTAGGTTTGGATCAAAACTTTGTAGATCGTTATAAAAACGCTTACGATCAGGCTTACCAAGCCCTTGATGTGATGCTTTAATCAACTATTTTTAAGCAAAATACCTTTATAATAGGCGTTTTTCTGCGTCAAGGTAGCTCAGCTGGTTTAGAGCGCTGGTCTCATAAGCCGGAGGTCGGGGGTTCAAGTCCCCCCTTTGACACCATCTCCCCTAATATTTTTTTACATCGTTTTTAAGGATTACCATGCACATTTTATTACTCAATGGAGCTAAGGAATTTGGGCATTCCAAAGGTAGGCTCAATGCCACTCTGCACGCGCATGCGCTAAAAATCCTACAAGATTTAGGGCATAGCACCACTCAAACCCACATCGATCAAGGCTACATAATTGAAGAAGAGATTGAAAAAATTTTGCAAGCTGATACACTCATTTGGCAAATGCCCGGCTGGTGGATGGGCGCGCCTTGGGTCGTCAAAAAATACATGGACGAGGTTTTTACCACCGGGCGGGGCAAACTCTTTAAAAACGATGGGCGCACTTTGGACAACCCCACTAAGAATTACGGCACGGGTGGACTTTTGCAGGACAAAACCTACATGTTTTCACTCACTTGGAACGCCCCCCTAGAGGCATTTACTCAGAAAGAGGAATTTTTTGGAGGCGTGGGTGTGGAGGGGGTGTATTTCCCCCTGCATAAAGCGCACGAGTTTTTGGGTATGCGCGCTTTGCCTAGTTTTATCTGCAATGATGTGAGCAAAAACCCCCAAGTGGAACAATACCTTAAAGACTACAGTGCGCATTTGCAAAGGGTGTTTAACACGCTCTAGGTTATGTTTGGGGTAAATACTGCTGAATAAAGGCTACCAACGGGTCTAAAATCTGAGGGATTTCAATGAGTGCCATGTTCATCTCTTGCTCTGTGTCTGTTGTCTGTGGCATGAAAGCTAAATGTTTGGAAGGATCATTGATAGGTTGCCAACGCAGGGGGGCAGCAGAGGCGCGCGCAGGGTAGAAAGCACAGGTAGGCACATTGAGTGCAGAGGCTAAATGCAGAGGACCTGTGGCTGCTGAGATGAAAAAATGCGCGCAGGCTAGGGAACGCGCAAAATCTACCATCCCCTCGTTTTTATCATACACCACGATATGAGGATGCCCTATTGAATCAGCTAATGCGTGCGCATTTTGACTCTCATCAGGTCCTGCGCTTAAAATAATCTGCACATCTAAGCGATCTAAAAGACCTTTGATCAACTCTGTCCACTGCTGAAAAGATAAATTAGGCGAAGAGCCTCCTGTTCCGGAGTGCACCACTACCCAAGGTTTAGCACTATCCAATCCCCATCTGCGCTTTAACATATCTGCCTGAGTTAGGATTTCTGTTTGCTCAAAACACAAATAGGGGGGACCTTTAGGTTCTACCACCTCAAGATTTTGCAAGTTTAAAAAATAGCGTGCCAAGTCTAAGTTATATTCAAATTCGGGCTTGATAGAGAGAGAACGGCGTTGGCGTAAGCGGTGATTATAAAGGAATTGAATAAGCTTGGTGGCAGGGGCAAGGCGGAAGGGGATATGCGCCTTATAGAGCAAAAAAGCGTTATAAGAGGTGGAAAAAAAGCTAATCACAGCGGGGAATTTTTGGGCTCTAATCTGCTCTAAGGTCTCTCTTTTAGCCTTTTTGGAAGCGTTGCGCCCGGCGTCCACAATCACACCATCTAAATACGGACAAATGCGCGCTAAGGGAGCGGTATAACTAGGCACAAGGGCAATGAGGCGGGTTTTAGGCATGGAAGCTTTGAGCAGGGCAAAGGCAGGCCAAGCTAGGACAAAATCGCCCAATTTATCGTTACGCACCACTAATAATTTTTCCATGTTAAACCATTGTATTGGGATAGGCTTCACCATCGGCACATGGTGGTTTTTTTAAAGAAGAGGATTTGGCCTGCACTCTGAGCAAATGATTAGCCCCCTTAAATTGCCACACACAGCCGTAATTTCTAAAGAAGGCGCACAATGCCTTAACGTCCATAATCGCATCTTCCAACCCGATAAAGACCTCCAAACGCACTCCCTTAGCGCATAAAAACTCTAACTTTTCAGGGGCATAGTAGTAGTTGAGCAAGGTTTGCAAATCTTGCAGACTACCTAAATGCGTATAACGCGCTAGGCTGGGGTCTTGTGCTAAGAGCGCGCTCCAACCGATTTTTTCAAAGAAAGCTTGCATGTAAGCTTGGGGGTTTTGTTGGTAGGCTTTGAGTTGTAAATTTTTAAAGGCTTGGCTTTTGTGGGCGAGCATGCAAGGGGCGATTAAGACGAGGTGTTGCACGCGTTTGCTCTGTCTAACTTGCTCATAGGCATACTCTAGCGCACGCGTAGCCCCATAGCTAAAACCGGCTACATCGTAGCGCGTGCATTTTTCTAAAATCCAGCCAAAAAGCCAGCTCTCATTGGCAAAACCAAAACCGCTAAAGTAGGTGCCCACCATCATACAAAGGAATGTAAAATCTCTTGGATTTGGGGCTTGGAGAGCTTTTCTTTTTCTAGCAAGATTTTAGCCATCGCCTGCACCTGTATTTTAGAATTGCTCAAAAATTCCTTTTGCTCTTTATACAATGTGCCTAGCAACGCCTCCATGTCGGAGCGATCCCCGATGAATTTATGCCCCATCGCGTAATCCTCACACATGCGCTTGGCGATTTCAAAGGCATGTTTGAGATCGTCTTTGGCTAAGGTGTAGTGCTCTTGAAAAAATAACTCTAGGATGATCATCCCACTTAGATACACCTTGATACTATTGTTCATCTCGCTTTGGCTACGCACCTTTTGATCGCTAGCAATCAAAAAATCTCCCATCAACAAGACCTTGTCAAATTCCACTTCTAGCCAGTAGGCACTAAATGCCTTAGCACTTTGATACAGAGCATAGAGATTTTTTTCTTGCTCACTCAGGGCAACATTTTTCTTCTTGCCAAAGGCGATCTTATCCTTGACCTCTAAAATGTCCTTCATGGTGATGATTTGGGCGTTGTGGCGCAGAGCGTTGAGCGCGCTCTCATTGACCAAAGAGGCTAACATCGCCCCGCTAAAGCCCACGCAGATTTTAGCCACTTCTTTACAATCTAGGCTATGTTGCTTGTCCTTGAGATAAGAATCTAAAATCTGTATGCGTTCTTCTAAATCGGGCAGAGAGATAAAAATGCGCCGATCAAAACGCCCACTGCGTAGCAAGGCTTCATCCATCACATCAATTTTATTGGTCGCCCCAATCACAATCACTTGAGAGCTTTCCTCAAAGCCGTCCATCTCGGTTAAAAGCTGGTTGAGCGTAGCTTCCCTCTCGTCATTGCGCTGGTGGCCTCTAGCCTTGCCCACCGCGTCAATCTCATCGATGAAAACGATTGAAGGGCTAAAGGCTTTAGCCTTAGCAAAGAGTTCACGCACCCTCTTAGCCCCCACGCCCACATAAATTTGCACAAACGCGCTTCCGCTATGATAAAAGAAGGGCACTTTGGCTTCAGAAGCTAGGGCTTTAGCAATCATTGTCTTGCCCACCCCCGGGGGTCCTACCAAAAGCACGCCTTTAGGTAGTTTGATCTTTAGATCTTGGTATTTCTTGGGGTTTTTGAGATAGTCTACGATCTCATAAAGCTCCTCCTTGACCTCCTTAGTGCCCGCGACATCTTCAAAGCGCACGCTAGGCAGAGTGGCGTGCAAAGAGGGCATGGGCGGACTCTGAGCTTTGAGCACGCTATCATAACTGGTTTGCAAGGGGAGATTTTTGCGCGTCCATGCAAAGCGCAGGAGCAATAATAGCAACACAAGGAAAAAGAAGATGATGGTTAAATCTAAGACTTGTTGGGTTGTATTGCCATCTTTGAGGATTTCAATAGGGATATTGGTGGGAAACTCTAAGCCATCTTTCCAACCTATCCGCGCGGTCTTGTAGATTTTAAAATTTATTTTAAGATAGACATAATGGTCATCCATCTGGATACTTTGGATTTTATCTGAATGTAAAAGCGCGTTGAAATCTTTCAGACTGACCAATCTGACCTGATCGCGCAAGAACAAAAACACCACAAAAATTGCCCCTATCAACACCCCCAACGCCCCAAAAATCAGCTTTTTATTCAAAAAGCGCATAGTTTTTATCTTCTCGTACATCATAATCACTCACATGAATCCATTGTCCGCGCAAATCCTCTTTGGCGCGGATTTCTATGGGGTTAAAATACTGGTCGCTTCCATGATAAAGCCCCCCTTTGTAACTTTCTATCAACACTTCCAAGACATGTTGCTCTGCTTTCACCTGCTGGCGGAAGGCGTGGTTATTGGTCTGTACCTGTGTTTTAATAATCTGTAGTCTTTCTTTAGCTATTTTGCCATTGACTCGATTCTGCATTGTGCTAGAGAGTGTGCCTGAGCGCGGACTATAAATAAAGGGATGGATGTGTGTGAGGGGGAGCTGCTTAAAATTCTCCAACGCGCTTTGCCAAATTTCCTCACTTTCATAAGGGTGTCCTACAATGAAATCCGTGCCTAGCGCAAAGCCCTTAGAAGCGATCTTCTCTAAGAGGGCGCGATCGCTGTGCGTGCGGTTGCGCCGCCGCATGTGTTTGAGCATAGTGTCATGGCTGTGCTGCAGGGCAATATGTAAATGCTTTTCTAAAATGGGGTGATCGAGCAGTTCTAAAAATTCTGCATCGATCTGACTAGGTTCAAGACTGCCAATGCGCACGCGCTTAATCCCCTCAATGCGCGCGATTTTTTGAATCAGGCGGGCGATATTGCTACGGGTTTCCTTGCCATAACTCCCTACATTGGTCCCTGTCAAGACAATTTCTACAATGCCCTTTTGTGCTAAAACGCGCACTTGATCTAAAATTTGATCCTCGATCAAACTCCTAGACTTGCCCCGCACTAGGGGGATCACGCAATAACTGCATTTGAAATCACAGCCTTCTTGGATTTTGACAAAGGCGCGGGTTTTGCCGACAAAATCGGGCACAATGCTACGCTCTACATAGGTTAGACTATCTGCATAGAAAAATTTTTCTGGGGTTTGGAGTAGGGCATTGATTTGCTCCTTGCGATCGTGTCCAAAGACTCCAAAGGCATGCCCTTGCTCAAAAAGTTTCAAGCCTTGAGAATTCGCTCCACACCCGGTAAAATACACCTTTTTGCCCAAAGCATGCACCTTTTTAGCATAGGCGCGCGCGGTGTAATCGGCATCATTGGTTACCGTGCAGGAATTGAGCACCACAATTTGCGCCTCTTCTAAAGACTCCACGCGCTCAAAGTCTTTCAAGTGCGCTAACATGACCTGCGTGTCGTAAAGATTAGTGCGGCAACCAAAGGTTTTAAAATAGACTTTCTGTTTCATGCTTTTTCCTGTAGGTAGTCCTTATTGCCAAACCCATCACCCATATCTTGCACAAATTTAGTCGTGCTATAGGCGATCCAAATATCAGGTTCTTGCAAAAGAGCTTGGATAATATCACTAGAAATCTTAGACTTGAGCGCGAGGGTCGCATAAGAGTTGGTTTGATACCACACGCTAATTTGAATCCCATCTTTTTGCAAAGCCATGAAAACCCTAGGGTTTACGCTGGTGTTACGCAGAGAATACTTGGTGCGCATTTTGCCTAGTTGCTTATAAGTCATCTCGGTATATTGTTTGGCGTGCGTATTGGCGGTGTTGAGCGCGATTTCCATCGCTTTTTTGTGGTTAGAATCAAAGGTGATGCAAAAAGTTACCCCGTCCCAAACACTTTTCATGCCAAAGTGGCTGTAATTGGCAAAGAGATTGGTAAAAATATAGTTATTGGGGATAAAAATAATGCGCCCTGCCCGACAATCATTTTCCATGTAGCTGGTCAGGGTAACATCCTCTAAGATGGTGATATAGAGCATGGAAATATCTAGCACATCGCCTACATAAGTATTTCCTTCCTTGGAAACTTTGATGCGATCCCCTACATGCACATTACCCCCCACAATGATAGTAAACCACCCCAGCACACTCATAAATAAATCGCGCATGGCGATGGCAAGCCCCGCGCTAGCAAACCCTAGCACAGTTACAAGGTAGGATACATTTTCTAAGTAGGCAAATAAAAAAATCAAAATGATAATATTGGCATTGATGAAGTTGATCGCTTTGTTGATGGTATAGGCGCGTTCATTGCTTTGGACATACTTATGACTGATGATTTTTAACACCCATGCTAGAACAATACTTGCCAAGGCGATTAGCATCACATACAAGAGTTTGAAGAGTTGGGCTTTGATTTGGGTTTGGATATTAGCACTAGCTTCTTCGATGTCTTTAGCATATAAATCCATGCTAGTTTTTAAGAGTTTTTGCGCCCCTTGCAATTCGATTTTTTTAATCTGCTCTTGGTAAAGCTTTTTAGCGATATTGTTATTCCCCTGCAGGGTTTTTAACTGGGTCAACACACTCACTTCTTGCTCTAAGAGTTCTAAAGCCTGCACTAAGAGCTTGTGATTGCGTTGCATTGTTGCATATTGCGCTTTAATGGTTTTGATAAAAGACACCCCTGTTACAATCGCTAAAGGATTGCTAATGAAGGGAATCGTGCCAATTTGGGGTTTTTCTACGAGTTCTTTAAAAGGGTTGATCTTATATTGTTCCAAAAGCTCCTCTTGGTGTTTGAGAGCCTGCAAAGTGTGATTTAGGGTGCTGATCTGTAGAGTGTCTCCCCCTCTTTTGCGTTTGAGCACCTTGAGTTGGTGCTGGATACTTTGGATTTCCTCATAGATTTGATCGTAGCTCTCCACATTATTAAATTTTTTAAGCCAAATGTTGTTGTTGGTGTCTAGGTGTTTTTCAAGGCGTGTGAGTTCTGTTTGGAGCTGCATTAAGGTTTCTTTGGTCGTGCTAGCATTTTGAGAGCCTAGCAACACGCCAAAATATAAAGCTAAGAGCCACCACCTCATGAGGCAGACTTAGGGGTGATGAAAATGTCATCCGCCTGTTCGAACGCCTGAGTGATCTCTAGGGCGATCGCAGAGCGCAAACTCAGCGTGTCATAAGCGTTCACCAAGTAGGAAACATGCAAGCGCAACCCCTCTTTTTCAGGCATGAGGGCTATTTTAGGCTCAGAATCCAAGGCGCGCAGGGCGTATTTGGCGCGCATCTTATTTAAGCGTGTGCGGGTGGCTTGGCTGTAAGGTTGAGAGTGCATGGTGGCAATTTTTAGGGCAATGTCTATAGCGTGTTGGTAATTAGAGCCAAAAGGGAGCAAGAAGTCTATGCTATCCCATATCGCATTGAGGCCCAAATGCGTGTAATTAGAAAAGAGTCCGGTAAAAATGTAGTTATTGGGCACAAAGATAATGCGCCCGGCACACCCATTATTTTTTGTGTAGGTAGTGAGAGTTACATCTTCTAAAATGGTGATATTGAGCATGGAAATGTCCAACACATCGCCCACATAGGTATTTCCATCTTTAGTAATCCCAACCCGATCGCCCACATGCACACTTCCCTTAATTAAGATGGATAGCCACCCTAGCGCGCTCATGAAGACATCCCGCATAGCAATAGCAAACCCCGCGCTGGCAAAACCTAAGAAAGTGATGAGATAAGAGATATTTTCCAAATAAGCAAACAGGAAGATTAAAACAATGACATTGGCATTGATAAAGTTGATCGCCTTATTAATGGTGTAAGCGCGCTCATCTCCGCTCAAGTATTTATGACTCAAGCGTTTGAGCAACCAAGCCAATAACACACTCCCCAAAGCAGCCAACACCACCCAAGCCAATTTAAAAAGTTGATCTTTGATCTGATCTTGGAGATTGGCGCGCGTGGCCTGCACATCTTTAGCATAACTCTCAATACTCGCACTTAAGAGATTTTGCGCGCTTTGAAATTCGAGGATTTTCACTTGCTCTTGGGAGATTTGTGCGCTGAGTTGTGGCTTAGGACTGAGGGCGTTGAGTTGTTCTAAGAGGGCGCGTTTTTCTTGAATTAGAGTTAAAGCGTGTTTCAAGCTCCCTAAATTGGCCTGCATGATTTTATAATGCCCTTGTAAGCTCTTGAGAAAAGAGAGTCCTCCGATAATGGCAAAGGGGTTGGTGATAGTGGGAGTGTTGAGAATGGGGGGTTTTTCTACTAACTCTTTAAAGGGAGGGTTTTTATAAGATTCTAAAAGTTTTTGTTGGTGTTGGAGACTCTGTAAATTGTGTTCTAACGCGCTTGTCTCCAGGCCATGTCCTCCCTTGATCTTGAGAGTCCTAAGCTGTCCTTGCAAGTGGCGAATCTGCAAAGAGAGCTGTTGGTAATGTTCAAAATTCTTGAATTTTTGCACCCATGTGTTGGGTTCGAGCTGTTTGTCCAAACTCTCTAGCTGGGCTTTGAGCGCACTAGGGTCTAACTGAGCATATAGCCCTACGCATAGCAAACATAAAAAAACAAGGATTCTTAAGCCCATGCTCTCAGCACTTCACACACCACGCTTTGGGGCACCTCATCGCATATTTTAAAACTTCCGATGCTTGTGGGTAAAATGAAACGCACCCCTGAGCTATTTTTTTTATCCTGTTGCATGGTGGTATAAAAACTCTCCATGTTTTTGATTTGATAGGGTAGGTCTAAGCCATAGGCGCGCAACAAAGTCTCCATGCGCATATAATCCGTATGCTTAAGAAAACCCAAGTGCAAAGCTAGCGCATTGGCCATGCGCATGCCTATCCCCACTGCCTCCCCGTGCAATAATTCCGTATAATTACCCTCTTTTTCAATGGCATGCGCGAAAGTATGGCCATAGTTAAGCCCCATACGCAAGCCTTTTTCCTGCTCATCTTGTTCCACCACTCTAGCCTTGATTTGCACGCTTTTAAAAATCGCCTCCTCCAAGTGCGACTCTATGGGGTGATTGCCCAACCACTCAAAATAGGACGCGTCCAAACAGATCGCCTTTTTGATCATCTCTGCAATCCCAGCCCTAAACTCGCGCTGGGGCAAGGTTTTTAAAAAACTAGGATCGATGTAAACGGCTTTAGGCGGATGAAAAGCTCCGATGAGGTTTTTCCCATGCGCGTTGTTAATCCCCGTTTTGCCCCCTACACTCGCGTCCACTTGGGCGAGCAAGGTCGTAGGGATATTATAAAAATCAATCCCTCTTTTATAGATCGCGCTAGCAAAGCCCACCATATCGCTCACCACTCCGCCCCCCAAAGCTATCATGCAATCCGATCGATTTAAATGCGCACCAAAGGCACTCTCTAAAATACCCTCCAAAGTCTGCCAAGTTTTAAAAGACTCGCCTGTGGGCACTAGGTGGGTTACTATGTGTGTTGCATTGATACGCTTTAGCAAGGAAGTCAAATACAACTCTCCAACTAGAGTATCGCTCACAACCAAAGCTTTACAGGACAATTTAACTTGAGGCAATGCCCCAATGCTCACAGCATAAGCTCCTTGTTTTGTCTGTATGTCTAAGCGCATCATTCGGCTACAGGGATAAAAAGTTGGGGGTGCAGATCGCTCAAAAAGGCAATCTTTTCAACTTTGGTTGAAAACATCCAAAAGAGTTTGCTTTGAGTAATGCAGGATTCAAAGGGTAAAAACTGCACAACGGGGGTTTCAAGCTTTCTTAAAAATAAAATAGGATTTTTCATAGAAGTGCGGATAATTTTGATTTTACGATTATAAATGTGGGAGAGATGCTTGTAATTGTCAATGACTTCCACCTTGTAGCGCTTGTCCGGATCAAAGTCGTATAATAGCATGTCTAAGTTCATTTGTGCGCAAACATCAAACATCACAGAAGAGATATCTTCGCTCTGTTGCATGCTTGTATTGAGCACCACCATACCCTTTTTAATTTCGCCCAGTCCCCTAGCATTGGTTTTAAAAATGGGGGTGGTGATCTTAAATAGAGTTTGGCGGTTTTGAGTGCAACTAAAGATTTCCTTACCCACCACTACCAAGCCGATCTTTTTTTGACTATCCAAGTGCAATTTTTCATGAAAAGTGCTTCCACTAAAATCTAAATGGACATGGATATCTTCTTTTTCAATAGCACGCATTTCAGAAGCACCGATTTTGGGATTGAGAACATGGATATAGAGGGCCAGACTTTTTAGATTCTCATGCAAAAAGAGAGCCTGCTTGAGATCGCGCTCGATAGCTTGAGGATTTTGCAAATGCATATCTATGTATAAATAAATATCCCGCCCAAAAGGCACAGGAAATTGCCCTACATTGCTTTTTACTTGCAAATAAACATTGTTTAACACTTCTGGATTGCCTGCTACCAAGAGCTGATCGCGGGGCTGAATGATAGTCGATGGACTGCTCAAAAAAAACTTATTCTTACGATAAATCCCCACAATTCTATAATCTTTTTGGCGCAAAGCTCCAATATGGCGGTAGGCAAAGACACTTCCAAAGGGCACGCCAATTTCCATCACTTCCCCCTGCTCTAACCCAAATCCCTGAGGCACATTGGGCACATTGGGAATTTTGGCGATGCATTTATTGGCGATAATCTGAGCATTGTCCATTAATAACAACTTATCATCTTTGTTCCCCTCCCACTTTGCCCCACTTTTGAGAGCCACAACAAGACGCACTTCCTTATTTTTTTGACGGATAATTTCATAGACGGCCTGTTGTTCTTTGGTGTCTCCCATGATGAGGAAAACATCGCTCACTTGCGCGTCTAAAAGGGGATGCAAATGGTAGGCAGAGGTGGGATCAAAATAGTGCACTACAAAAGTGCTAGGCAAACTTGCGGGCAAACAGCTAGAATTTTTGGCGATAACAAGATAGAAATTATTACTAAAATACTTGGTTGCGACCACTTCTATGAAATTTTTAGCGATCACGCCCTCCAAGATGAGCATCACCCTTTTCAAGCACTTCCTATCGTTTTTGGCTATTATATAGTAAAAAAGTTAAGGTCATTGATGGATGTAAAATTGGACGCTCAGGAGGGACACGCGCGCGCACTAAGCCTTAATCTCGCGCATGGATGTGTGCAAACCCCCATTTTTATGCCTGTGGGCACACAAGCAAGTGTTAAAAGTTTGGACGCACAAGACCTGCAAGCCCTGCACGCTCCCATTATTCTAGGCAATACCTACCACCTCTATTTGCGCCCCACCCCTGAGCGCATCGCTAAGTTGGGTGGTTTGCACGGCTTTAGCGGTTTTAAGGGGAATTTTTTAACCGATAGTGGGGGTTTTCAAGCCTTCTCTTTGCGATCTAATACAAAAGAACATGAGGAGGGAATTGTTTTTAAATCTCATATTGATGGAAGCAGCCACTTTTTCACTCCTGCTAAGGTGCTAGACATTCAATATGCTCTTAATAGCGACATTTGCATGGTATTAGATGATTTAGTAGGCTTGCCCGCTTCCTATGATCGTCTCTTAAAGGCGGTGCAAAAAACCACCGCTTGGGCGCAAAAAAGCTTAGAACATCACATGCGCTATGCCCGCCCTAACAACCATATCTTTGCTATTGTGCAAGGGGGGGTTAATTTAGAGCTACGCACCCAAAGCGCGCTGGATTTAAGCGCGCTAGATTTTGATGGCTTTGCTATCGGCGGGCTGGCAGTGGGCGAGAGTGCGCAAGAGATGTATGAGACCATTGTCCACACTACCCCCCTTTTGCCCGCGCACAAGCCCCGCTATTTAATGGGCGTGGGCACACCTCAAGATTTATTAGAAGCTATTGATTTAGGGGTGGACATGTTTGATTGTGTGATGCCCACGCGCAACGCTAGAAATGGCACGCTGTTCACCATGCAGGGCAAAATTAGTATTAAAAACACCCACCACAAAGACAGCGACATGCCCCTAGATTCTGCGTGCGCCTGCCATACTTGCACACATTATTCTAAGGCGTATTTGCACCATTTATTTAAAGCAAGAGAATTAAGTTATTTTCGCCTAGCCAGTCTGCACAATCTGCATTTTTACTTAGAATTGGTGCGCGGGGCTAGAGAGGCGATTTTACAAGGGCACTATGCAAGTTATAAAACTTGCATGTTAGAGAGATTGGGCTAGTCTTTTTGGTGGCGCAAAAAGGCGGGCTTATCTAAATCGATACCTTGATAGGTTTCTCCATTGCCGGCTAATTTGATATCTTCTATCGCGCTCTTAGACAAACTAAAAGAGGGCTCAGATTTGATTTCTTCTTTAGGAGTGGCGGGTTTTTCAAAACCAGTTGCTACGATGGTAACCCTCACATGATCGGTGGGTGTGTTGGTGGAGGTGCATGTCCCAAAGATGATGTCCGCATTCTCATCGGCCATAGATTCTATAATGCTCACTGCAGCGGTGATCTCTAGGAGAGGGTAATCCGGATGGCACTCAAAATTGATAAGCATTCCCATCGCGCCATTGATGGAAACATTGTCAAAGAGGGGCGAAGCGATGGCGTTTTCTACTGCCACTGTGGCGGCATTCACTCCGGTGGCTTCTCCAATGCCCATTAAAGCCAATCCACGGTGATTCATCACCGTTTTAAGGTCGGCAAAATCCACATTGATGTCGTTCTCCCCGTAGTTGATGATCATCCCGGAAATCCCATTGACCGCTTTAGCTAATACGCTATCAACATGAATAAAGCTGGCTTTAAGACCAGCATCTTTGGCGACAAAGCCTGTCAGCTTATCATTGGGGATCACCACAATCGAATCGCTCACAGCCTTGAGTTCTTGCAAACCTGCTTCGGCAATCTTAGCCCGCTTACGCCCTTCAAAATTAAAAGGTTTTGTAACTACAGAGATGGTTAGAGCACCGGCATCTTTAGCAATTTGGGCGATCACAGGGGCGGCCCCTGTGCCTGTGCCTCCGCCAAGCCCCGCAGCAATAAAGACGATGTCTGCTCCAGTTACCATCTCTTTAATAATTTCCACGCATTCTTGGGCAGCTTGTTTGCCCACTTCAGGGCGCATGCCCGCCCCCCTGCCTCCAGTTACCTTTTCCCCCAAACGGATTTTATTTTTAGCGTTTGAAGATTTAAGCGCTTGCCCATCTGTATTGGCCGCAATAAGAGTGATGTCTTTATAAGTGCCTGTAGCAATGAGATGAGCGATGGTATTGCACCCCCCTCCCCCTACACCAATGACTGTAATCTTTGCCCCATTGGTTTCAAAGATTTCTTCTACACCTATACCCGCTTCATTCACCATTGTCACCCATCATCCTTTAAAACAACTTCGATCCCCACTCTTTTAGCCGCTCAAAAAAACCCATTTCCTTAGGCGTGTTGCCATAAGGATACATTATATCCTTTTTCCTCTCTTTTGTGCCTTCTTGGGGTTCACTATGTTTGAGATTAGTTAAATCTGTTTCAATATAGTTACGCTCCGGCGTGTAAGTAAAAGTGGGTTGCGTATTGTGGTGGCTTTCTCGATAGCGAATCGTTTTTTCAGAATCTTTTTCATAGTTTGTATGTCCTCCCGCTCCATAAAGAATCAAACCAATGGCGACTGCGCTAGTGGGCCCCTTTAGCTCTTCAAATAACCCGCTAATTTCTACAGGCTTAGCGATGCGCACAGGGATATTCCCAAAAATTGCTCCTGCTACATTTTGGATTCCTTGCATATGAGTCATCCCCCCAGTGAGCACCACACCCCGTCCTAAGCTATCTTTAAGCTTACTACTAATTAGTGCATTATTGAGCAAATTAAACACTTCTAAAACGCGTGTATTGATGATCTCATGAACAAATCTTAGCGGGAAGCGATTTTTCTTATTTTCTAGTCCCACTGCGGGCACTTCGATCTCTTGATCGCTCTCTTCGGCTAGTAAATTCCCATATTCGCGCTTGACATATTCTGCTGCGCCTAGTGGGGTGTGTAAACCGATAGCTAAATCATCTCTGATGTGTTCTGAACCTACGGGCACATAGCCATTAAAGCGCATGGAATTGCCCTCATAAACCATGATATTGCAGGTGCTCCCGCCAATGTCAATACAGGCCACGCCCAAGGTTTTCTCATCTTCGCTTAAGACTGCGATTGAGGCTGCATAAGCACTCAAAACGATGTTTTCGATCTTGACTCCGGCAATTTGGATCACCCGGCGCAGATTTTCTAAACTGCTATGTTGGACGGTTACAATGTGGGTGAACACTTCTAAGCGCGAACCACTCATCCCCATCGGATCTTCAATATTGTCCTGATTGTCTAATTTGAACTGATAAGGCAAAATATGAATCACCTCGTGCCCGGCCGGAATTGAGGCATTGTGCAAGGCGGTGTCTAACCCGCGGTTGATTTCTTTAAGTGTGATTTCATTATTGGGCACATTGATGATCCCAGAACTATTTACGCTTTGGGTATAAGCTCCTGAAATAGAAACGATTGCCTTCTCCACGAAGTCGAGTCCTGCCATGCGCTTGGCATCCTCAATGGCTTTTTTGACGATTTCGCCCGCTTGAGAGATATTGCTCACGCTCCCCTTGCGCACTCCCTCAGATTTTTGCGTACTCGCTCCGATGATTTGGGGCACCCCCTCTTTGAGCTCGGCAATAATGGCGCAAATCTTGCTAGATCCAATATCTACGCCAAGTATGATCGGATTCACAAGCTACTCCTGCAAGCTCTTCACATAGATAGTGATGGGATACTTGTT